>DWYX01000008.1 GCA_019118465.1 Candidatus Limosilactobacillus faecipullorum | reverse complement strand
CTTGAAAATCATGGCGATCATAACTAGACTTAAAGTAGCTTAACAAGGCAAAGACTCCTTTTTTAGTCTACTTTGAGTCTAACCTTGTTAGGCTTTTTTTGTTAAATGTTACGAACTAGCAAATCGCGTTCACTAACATAACATTTAGAAAAATTAGTAAGCATGTGCGATTTAGTACGAGCCACCCTAACTTTCGGCTTCTAAATCAATGATAGGGAATACTAATTGGTGGATAATTGCAGGATCGTGTTCGACCATAATCAGACTTGGCTGGACAGTTCGAAGAAGGGTAATTAGCTGGTCTTGGTTGTAGGTGTCGAGGTAGTTAAAAGGTTCATCTAGCAAATAGAGGTTAGCCGGGGTTAATAAGCAAGTAGCGAGTGCGAGTTTGCGTTGTTGACCAGCACTGAGTTCATCAGTTGCGTGACGAAATTCATTGCGCTGAAAGCCAAGTTTATAAAGGAGGTTTAGGAGGGCTTCCTTGTCTAATCCGTGGCTCTGGGCATAATCATCAAGTTCCTGGTGGGAAAAATGAAGTTGTTGGTGAAGGTAGCTAACGGTTAGTTGACTGGGAAATTCACAACTAGAATTTGATGAGTGAGTTGTAATTTGTTTTGCAAGGTAGTTAAGCAATGTGGTTTTCCCGGTCCCATTTGCGCCAGTAATAACTAACTGTTGATTGCATTCTAGATTAAAGGTTAAGGGCTTAAAAAGGGGTGGTTGATCTTCGTTTCCCAAGCTTAAATTATGAACTGCAAGGACTTGACGAGTTAGAGCTGGCTGATGGTTCATCGTTAGTTCTGGAGCCTGCTCAATGTTTTCTAAGAGGCCTTCTTTAGTCTTGATTTCGTTATTTAGACGTTGGTTAAGACTAATTGATCGTTTCATCATCCGCGCTGCTTTGGCTCCCAGAAAACCACGATCGCTATGGGTGGCGTGGTCTTTTTTAGTTTCTGCCTTATTGGCCCAGGTTTGTTTCTCTTGGACGGTTGCTTTTAAGCGGTGGATTTCCTTTCTGAGTTGGTCATTACGAGCTTGATTACTTTGGTCTCGTAAATCCTTTTGGGCGCGGTAATTGGAGTAGTTGCCTTGTTGCAGATAAAGCTGTTTCGCTTCGATTACTAAAACGTGGTCAATGACCTGGTCAAGAAAATTGCGGTCATGACTAGTGATAATAAAGCCTTGTTTTTTGGCTTGCAAATACTGGATGACTGTCTGACGAGTAATGGCATCCAAGTGGTTAGTTGGTTCATCTAAGAGGACAAAACTAGTTGGATCAGCAAAGGCGCAAGCTAATTGGGCTTTCGTCTGTTCACCGCCAGAAAGCGTGTTATAAGGCTGCCAGAGAATATCAGTTTGAGCATTAAGCTTGGATAACTCTTTGGCAACTTGCCATTCTTCAATTGGGACAACTTCTTGAATCGCCATAATTGATGGAAGGCTTGGCGACAGAATGTTTAGTGGATAACTAACAAAAGCTTGGTGTGCCGTTATTTTGCCGCTTCCGTGAAGCTGACCCTGAATTAATTTAAGCAGGGTGGTCTTTCCTCGGCCATTGCGACCTAAAAGACCGAGGCGCCATTGGTCATCAATGATGAGGTTAACATCATCGAAAAGTGGCCCCTCGCCAGGATAAGTAAAAGTTAGGTGATTAATGGTAATGTTTGACATAAAAAAAATCCTTTCTTGGTGGCCACGTTAGCGGGAAAACAAAAAAGTCCCTGCACCTGGCAAGGACTTTGAAAGTTATTTGGGGAGTGTTAAAATTTCCCAGCCTTTATCGGATCTTGAATATTACTCAAAGATTGCGATAAAAAAGCACCTCCCAAGTTAAACTAAACTAGTCAACGCCAAAGCGGCCACACAATCGAGTGACGAACAATCGCAAATTGTCTAGTTTTAGTTCAACAATGGCAGATACCTCCTTTAGCTTTTGTTTATTCTTTATTATCAGCGGCTTTGCCGTCGTTAGGGCTAGCAACGTGGTAATCACTATCAGCCATTGCTTCAACGGCCCCAAGCCGGTAACCATTCCCAACTTGACTGAAGAAGTCATGGTTAGAAGTCGTGGTAGAAATCCCGTTCATTACAACTGGGTTTACATCTTCGTCAGTGTCTGGGAAGAGGGGATCTTGCCCTAAATTCATTAAGGCTTTGTTTGCGTTGTAACGGATAAAGGTCAAAACGTCATCCGTCCAGCCAACTTGATCATATAACAATTGGGTGTATTTTTCTTCGTTATCGTAAAGTTCGTAGAGGAAGTCGTACATCCAATCCTTAATTTCTTGTTGCCGCTTAGTGCTAAGTTGTTTCATTCCTACTTGGAATTTGTAACCAATGTAAGTCCCGTGAACTGATTCGTCCCGGAGAATTAACTTGATGATTTCAGCAACGTTATTCAACTTGTTGTGGCCAAGGTAGTAAAGTGGGGTGTAGAAACCAGAATAGAAAAGGAAGGTTTCCAAGAAGACATTGGCAATCTTCTTTTTAAGCGGGTCTTCGTTCGGGTCCAAGTAGAGGTTTCCGATCTTGATGGCCTTGTTTTGAAGATATTCTTCAGTATCTGACCAGCGGAAGATTTCTTCAATTTCATCCGGCGTGTTCAAAGTTGAAAAAATCGTTGAGTAAGACTTGGCGTGAACTGATTCCATGAACTGGATGTTATTCAAAACTGCTGTCTCGTGTTGGGTCTTAACATCTTCCTTTAAAGCCGTTAAACCAGCTTCAGATTGAAGGGTGTCCAATAAGGTTAATCCCCCAAAGACGTGGCCAACAACCCACCGGTGGTCGTCATCTAATTCGCGCCAGTCGTCCATGTCGTTAGAAACTGGAATCCGGGTATCAAGCCAGAATTGTTCGGTTAATTTTTCCCAAGTTGCTTTATCAATCATATCGGAAACTCGGTTCCAATTGATTGCCTTATAGTTTTCGATTGCCATTTTATTATCCTCGGTCCTTTTGATCCAAAATTTTAAAAAGTAACTATTCGATTATAACACGCTAATTGTGAAACCGGAATCAAATGTAATTAAATTACACATGATTCACATTGGTTAGCCCCAATTTCACCGCTATCGTCCGTAAAGGTCCGGATGTAGTAGATCGACTTGATGCCCTTTTGGTAAGCGTAGTGCCGTAAGATATTTAGGTCTCGGGTAGTCATTTTATCCGTCCGCCCGTTCTTCCATTCATACATTCCTGCTGGAATAGTTGACCGCATGAAGAGGGTCATTGAAAGGGATTGATCAACGTGCTCTTGAGCAGCTGCGTAGGTGTCGATCACTGACCGCATGTCGGTGTCATATGCTGATTTATAATATGGCAGAGTATCATTGTCCAAATATGGTGCTGGGTAGTAGATCTTCCCAATCATCTTTTCTTGCCGTTCTTCAATCCGGTTAATGATTGGATGCAAACTTGAAGTTGAATCCCCAATGTAAGAGGTTGAACCATTTGGCGCCACTGCCATCCGGTAAGCGTTGTAAAGGCCATCCTTTTGAACCTTAGCCTTTAAGGCTGCCCAGTCATCGGGACCAGGAATGAAGAAGTCGGCGAAGAGCTTCTTGACTAGGTCCGTCTTTGGTCCCCAATCTTGGTTGAGGTATTTATCAAAGTAAGAGCCATCAGCATAAGTGCTCTTATCGAATTCGTAGAAGCTTTCCCCTTTTTCCCGGGCTAATTCGGTAGAAGCAACCAAGGTCCAGTAGTTCAGTAACATGAAGTAGACGCTAGTAAATTCGATGGCGACTGGGCTCCCATATTGGATGTGGTGCTTAGCTAAGAAACCATGTAGGCCCATTGCCCCAAGGCCAACGGAGTGGTAAAGGTCATTTCCTTTCCGGATTGATGGAACCACGGTTAAGCTTTCTGCATCGGAAATTGTCGTCAAGGCTCGCATCATTGCCCGGACGGAACGGCCAAAGTCAGGGCTTTCCATCAGGTTAGCGACGTTGGTTGAACCAAGGTTACATGAAACGTCTGTCCCCAAGATATCGTAGGATTGATCGTCAGCCACAACTGAAGGCGCTTGGACTTGGGCGATTTCAGAACAAAGGTTACTCATGATGATCTTACCATTGACGGGGTTAGCCCGATTTTCAGTATCCAGGTTAACGATGTATGGATAACCAGATTCTTGTTGGAGCTTGGAGATTTCATCTTCAAGCTCGCGGGCATCGATCCACTTCTTAGTGATTTCATCGTTAGCGACTAATTCGTCGTAGTCCTTCGTAATATCAATGTAAGCAAAGGGCTTGCCGTAGATCCGTTCTACGTCGTAAGGGCTAAAAAGGGCCATCTTTTCACCCTTTTCAACTAATTCATAGAACTTGTCAGGAACCGTGATCCCTAAAGAAAGGGTCTTTAGCCGGATTTTTTCGTCAGCGTTTTCCTTCTTAGCGGATAAGAAGGCCACAATATCGGGGTGGAAAACTGAAAGGTAAACCACACCGGCCCCTTGTCGTTGACCAAGTTGGTTAGAGTAAGAAAAAGCGTCTTCTAATAACTTCATGACTGGGACAACGCCACTCGCAGCTCCCTTAATCTTCTTGATTGGGGCACCGGCTTCCCGGAGGTTGGTTAAGTTAATACCAACTCCACCCCCGATTTTTGAGAGTTGCAAGGCTGAGTTAATTGTCCGGCCGATCGTATTCATATTGTCTGTGGATTGGATTTCAAAACAGGAAACAAATTCTCCCCGCCGCTTCCGGCCAACATTTAAGAAAGTTGGCGTGGCAGGCTGGTAGCGTTGGTGAATCAGTTCATCGGCAAGATCCATGGCAAGATCTTCATCTCCATCAGCTAAGTACAAAGCATTCATTGCCACCCGGTCAATGTAGTTTTCCAGGTAGTATTCCTTATCGTTTGTCCGCAATGCGTATTGAGCATAGAATTTGTAAGCGGCCATGAAGGAGTGAAAATGGAAGTCAATTCCCTTTAAGTAGTCGTAAAGCCGAGTAATAAAGGTCATTGAGTACTTTTCAATAAATTCCTTTTCCAAGTAATCATGATTAATCAACCAATTTAGGCGTTCTTCAACGGAGCTAAACTTTTTGGTGTTGGGGCGAACGTTAACTTCGAGGAAGTTTTCGAGGGCTTCTTTGTCCTTATTTAGTTGAATTTGTCCATCTTTTGGTAAATTAATTTCATTATTTAAATCAAAGTACTTAACTTGCGTCATATCAATATCAGAAAGTGCCATGTTTTCCTCCAAATAATTTATTAGCATAATAGGAAAAGGAGTGGGACAAAGTGATCATAGTTCCACCCCTTGAGGCTAATTAAATTTCAACCTCACAAAAAAAGAGCGTAGGCAAAGGCGCCTACTACTCTATGGGTAGGGCTGCCGGGGCACGCCCCAGCAATTTTATCTGGGGGACCCTAGAAAGCCAACTTTTTGAGCATATCTGGCCGGAAACCAGTGAAGGAAACCCCGTCAGGTAATTTAACAACCGGGGTTGCTTTGAAACCTTCAGCCTTTAGTGAGTCAACATATTCTGGTTGTTCATCAATATTGTGTTCGACAAAGTTAACGTTATGTTGTTCCAAGAAGCGCTTTGTCATCTTGCATTGAACACAGTTATTTTTTGAAAAGACAGTTACCATAATTAAGTCCCCCTAGTACGTTTTTTGATGTTTTAAAGTATAGCTGATTTTTCGAAAAAATCAATTCAAAAACACCATATCTCGTAGTTGAATAAAAACTAAATACAAGATATGGTGTATTGATTCGGCTTTTGTTTCGCTTACATGATGGCCAAAAATTTTTTCAAAATGAATTTTGAGTCATTTGAAATTGGCACTTAACGAAAATTCATTATACACTGAATCGGAAGAAAAAACAGTGGGTGAAATTTAAAAATGATGACGGAAATCGACTATATGCGCGTAGCCATGGCAGAAGCAAAACAAGCAGAAATTATGGGTGAAGTTCCGATTGGGGCAATCGTTGTTCATGACGGTAAAATTATTGGTCGTGGGCATAACATGCGGGAAAAATTTCAGGACGCAACGTATCACGCTGAAGTTTTAGCAATTATGGAAGCATGTCAAAATTTAGGAAGTTGGCGACTCGAAGATTGCGACCTCTACGTAACTTTAGAACCTTGCATTATGTGTAGTGGCGCAATTATCAATTCTCGAATTCATCGGGTGATTTATGCGGCCCCGGATCCCAAAGCCGGAGCGGTTACTTCTTTATACCAGTTACTTCAAGATAAGCGATTAAATCATCAAGTTGAAGTTAAAAGTGGGGTTTTAGCAACTGAGTGTGGAGACATGCTTCGCCAATTTTTTCGTGCAATTCGAAAGAAGCGGAAAGCAGAACGAAAACGCCAAAAAGAACTTTTAGCAAAAAATAATTCAAGTTTAGACTAGCATTTCTTCTATAGATAAGGTAAAGTAGTAAGTGCCGTTAGGCCATGAAGCAAGGCTGGACTCGCGAATCGTGTCAGGACCGGAAGGTAGCAGCACTAAGGATGCTCCGGCTTGTGCTTTATGTACATAGGAATAGGTCGGGAGAAAATTTTTCGACGACCTGGTTGGGATAAGGAGGAGGAAGGTTGATTCGTCAGAGTCGTAGTTGTTCGAACTTATCCTCCCGGGCTACGGATTTCGACGGTAGTTTCTAAGTAACATTTGGAAACGTGATAAAGGCTGAGAAGAAGGTTAACCTTCTTCTCAGCCTTTTAATTAATTTTCTTAAGATAAATAAAACATCGCTATGAAAGACGGCAATCATTTTCAAAACCTTCTGGAACATGGTAAAATAAAAATTGTGAATTTAAATTAAAATGGAAAAATACCGGGTATTTTAGGATGTTGATCCTACGACCGGCAAATTTATTTGGGGAAGGACAGGACGCATTAATGGCGAACATACTTAGAAAGTGGATTGAAAGTGACCGCCGAGAACTTCGGCGGATCAATAAGATCGCAAATAAAGTCGAAAGTTATGCCGATGAAATGGCTAAACTAACGGACGATCAATTAAAGGCCAAAACACCTGAATTTAAAAAGCGCGTGCAAGAACAGGGGGAAGACCTTGATAAGATCTTGCCAGAAGCTTTTGCGGTTGCTCGTGAAGGGGCAAAGCGGGTCTTAGGTCTTTACCCATTCCATGTTCAAATCATGGGGGGGATTGTTCTCCACGAAGGGAACATCGCCGAAATGAAGACTGGGGAAGGGAAGACTTTAACGGCCACCATGCCGGTTTATCTAAACGCCCTCAGTGGGAAAGGGGTTCACGTTATTACGGTTAACGAATACCTTTCCCAACGGGATGCTGAAGAAATGGGTCAACTTTACAACTGGCTAGGTTGCTCTGTCGGGGTTAACGGCGCGGAAAAGACCCCTGATGAAAAGCGGGAAGCCTACAAGTGTGACATCATGTATTCCACTAACAGTGAAATTGGGTTTGACTATTTGCGGGATAACATGGCCGTTTACCAAGAAGATCAAGTTCAACGGGGTTTGAACTATGCGATCGTTGACGAAGTTGACTCCATTTTAATTGATGAAGCCCGGACTCCATTGATTATTTCTGGTCCTGGGACGGGAACGTCAAAGCTTTACCAACAAACTGACCGCTTTGTAAAGAAGCTTAAGAATGAAGAAGACTACAAGATTGACCTTGAATCCAAGACGGTTGCTTTAACTGACCAGGGGATTCAAAAAGCTGAAAAGTACTTCAATTTGAAGAATCTTTATGATCCAGACAATACGGCATTAACCCACCACTTGGATCAAGCTTTGCGGGCTAACTATATTATGCTTAAGGATAAGGATTATGTAGTTTCCGATGGCGAAGTTTTGATTGTTGATTCCTTTACTGGACGGGTAATGGAAGGACGGCGGTTCTCCGATGGTTTACACCAAGCGATCGAAGCCAAGGAACACGTCGAAATTCAAGAAGAAAATAAGACGATGGCCAACATTACCTACCAAAATCTTTTCCGGATGTACAGTAAGTTGGCGGGGATGACTGGGACGGCCCGGACTGAAATGGAAGAATTTCGGGAAATCTATAACATGGAAACCATTACCATTCCGACTAACCGGCCAGTTGCCCGTGATGACGAACCCGATTTACTTTACCCGACCCTTGAAAGTAAGTTTGCGGCCGTCGTTAAGCGGATTAAGAAGCTCCACGAAAAGGGACAACCAGTCCTTGTTGGGACGGTTGCGGTGGAAACTTCTGAATATCTTTCCCACTTGCTAGATAAAGAAAAGATTCCCCACGTGGTTTTGAACGCTAAGAACCACGCAAAGGAAGCGGAGATTGTTAAGAACGCCGGTCAAGTGGGGGCAGTTACGATTGCCACCAACATGGCTGGGCGGGGGACCGACATTAAGCTCGGCCCCGGTGTTAAGGAACTTGGTGGCCTTGCCGTTATTGGGACTGAACGACACGAATCCCGGCGGATTGATAACCAGCTTCGGGGCCGGTCTGGTCGGCAAGGGGACCCTGGTTTGTCTCAATTCTACCTTTCCCTTGAAGATGATTTAATGAAGCGGTTTGGTGGTGACCGGATCAAGGCCTTCTTGGACCGGATGAAGGTTGAAGGTGAAGATGCCGTCATCAAGAGTCGTTTCTTAACCCGGCAAGTTGAATCTGCGCAAAAGCGGGTTGAAGGTAACAACTACGACTCCCGGAAGAACGTCTTGCAATACGACGACGTAATGCGGGAACAACGGGAAATCATTTATAAAGAACGGCAACAAGTCATTACCGAAAAGAAGTCATTGAAGTGGGTCTTGATGCCAATGGTTAAGCGGACGATCCAACGGGAAGTTGATCAACATACCCTTGGTAATCCGGAAGATTGGCAACTCCAAGGGATTCTTGATTTTGCGACGGAAGTCTTGGTAAAACCGGATCAAATCAGTATGCGGGATCTCGTTGGTAAGGATGCAGATCAGATTGTGGACTACTTAATGAGCCTTGCGGAAGGAGTCTACAAGGATAAGCAACGCCAATTGTATGATGCTGCCCAAATGCTTGAATTTGAAAAGGTGGTTATCCTTCGGGTGGTTGATTCTCACTGGACCGATCATATCGACGTAATGGATCAATTCCGGCAGTCCGTTGGTTTACGGGGATACGGTCAATTAAATCCGTTGGTTGAATACCAAACGACTGGTTACCACATGTTTGAACAAATGATTGCGGACATTGAGTACGAAACGACGCGGCTTTTCATGAAGTCCGAAATTCGACAAAATGTGACGCGGTAAAAATAAAACAATTACGATCGGGTAGAACCCCAGTCGCAAGGGGAACTTTGCGATCCGGTTCGCCCGATTTTCTTTTTAAAGGAGTTATTCATGGAACTAAGTGAAGTCAAAAAACAATTAGAAGCCATGCAAGCAATGATTGCGCGCTTCGGGAGGTCTCTTTGACTTAGATGCCTTAAACGAAAGCATCGCAATTAACGAAAATAAAATGGCACAACCGGGTTTTTGGAATGACCAAAAGGTAGCCCAAAAATTAATTAGTGAAAATAACGAACTTAAGGATCGGCGGGATCAATTTACGACCCTTCAGGATCAAGTAAATGATCTACAAGATACCCTTGAATTACTGATGATGGAAAATGATCCAGAATTACAAATGGAAATGAAAACCCGACTTAAGCAGACTCAAGCAGCGTTGGATTCCTACCGGCTTAGCCAACTGCTCAGTGATAAGTATGACGCCAAGGATGCGATTTTAGAAATCCATCCGGGAGCTGGGGGAACTGAAGCCCAAGACTGGGGGGAAATGTTGTTGCGGATGTATACCCGTTGGGCAGATCAACACCACTTTACGGTTGAAATCGCAAATTACGAAGCTGGTGAAGAAGCTGGGATTAAGTCGGTTACCCTCCTAATTAAAGGGCACAACGCCTATGGTTATTTACACCCAGAAAAGGGGGTTCACCGTTTAGTTCGAATTTCCCCATTTGATTCGGCTAACCGGCGGCACACTTCCTTTGCCTCAATTGACGTGATGCCGGAATTGGATGATGAAGTTGAAGTTAATATTGATCCAAGTGATTTGCGAATTGATACTTTCCGTTCTAGTGGAGCGGGTGGCCAACACATCAATAAGACCGAATCGGCGGTTCGGATTACCCACTTGCCAACCGGAATTGTGACCTCTTCGCAAGCCGAACGGTCACAACTCCAAAACCGGGTGACGGCGATGAATATGTTAAAGTCGAAGCTCTATGAATTAGAAGAGGAAAAGAAGGCCAAGGAACGGGCGCAAATCGAAGGTGAACAAGCCGAGATCGGCTGGGGCTCCCAAATTCGGTCCTACGTTTTCCATCCATATTCATTAGTTAAGGATAATCGAACAGGGTATGAAACCCACGATGTGCAAGGTGTAATGGATGGTAATCTTGATTCGTTCATTAATGCGTACTTACAGTGGAAACTAAGCAAAAAGACGAGTGATTAATTGCGGATGTCTATCATAAATATTATGATTAAGGTGATTACTTGAAGATATTTAACAGTTAAGGAGGAGGATTATTATGGCTAGTCGGCATAGTGAACATAAGCGGTTAACCCGTTCAGCGAGTGATCGGCGCCTGTTAGGAGTACTCGGGGGTTTTGCCCAGTACTACGGGATTAAGGCTAGTTATTTGCGTTGGACTTATGTGATTTTAACGATTTTGACGCATCTGGTATTTGGAGCAATCATATACCTCATGATGGCCTTGGCAATGCCAGCGGATCCTCATACTAGTTTTCTAAAGGATCGAACCCAACCATCCCAACCAGAACATCGGGAACGTAAAGAACTTCACGATGTGGAGGAGAGGGATGATTAGGGTGTTTTACCGAAAATCCTGCGATGATAAGCAAGTAGCTAGCTTATCTAGATTACTATTCCGTAAGCGAAGCAAGATTATGTAGGCTTTATCCTAGAACAGCGTAAACTTAAGGAGATGCAATCTTAATCAGTAGCTAGATTCGAGTTTGTACTTTTATCTAGATGGTAGAGGGTTGTTCAGAATTAGAAAATTAACTTAGTCAAGTAGTAGGCATTAATAATACAAAGGAAGTTAAAGTGAGATTCTTAAAAGAAATTTTGATTAATACCGTTCTCTTCGTGGCATTAGCCGGGCTATTTGCCCAGACGGGGATGTTTTATTTAAGTAGCTTTGGGGCGGCGGTTTTAGCAAGCTTGGTTTTGTCGATGCTAAATGTGCTTGTTAAACCAATTCTTTGGATCTTGTCGTTGCCAATTAATATCTTAACTTTGGGGTTATTTAGCTTTGTCCTCAATGGTTTGATGTTAGAATTAACCTCGTGGTTTATTGGTTCTCAGTTTTTCCATTTTTCATCGATTTGGGGTGCTATCTTAGTCGCATTGATTATGTCGCTATTTAATACCATTATTTCTAGTCACTATCAAGATTAAAGGAGCAAAATAATGCCGCAAGACTCAGTAACCGTGGCTGATTTGGCCAAAAATGTACGTTTAACGGTTCTTCAAGGTGAAAAATACCTTGATCGGCCAATTACGACGAGTGATATTTGTCGTCCATCCCTTGAATTTGCGGGGTATTTTAAGCATTATCCAGCAATGCGGATTCAATTACTTGGGATTACCGAAACCGCCTTTGCTAAAGAAATTGGACACGAAAAACGGAAGGAATACTTGGAACGGATGTGTATGCCAGCCACCCCATGCTTTGTGGTCTCAACTGACTTACCAGTAATGAGTGAGTTGAAGGAAGCCGCAGCAAAAGCTCATATTCCGATCTTAGGAACACCGTTAACTTCTTCCCGGATTCTTGGGAATATGACTTCATATTTAGTTGCTCGGTTAGCTAAGCGGCAATCAATTCACGGAGTTCTTGTCGATATTGCCGGGGTTGGTGTCTTAATCACCGGTGACTCGGGAGTCGGTAAGAGTGAAACCGCCCTTGAATTGGTCCGGCGGGGCCACCGGTTGGTTGCTGATGATCGGGTTGAAGTTTATGCTCGAGATGAGCAAACCCTAGTGGGGGCTGCCCCAATGATCCTAGAACACTTGATGGAAATTCGTGGTATCGGGATTATTAATGTCATGACCCTTTATGGTTCCGGAGCGGTAATGCCGGAAGATAGCATTGACCTGATTGTTCATTTGGAAATTTGGACGCCGGATACTCAATTCGATCGCCTTGGTGACCGTGGTGATAAGCAAGAGATCTTGGATGTTCAAGTACCAAAAGTGTCTGTTCCGGTTAAGACTGGGCGGAACTTAGCCATTATTATTGAATCGGCGGCCATGAACTACCGGGCGGAAACAATGGGTTACGATGCTACCAAGACCTTTGATGAAAATCTAAATCGGTTGATTAAGCAAAATTCGGCGGCTGATAATAAGGGAGCTAAGAATGATTAAGGGAGTGCTTAATCCAATTGCTTTGCAGTGGGGGCCGCTAACCGTGCACTGGTATGGGGTGATTATCGCCACTGGGGTGATTTTGGCTCTTTTACTTTCGATTCGAGAAGGAAAGCGACAAGGGATCGATGAAGATGCCTTTTATGACTTTCTCTTATATGCTTTACCAGTAGCGATTATTTGTGCGCGAATCTACTATGTAATTTTTCAATGGTCTTATTACTCCATTCATCCGGATGAAATTATCGCGATTTGGGATGGAGGGATCGCCATTTACGGGGGTCTCTTAGGTGGAGTAGCCGTTCTTTTATGGTACTGTCAGCGCCATTTAATTTCACCTTGGCAGTTCTTAGATGTTGTTTCGCCAACCGTGATTATGGCCCAGGGAATGGGTCGTTGGGGAAATTTTTTTAATCAAGAAGCTTTTGGTCGGATTACGACCCGGGTAACTTTGGTTCATCAGCACATCCCAGAGTGGATCATTAATCAAATGTACATCGGGCACGCTTATCGGGTACCAACTTTCCTATATGAATCACTTTGGGACTTTATCGGTTTTATCATTTTGATGTTGTTGCGGCATTGTCATCATGTCTTTAAACGGGGTGAGGTCTTCTTATCATATCTGATTTGGTATTCCTTTGGCCGTTTCTTTATCGAAGGGATGCGGACAGATAGCCTAATGTTAGGTCCAATTCGCTTCTCGCAAATGTTGTCTTTAATTTTCTTCGTTGGTGCTATCAGCATCTTAATCTATCGACGCCGCACGAAGAAGTTGAAGTGGTATGTGGGTTAAAAAGCTCCATCCGGAATCGTGCGATGATAAGAGAAAAGAACCGTAAAAGCTGACTTTAGCCAGGTTTAAGGTTCTACTCTTATCTAGAGTATAGATTCCGCAAGTGGAGCTGGATTGGGCATGTTGTAGCCTAGAATGTTACGACATTAAAGAGATGTCACCTTAGGCTATAGCTAGGTTCCAGGCGGTCAGCTTATCTTGAGGTTGTACCCTTATCCGGAGTCTCAAACCTAGAAGTAGAATTTTCTTCGTCATTAAAATTAGTAATACTCTGATTAAAAATTATTAACCCTTAGATCCTACGAGGAGGATATTATGAGCAAACAAGTTGCAGTATTAGGTGCTGGCTCTTGGGGCAGCGTCTTAGCTAACGTTTTGGTTGAAAATGGTCATCAAGTAAAGTTATGGTCGCGGAATCCAGACCAAGTTGCGGAGTTAAATCAAAAGCACACTAATCAAAAATACATGTCTGATTTTACTTATCAAACAGCTTTACAAGCAACTAATGATATGGCCGAAGCAGTTAAAGGTGCTGGTTTAGTATTAATCGTTATTCCAACGAAGGGATTACGATCAGTAGCTCATCAATTAGCAACGATTTTGGCTGATAGTGGGGCTAAACCGGTAATTGCACACGCAACGAAGGGGCTAGAACAAAATAGTTACAAGCGTCCTTCTGAAATCTTAGCTGAAGAAATTCCAGTAGCAAATCGGCAAGCAATCGTGGTATTGTCTGGCCCAAGTCATGCCGAAAGTGTAGCTATTCATGATATGACAGCGGTAACGGCAGCTAGTGAAGATCTGACGAGTGCTGAGTTAGTCCAACAACTCTTTAGTAATCATTATTTCCGGGTATACACGAATAACGATGTGATCGGGGCTGAATTTGGGGCTGCTTTAAAGAATATTATTTCGATTGGTGCCGGAGCTTTACAAGGCTTAGGTTACCATGATAATGCCCGAGCAGCTTTAATTACCCGTGGGTTAGCCGAAATTCGGCGTTTAGGGGTTGCCTTTGGGGCGAACCCGATGACTTTCATTGGTCTTTCTGGGGTTGGTGATTTAGTAGTTACGGCCACGAGTAAGAATTCGCGGAATTGGCGGGCTGGGTATCAACTTGGCCAAGGAAAACCGCTCCAAGAAGTAATTGACCAAATGGGGATGGTCATTGAAGGGGTTTATACGACGAAGGCAGCTTATGAATTAGCCCAAAAGCGGCACGTCCGGATGCCAATTACAGAAGCGATTTACCGAGTACTTTATCAAGACGAAGATGTAAAAACTGCGATAAAAACGTTAATGAATCGAGAAGTTACTTCCGAAGTTGAATAAGTATGGTAAAATAAAGGCGTATGCAATATTTTTTACGGAGGGTTAATTGATATTATGAAGCGAGTACGTAAAGCTATTATCCCAGCCGCAGGGCTCGGGACCCGTTTCTTACCAGCTACAAAGGCATTAGCTAAAGAAATGTTACCAATTGTTGATAAGCCAACAATTCAATTTATTGTTGAAGAAGCCCGGAAGTCTGGGATTGAAGACATCGTGGTGGTTGATGGGAAGAACAAGCGCTCCATCGAAGACCACTTTGACTCCAATCCTGAATTGGAGGACAACTTGCGGTCTAAGCACAAGGACGAAATGTTGAAGTTAGTTGAAGAAACTACTGATA
Organism: Candidatus Limosilactobacillus faecipullorum; assembly: GCA_019118465.1. Classification (GTDB taxonomy): domain Bacteria; phylum Bacillota; class Bacilli; order Lactobacillales; family Lactobacillaceae; genus Limosilactobacillus; species Limosilactobacillus faecipullorum. The sequence goes on along the minus strand of DWYX01000008.1, from coordinate 37,186 downwards.
TTAACATTTACTTCATTCGTCAATCCCACCCACGCGGTTTAGGGGACGCTGTTTTGACGGCCCGGGCCTTCATTGGGGATGAACCATTTGTTGTTATGTTAGGGGATGATCTTAACAACATTAACGGGAATGGTAACCCATTGACGAAAGAATTGATCGAAAGTTACGAAGAAACGGGAGCTTCAACGCTTGCTGTTATGCGGGTTCCACATGAAGATACGGCTAAGTACGGGGTAATTAACCCAAGTGAAGAAGTTAAGCCAGGTCTCTTTAACGTAACGAACTTCGTTGAAAAGCCAGATCCAAAAGAGGCACCTTCTGATCTTGCGATTATTGGCCGGTATGTTTTCACGCCAGAAATTTTTGATGTTTTGGAAAAGACGAAGCCTGGTAAGGGAAACGAAATCCAATTAACGGATGCCATTAACACCTTGAACCGGACGCAACGGGTCTTTGCCCACGAATACAAAGGTGAACGTTACGATACCGGTAACAAGTTTGGTTGGCTTCAAACCAACATTGAATACGGTTTGAACCACCCACAAACTAAAGGTGAATTACGGGCTTACATTAAGGAATTGGGCGCTAAGCTTTCCGCTGAAGATAAGTCTAAGAAGAAGTAAGCTTTAAAGCTGAATTAAAGCGGTTGGGAGGAAACACAAGTTTCTTTCCAGCCCTTTTTGCGTTTCATAGGTTAAATTACTAAAAAAGTAATCAATAAGCTAGTCCGATAAAATTTACCAAGTTATAATAAAAGTCAGATTGTCTGGGAAAGAGGGGCTTGGCATGGAAAAGCAAAATCAGAGTGAAGAAGCGATTGGCAAAGTCGAAATTGTCTTTGTGGATCATGATCATAATAACCAAGTTTTAGCAATTGCGCGCTTGGAAGGGGAGTATGGAACCCTGATTGAATACCGGGTTAGTTTAGCTCTGCAGAATTTTATTCGCCAGGGTTACCAGCTTTATAAGGACGAATACACTACAGAAACGGGGCGTAAATATTCGGCTAAAAATAATGGTCAAAAATATTTTGTCCTGCTAAGTCATCAGCAACAAAAAATTCAGTTCAATCACCCTCAGGATCCAGACCAGCCTAATGGCCTCCGTCAAGGAAATGTTTATCGGGACAAACAAGGAAAACTTTATCCCCTTACCAAAGATGCGACCCTCGCGGTGGTAGCTCATTTTCAGAATCATGAGCATGATGATATGACAAGAATAATCACAGCACCGCGGGTTTTTCAGCGATCAATTATGATTGACCAGGTTACCCAGGAAGTCTTAGAAGTAGGGACTTGGGAAGGGACTTATCGCTTTGCTCCGCAATTAGTGGAGGTGATTCCTGGCTTTCATACTAATCAAAAACAGACGCCGGTAATTGTTGCCTCCGCAGACCAACCCGATGTGGCAACGATGGTAATGTATACGGCAAATGGGCAAGTCGTTCCGACCGATATTAATGGTCAACCTTTGGCTAACGGCGAACCTTTTACCACTGATAAAACCAATGCAAATCGGGTTATCGTTCAAAAATTACCAACGGTTCCAGGTTACCACCCAACAGTTCAAGCACCAATTGTCCCGGCTCATCCGAGTCAGGACACGCCAGTTATTTATAAGCCAGGACTGGCAACGCAGACAATAGGGACGATCCACGTGCTTTATATGGACCAAGACCAGGATAATGCGGAACTAGCTTCAGTAAGTCAGAATATTTCCGGTCAGTATGGGCAGACAATTAGTTACAGTCCCAAGCAAGTCCTCCAAGAATTATCAAAACGGGGCTTTGATCTGGTTTGGGATGGGTTTACTAGTCAAGCGGGAACGACTTTTAGTGAAGAAAATGATGGCCAGACGTATGTAGTAACGGTAAAACATGCTTTAAAAACAACTTTTGATGCAAATGAAGTTCCTGGAAATCCTGAATTAGAACGCCGTGCTTCACAGACCGTTGTTTATCAATTTACGGATGGCAAGCGGCCAACGACTCGCAACGTTATGAGCCAAAAGGTTGCTTTCAAGCGGCTAGCTTATTTAGATCAAGTTACTCATCAGCTGGTTAAAATTGGTGAATGGACGGGGGATGTTAAATTTGACGTGGTCAAGACCCCTGTTGTTGCTGGTTACCATGCGGACTTACGCCAAGCCGGCGGACAAGTGCTGACGGCTGACCAGCCAACGTTAACGACAACCGTTACTTATACTCCTAATGGTCACCTTATTCCGGTTGACCAACATGATCAAGTGTTACTGGGAAATCAACCTTTCCCGTACCCAACTGATCCAAGCGATCCGACGAATGTAGTCACTAGCTTAGCAGTACCGGCAATTGAAGGTTATTTGCCGGTTGAAACAACAGTTAAGATTAAAAATCCAACTAACGATACCAAAGTTCATTATGTACCGGTAAAGTAAGGAGAAATTAAGATGCCACGTTATGATGAAATTCTGATTAGCTCAGGGAATTCGGTTTGAATTAACGCCAGAAGCTATCGAACCGACTGATGGTGGGGTGATTGTCCAAACGGATCACGGCCCTTTCCTAACTGATTATGTAATTGGAGCCACGGAACGCCGCCCAAGCCTTGATCAGCTTCACTTCGAACGGGGTGGCATTAAAATTGACCGCTATGGGATAAGCGTTAACGAGCATCTGATGACTAATGTTCTAGGGGTTCATGCGGTTGGCGATATCGTATCAAGACCAGAATCCGACTTAACCCCAGTTGCACAATTTGAAGAGCGATATCTCTTTGATTATCTGATGTGAAAAGAAGTAGACCTAATAAGTATCAAATAATTGGCCAAGCAACCTTTAGTTTTCTTAAGGTTGCTTTAGCCGGGATTAATTTCGACCAAGTCGTTGAAGATAAAAATTATCAAATATGCCGCCAAGCTTCGAAATACGGAAGCTTAAAGGCGGGAGAAAATGACCAGATTGGTTGGGGTGAGCGCAGTTGGTGACCATGCCGCTGATGAAGTAAACTATCTAATTCCGATGATTGACTTAAAAGTTACCCAGCAACAGGATCAACAAGCTGCTATTGGCATTTACCCTTGCTTTAGGTGAATTGGTTAAAATAAAAAAGATCGGCATTTGCCGATCCTTTTTATTTTACTTTATTTAAGTTGACTATTGTCCATGATCCCGTCAAGCAGACCGTAATCAACGGCTTCTTGAGCAGTCATGTAATTATCCCGTTCAGTATCTTGTTGGACCTTTTCGAAGGTTTGACCAGAATTCTTAGCTAAGATTTCGTTGATCATCTTCCGGGTCTTCAAAATTTCTTCAGCAGCAATTTGGATTTCAGTTTGTTGCCCTTGAGCGCCACCAGAAGGTTGGTGAATCATGACCGTGGAGTGTGGTAAACCAAACCGCTTACCCTTAGCCCCAGATGATACCAGAACACTAGCCATTGAGGCTGCCATTCCGATCACGATCGTTTGAACATCAGACTTAATGAAATTCATCGTGTCGTAAATTGCCATCCCAGAGGTAACAACACCACCAGGAGAGTTAATGTACATGTAAATATCTTTGGTTGAATCTTGCGCGTCTAAGAATAGTAATTGCGCAACAATTGAGTTCGCCATGTTGTCTTCAATTGGGCCAGAAACCATAATGATCCGGTCCTTAAGAAGCCGTGAGTAAATGTCATAAGCACGTTCCCCACGTGAGGATTGTTCAATGACAGTCGGTACTAAGTTCATACCATGTGCCTCCTTAATTAGCAGTAATTAGCAAGCTTTGCTAACTGATATGAACAGTTTACTCTATAGGTCAAAAAAGGTCAAATGATTTATTCACTTTTTACTTTGGCTGCGGGGAAAATAATTTTCTTAGAATGGGCGGCTTTTTAAATTTATTCTTTCAACCGGTTGACATGTAGATAAAAGTAATATATATTATAGTCGTTAATTAAAGAAACCGCTTACAATAGCTTTTAAAACACCGGTTTCTAATCCTAGTAGGCGCGATGCTTGAATTTAGCTGTTGAAAACGAGTTCACAAACGCCTATCATCTTTACTAGACAGTTAAGAATGATTTTGTTAGAAGAAAGAGGTTTTATTAATGGCTCACGTATCATTTGACAGTTCCGCATTAAAGAAGTTCGTTCAACCAAACGAATTAGGTGAAATGCAAGCCATGGTAAACGCTGCTGACGAACAACTTCGTCAAGGCACGGGTGCTGGTGCTGACTTCCGTGATTGGTTACACTTACCAACGGATTATGATAAGGAAGAATTTGACCGGATCAAGGCCGCTGCTAAGAAGATCCAATCTGATTCTGATGTATTAGTTGTTATCGGGATTGGGGGCTCATACTTAGGAGCTCGGATGGCCATTGACTTCTTACACAAGAGCTTCTACCAAGCTGAAACGGCGGAAGATCGGAAGGCACCATTGGTTCTCTTTGCTGGTAACTCGCTTTCAAGTTCTTACGTCTACGACTTGATCAAGGTGATTGGCGACCGCGACTTCTCAGTTAACGTTATTTCTAAGTCTGGGACGACGACGGAACCTTCAATTGCTTTCCGGATCTTTAAGGAATTATTGATCAAGAAGTATGGCGAAGCCGAAGCTAACAAGCGGATTTACGCAACGACTGACCGCAAGCGGGGGGCTTTGAAGACCGAAGCTGACGCTGCTGGTTGGGAAACCTTCGTTATTCCTGATGGCGTTGGTGGTCGTTACTCTGTTTTGACGGCTGTTGGACTTTTGCCGATTGCAGCTTCTGGCGCTGACATCGACCAATTGATGGCTGGGGCTAAGGCCGCTGAAGATACTTACACGGATGCTGATTTGACTAAGAACGAAGCTTACCAATACGCTGCTTACCGGAATATTCTTTACCGGAAGGGTTACACTACTGAATTGTTAGAAAACTACGAACCAAACATGACTATGTTTGCAGAATGGTGGAAGCAATTAGCTGGTGAATCTGAAGGGAAGGACCAAAAAGGCATTTACCCATCAAGCGCCAACTTTACGACTGACCTTCACTCCTTGGGCCAATACATCCAAGAAGGGCGTCGGAACTTAATGGAAACGGTGGTTAAGTTAGATACGCCAAACCATGATATGACGATTCCAACGGCTGACTCTAACCTTGATGGACTTGAATATCTCCAAGGCAAGAACATGGATTGGGTTAACACGAAGGCTTATGAAGCCGTAGTCGCAGCCCACACAACTGGTGGGGTTCCAGTAATGACGGTTCACATTGATAAGGAAGATGCCTTTACTTTAGGTTACTTGATTTACTGGTTTGAAGTTGCCATTGCAATTTCTGGTTACTTGAACGGAATTAACCCATTCAACCAACCAGGGGTTGAAGCTTACAAGACCAACATGTTTGGTTTGCTTGGAAAGCCTGGTTTTGAAGAAGTTGGCGACCGACTTCGCAAGGAAATGACAGAAAACAAGTAGTTAAGTCTAAGGATTAACCGCCTGGTTGCGGCCGGGCGGTTAATTTCCAAAAAAAATGTGTTAAGCGGTTACAACGTTGATTAAAAAGGAGCGATAAACATGTTACTAGGTAGTGTTGAAGCAGGTGGAACGAAGTTTGTTTGTGCAGTCGGAAATGAAGATTACCGGATTATGGACAGTGTTCACTTTCCAACTACGACTCCAGCAGAAACTTTACAAAAGACGATTGATTACTTTAAGAAGTTCCCAGATTTGAAGGCCATTTCTGTTGCTTCCTTTGGACCGATTGAAATTCGTCATAATTCACCAAAGTATGGTTACATTACCAATACTCCAAAGCCAGGTTGGTCAAACGTTGACTTTGTTGGAGCTTTAAAGAAGGAATTTGACTTACCAATTTACTGGACGACCGACGTTAACGGTTCTGCATTTGGAGAATATGTTTTATCAACTCTCTTTAACCAAAAGTTGAACTCTTTGGTTTACTACACGATTGGGACCGGAGTCGGTGCTGGTGCCGTCATTGATGGTAAGTTTGTTGGTGACATGGGCCACACTGAAATGGGTCACATTCGTTTGAAGCGCCACCCAGATGACCTTGACTTTAAGGGGATTTGCCCATTCCATGGTGACTGCCTTGAAGGGTTAGTTGCCGGACCAACCTTTGAAGCCCGGACAGGGAAGAAGGGCCAAGATGTACCATTGACGGATCACGTTTGGGACATTATGGCTTACTACGTTGCCCAAGCTGCCCTTGACACCACTTTAATGTTCCGGCCAGCGAAGATTATCTTTGGTGGTGGGGTTGTCAGCGAAGAATTCTTGAAGAAGGTTCGGCCCCAATTCAAGGAACTTTTAAACGACTATGTTGAAGTTGGTGATCTTGACAAGTACATCGTAATGCCATTAGCCAAGAACAATGGTTCCGCCACCGTCGGTAACTTCGCCTTAGCTTTGAGGGCGTATGAAAATTAAAAGGTTTTGCCAAAAATCCTGCGATGATAAGTAGGACCGACGTAGCGACTAGTTTTAGCTAGTCTCAATCTAGCGTGCAGATTCCGCAAACAAAGCTAGATTGCGCACAATATCGCCTAGAACATGTTGAACTAAGTTAGTTTCGGGGTTGAGTCCTTGAACTTACGTAATCAATTAAAATCGAAAGCCATCTTGATGATTAATTAACGATAAGTCGCTTATTATCCAAGGTGGCTTTTCTTGTGCTCATAACTAATAAAATGTTTCACCACGCTCTTTATTAAGCATGGTATAATGGAATTAATTATCTTAGTAAGGGAAGAAGCCCATGAAGAAGTTAAAACTGGAAGATGTGGCAGAGCGTGCCGGTGTCTCCAAAACCACAGTGTCTCGTGTGATTAATCGCCGGGGTTCTTTGAGTGAAAAGACGATCCATAAGGTTGAACAAGCTATGGCGGATTTGAATTATCATCCCAATGTGATTGCCCAACAGTTGCATACTCAAGAAACTAAATTAATCGGAATTTTAGTTCCGACAGTTGCTAATCCATTTTTTGGTGAACTAACGGTGTACTTGGAAGATGCTTTGTTTCAGCGTGGTTATAAGGTTCTGATTAGTGATGCCTTAGATAACTCCGCAAAAGAAGAACGGTATCTCCAACAATTAATGGGCCATCAAGTTGATGGCTTAATTATTGCTACTCATAATAATGATCTTGAAGAGTACCAACATGCCAATTTACCGGTGGTTGCGTTGGACCGTTTTTTGCGGGATGACATTCCGGTTGTGGCGTCAGATAATTACGCTGGGGCCCGGATGGCAACGGAAGCATTAATCGCACGGGGGTGCCAACACATTGTTCATATTTACAGTGTTAACCCTTCAAATTGGCATGATAATAAGCGGGAACAAGCCTTTGAAGATGCAATGAAAGAAAATGGCTTGGTTAGCTATACTTACACTGTTAAAAATAATGAAACGGTAGCCGACCGTAATCAGCTCTTTAACCGCTTGTTTGATGAACATCCAAATGTTGATGGAATTTTTGCAAGTAATGATCTTGATGCGGCGCGGATTTTAAGCATCGCTCGTCAACGAGGTTACCAGGTGCCATCCCAACTTCAAATTGTCGGGTATGATGGTGCTCAGGCGACTCAAGAGTTGGTTCCCGAATTAGCAACCATTGTCCAACCAATTAAACAAATGGCAACCTATGCCGTCCAATTATTGGTCGACCGAATCAGTGGTAAATTTACCCCGTCTTCCACGGTTCTTCCGGTAAGTTTAAAAACTGGGGCCACCCTTAGAGAAATTAGTGACTAAAGATTTAAAGGAATCTAAGTAGGCAAATTTGTTGAAATATGTTATGATCATAAAGATATGTTGTGGTTGAAAATAGGAGGAATAACAATGTTAATGACCCTCTTCTTGATCGACTGCGTTGTCTTAATTGCTTGCGTAATGATGCAGCCAGCGAAAACTGATAACGATGCAATGTCTGCCTTGACCGGTGGTTCAGGAGATTTATTTTCCCGGCGGAAGTCCCGGGGGTTTGAAGCCGTTATGCAGATTGTAACGACCATCGTTGGGGCGATCTTCTTTATTTTAGCTTTGGCGATCATTTACACCACGTCACATTAGACGACCGCGGCGAACAAAAAGTAATACTGATTGAAGAGGCTGTGGCAGGTGCCATGGCCTTTTATTTTGCAATTTAACTTTCTCCAGCACACGAATAATTGAGAGGAATACTTGATGACAGAATTAAAGGAACAAATTTTAAAGGTCTTGGGGACTAATCCCACGATCAGTTTGTCAGCCGAAAAAATTGGCCGCTTAATTAAAAAGGAAACGGCTAACGATTTTAAACCTTTAATCCAGACCTTAGCCCAAATGGAGCGTGAAGACCTGGTTGAAGTAACTGACCAAGGGGAATTTAAACTTGTCCCGCAGCAGCAAGAAATCGTTGGGGTTTTCCATGGAAACGCTAAGGGCTTTGGTTTCGTTGCTTATGATGAAACCTTACCCGATATTTACGTTAACCCTGATCACACTGCCCATGCTTTAACGGGGGATGAAGTTAAAGTAAAAATTCTCCGGGTAGGTGACCCAACGAAGGAACAAGGTCCCGAAGGGGAAGTTACGGAGATCCTAGAACACCATTATGAACATGTTGTTGGGGAATTTAAGAACCTAACAATGGGTAAATTTATTGGAGAAATTATCTTAAAGGATAAGAAGTTAGCCAACTTCCGTTTCTTTGTGACGGATCAAGGTTTGCATCCCCAAGATAATGAAGTCGTAACCGCGACGATTACTTCTTATCCAAGTGACGAATCGCCAGAAATTTTGACGGGAGCCGTCACCGAAGTAATTGGGGATAAGGATGAACCAGGGATTGATATTTTGTCCGTAATCTATGCCCATGATGTTCCCCACGAATTTCCTAAAGAAGCCCTTGACCAAGCAAACGCCATTCCTCTGCACGTCTTACCAGAAGAAAAGGTTGGCCGCCGGGATTTAACGGATCAACCATTAGTTACGATCGATAGTATCGAATCTAAAGACTTGGATGATGCCGTCGTGGCATGGAAGCTTGATAACGGGAATTACCACCTAGGGGTCCATATCGCTGACGTTTCGCATTACGTTAAGCCGGGTACTCCGTTGGATCAAGAAGCTTATCGGCGGGGGACTTCCGTCTACTTAACCGATCGGGTAGTTCCAATGTTGCCAAAGCGGTTGTCAAACGGGATTTGTTCGTTAAACCCCAATGAAGAACGACTAGCAATGTCTTGTGAAATGGAAATTGATCCTCAAGGGAACGTAGTGAAGGAAGATATCTTCCCATCAGTCATTCGTTCCCATGCCCGGATGACTTACAAGGCAGTTAATAAGATTCTTGAAGTCCACGATGAAAAGACGCGGCAAGAGTACCGAGAATTAGTGCCAATGTTTGAAACGATGGCCGAACTTCACCGAATCTTACTCAAGCACCGGCACCAACGGGGGGCAATTGACTTCGAAGCTCCAGAAGCTAAGATTATCGTTGATGATCTTGGTCATCCAATCGATATTGAGCTCCGTGACCGGGGATTATCAGAACGGATGATTGAATCCTTCATGTTAGCGGCTAACGAAACGGTAGCAGAACACTACTTTAAGCTTCACGTGCCATTTCTTTACCGGATTCACGAAACTCCAGATGCAGACCGGATCAAGAATTTTGCGGAATTCTTATCCGTCTTCGGAATTCAAATGAAGGGGAACTTAAACGATGCGTCACCTAAGATGCTCCAAAAAGTCTTAAAAGACGTTGCCGGGACACCTGAAGAACAAATGGTGCAAGTCATGATGTTGCGGAGTATGCAACAAGCAAAGTACGCGGATGAAGAACTCGGCCACTTTGGTTTAGGGGCCAAGTATTACACTCACTTTACTTCCCCGATTCGGCGGTACCCTGATACGACGGTCCACCGTTTAATTCGTTGGTACGCTGAAAACGGAACCGGGGCTGAAGCTAAGGCAAAGTATGATGGGATCTTAAAAGAAGTCGCTGAACACACTTCAATGACCGAACGGCGGGGAATTGATACTGAACGGGACGTTGACAGTATGAAGAAGGCTGAATACATGGAAGACCATATTGGGGAAACCTTTGATGCGGTGGTATCTTCCGTGATGAAATTTGGTCTCTTTGTGGCCCTTGAAAACACGGTCGAAGGTCTAATTCATATTAGTGTCATGCAAGACGACTTCTATGAATACATCGAAAAGCACATGGCCTTAGTTGGGCGGCGTAATCATCACATTTTCCAAATTGGCCAACCAGTTAAGGTGAAGTTACTGCGGGTTGATAAGGACCAAAGAGAAGTCGACTTTGAACTGGTTAACCCTGGGGATGCACCGGTGACGAAGCTCCGAGCTCCTCGCCAAGATGATCGGCGGGGTGGTCGAGGCCGCGGAGGCCGGAATAATGGTCACCGTCGTAATCAGGATGACCACCGAAGCTCTGATCGTCGGCGGGATAATGGAGACCGGAATAGTTATCAAATTAATCGAGGTCAGACCCGCCATAAAGGTGACAAGGAACCGTTCCAACGTCGTCGTCGCCACCGCTAACATGACAAAAGAAAAGAGGGTTTTAAATGGCAAAGAAAAAGAAACCAGCTTTGGATGCCAATTTAGTGGCCCAAAATAAAAAAGCCCGGCACGACTATGCCGTTACGGATACCTATGAGGCGGGGTTAGTGTTAACGGGGACTGAAATTAAGTCCGTCCGGGAACGGCGGGTCCAATTAAAAGATGGTTATGCCCAGTTTCATGATGGGGAATTGTGGTTGATGAATGTCCACATTACTGAATACAGTAACGGGAATGTCTTTAACCACGATCCCCTCCGGAACCGGAAATTACTCCTGCATAAAAAAGAATTAAAAAAGTTACGAGAAGCCCTTTCAACGAAAGGAGTTACCATCGTTCCTCTAAAAATGTACTTAAAGCACGGCTTCGCTAAGGTTTTAATTGGGGTGGCCAAAGGAAAGCATGAGTACGATAAGCGGAATGACATTAAACGTCGGGAACAAGAACGGCAAATTGAACGGGTTATGAAGCATTACTAAGTCGAAGAAAATAAGGCTTAATAATGCTAACTATTAAGGCCACTAATTTAAAGGTTGGAACGTAGCCAATGCAACTTTAAACTTATCGTTAGTAGACAAGTTGCTAACGATAAGTTGGCTACTTAACCTTAATTAGTGGCCTTTAGTATATTTAAAACCGATCATCAACCATCCCAGAAATGATGAAATTAATGTTAGCGAGCAAAGTGAGCTTACACCAAGAGTGAGTTTTGAGACTCTTTGGAGGCTCAAAATCATCTCCACTACGTTCCCTGGCAAATGGTCGGAGCGTTTTTCAGTCGCTACCTTTTATTGGTAGTCTTTATTATTAATTTTAATTGGTGCTTCCAAGCCCCAGTTAGTTTGGGAAACGGGCTTGAACTTAAAACGCACCCGAACCGGTTTGGGATCGGACCGTTTTGCCCAATGGTTTAAGACACAAGCTACTAAAATGGCAAGGGGTTCTTCACTTTTGACACCGATGGTAATAGCAAGGTAGGAAGCTCCCGTATTTTTAGCGGGTTCCATGGCGAAGATTTGCCGACTGCCTTTGAAGACCCGGTAATGATTAGTCATAGCGTTGCCAACGATCACCCAGTTAAGTCCCCGAATATAGACGACTTCGCGAACAAAACCAAGCGATTTACCAACAACGCCAACCCGTTTGTGGTCTGCGTAAAGGGCAAATTTAGGGAGAAGTCCAAGCGAAAGTTGCTTAACTTCTGCTAGTAAATCACCGTGCATGTTATAAAGGGAAAGGGCATCTTGGCGGATTCCCCATTTGCCGGCTAACAGGTAAACGGCATCATTATCGGCATCATGAACAACAGTTGCTGGTTGCCGATCAGTTGCATGATCACGCATGTACAGGGTTCGCACGGCTAACTCCTCCTTTTCGAATATTTACCTTCATTTTATCAGCGAAACGATAATTTGAACAGGATTGATAGCGATTTCGTATTTTCTCCCGCCTGGCAATAAAATATGCTAAAATTAAAAACGAGGTGCATGATTTTGAAGCAATTAATTCATAACGACTGGTGGCCAATCTTAAAGCCTCAGTTTGAAGCGGACTATTATCAACAACTTCATAACTTTTTGTTAAACGAGTACCAGACGCAAACGATCTATCCTGAGATGCATCACATTTTTACCGCTTTTGAGTGGACACCCTATTCAAAAGTAAAAGTGGTAATTTTAGGGCAAGATCCTTACCATGGTCCTCACCAAGCGCATGGCTTAAGTTTTTCAGTTTTACCAGGTGTGGCTATTCCGCCATCCCTACAAAATATTTATAAGGAACTGCAGGATGATCTTGGTTACCCACCGGTAAATCATGGTTACCTTAAAAAGTGGGCAGAGCAGGGAGTTTTGCTTTTGAACTCGGTCTTAACTGTCCGGGCTGGTCAAGCTTATTCTCACCAAGGACATGGTTGGGAAAAATTGACGGATGCTGCGATTGTAGCTTTATCCGAACGGCCTCAACCAGTGGTCTTCATCTTGTGGGGAAAAGCGGCTCAAAAGAAGAAGCAGTTGATTGATCTGAAAACGAATATTGTTTTAGAATCAGCCCATCCAAGTCCTCTATCAGCTTACCGCGGGTTCTTTGGTTCTAAACCATTTTCTAAAACGAACCAAGCCTTGGTAGCGCTGGGGGAAACGCCGATTGATTGGCAATTACCAGCAACAGTTGATGGTGAATAAGAAAAGGAGTCTTCGAAATGGATATTTTTGGAAAGTTAGCTCAAGATTTAAAGGGTAAGAATCGCCGAATCGTATTCCCAGAAGGTAGCGACAAGCGGATTATGGGCGCTGCGGTGCGTTTGAAGACTGATGGCGTTGTTGACCCAGTTTTGCTTGGTTCTGAAGCTGAATTGAACCAAGTAGCGAAGGACAATAATTTTGATTTAAGCGGGATTGAAATTCTTGATCCAGTAACTTACCCAGTAAGTGACAAGCAAGCTATGCACGACTCCTTGCTAGAACGCCGGAAGGGTAAGAACACGCCGGAAGAAGTTGACAAGATGTTGGAAGACGTTTCCTACTTTGGGACCATGTTAGTTTACATGGGCAAGGTTGACGGGATGGTTTCTGGTGCGGTTCACTCAACTGGAGCAACGGTTCGGCCAGCATTACAAATCGTTAAGACTAAGCCAGGTCAAAAGCGGATTTCTGGGGCCTTCATCATGCAAAAGGGTGAAGAACGTTACGTCTTCGCTGACTGTGCCATCAACATTGAATTAGACGCTGAAACGATGGCGGCGGTCGCAATCCAAAGTGCTGAAACGGCAAAACTCTTTGGAATTGATCCAAAGGTTGCGATGCTTTCTTTCTCTACCAAGGGTTCCGCTAAGGGTGACATGGTTACCAAGGTGGCTGAAGCAACGAAGCTTGTTCAAGCACAAGCTCCAGAACTTGCCGTTGATGGGGAACTCCAATTTGACGCTGCCTTCGTTCCTGAAGTTGGGACTTTAAAGGCACCAGGTTCTAAGGTTGCCGGGCACGCCAATGTCTTTGTTTTCCCAAGTCTTGAAGCTGGGAACATTGGTTACAAGATTGCTCAACGGTTCGGGGGCTTTGAAGCTGTCGGCCCAATCCTTCAAGGCCTGAATGCCCCAATTGCTGACCTTTCTCGGGGAACGAGCGAAGAAGACGTCTACAAGGTTGCTTTAATCACGGCAGCCCAAGTAAAGTAGGTTGACCATGGTGCAGGTTAATTTACCGAACCGCCAAGCAACCATTGAACTCGGCCAAAGATTAGCACCCTTTCTCCAGGCGGGAGATGTCCTCGTTTTAAATGGGGATCTTGGAGCTGGTAAAACTACCTTTACGAAGGGGTTAGCTACTGGTTTAGGGATCAACCAGATGATTAAGAGTCCGACCTTTACCATTATTCGAGAATACCAATCTGGGCGCCTTCCCCTTTACCATATGGATATTTATCGCTTGGAAGATGGTGGCGCGGAAGATCTTGGTTTGGAAGAATACTTTGATGGGGATGGGGTTAGTGTTGTTGAATGGGCACAATTCATTGAAGATGAGCTTCCAACGGATTACCTCTCCCTTAGTTTCACTCGGACGGATCAAGAAAACGAACGCCAACTTAAAGTTGTTCCTCACGGGGAACACTTTGAAAAGTTAGTCGAGGAGTGGCTTCATGACGACAAATGAGATCAGAGTTCGTGTAGCTGAGCGGGCGGATGCTTCCCGACTATTAACTTTTTTGCGCCAGGCGGCGACAGAGAGTCAGGCAATCTTACTACCTGGGTTGGATAAAGTTACCGTTAAGGAAGAAGCTATTCGGCTAGCTTCGGTTGCCGATCGAAATGACTGCTTAATCTTGTTAGCCTGTTTAGGTGAAGAGATCGTTGGGGTCTTAACGATTATGCACCTTGCTGATCAACCAGGGGTTGGTGAACTTGGCGTCATCGTGGCAAAAGATTATTGGCACCAAGGCATTGGTCGCTTGTTGGTCGATGAAAGCCAGTACTGGTATGAAAATTACAGTATCCTCGATGAGTTGATGTTAACTGTGTTTACCACGAATCGGTGGGCGATTAAACTTTATCAAGATCTTGGGTTTCAAACGACTGGTCAATTGGAAGAACCAATGGCAAATGGTGAATTGACCGCCGCTTATCGGATGGTGTACCAAAAGTGAGCAGGTAGAAATTGAAGGTAAGTTCTAGGCTCTCATGCACTATAAAAAATATTATCATCTACTTAGCGTGATGAAATAACAATATCATTAAAAAATAGAAAAACCGAGGCCACAAATTTAAAGGTTGGAACGCAACCGACACAACTTTGAGAGGATCTCTGTTATGCAGATATCGTGGTAAAAAGCAGTAGCTGAATGGCAGTTGCTTCCCTAACGGTTGTACAACCTATTCAGTCTTGGATGAGTTTGCGGACGCCAAGCACAGTTCTTATAGATAAATCAGCCGGAGTGAAATTTGCAAAATAAATTTCACTCCGGCTGTTCCTTATCTTACAGGACCGTTTGAAAGCTTTTTTGCCAACTCACTTTTCAAAGCTATCTCTTATCTAGAGGGAGATTCCTTAATGGAGCCGGATTAGTCAAGCTACCAACGATAATTTGGCTATTTAACCCTTATTAGTGGCCTTTTGCTATCATTAGTCATCAACTAGCCATGCTAGCAGTGGTGAAATTGATGTTAGCTTAGAAAGGTTTTGCCGAAAATTCTGCGATGATAAGCAATGCTGGCGTAGAGGCTTGCTTTAGCTAGTCTCAAGGCGGTCACCTTATCTCGAGGATAATTTTCAAATAAAACTGGCCCAAAATCATCTCCACTACGTTCCTTGGCTAGTGGTTGGGATTGTTTAAGAAAATAGGAAATAACTATTTTACTTCTCTAATAAACCGTTGTAATTGTGCTGGTCCAAATTGTTGAGCTTGGTGAATCAAAATATTTGCACAAGCTTGGGCATCGTCTAAGGCATTGTGATGATGATGCAAGTCAATTTGTAAGGCTTCAGCAACGGTGTTAAGCCGGTGGTTCATCAGTTGGGGATAAAAGGCCCGACTGGTCTTGACGGTATCTAAGGTCAGATAATGGGCCGGTGCAATCCCATAATGTTGTAAAGTGTTTTTTAAAACACTGTTATCAAAGGTAGCGTTGTGGGCAATTACTAACTTTTCCGGGGTGAAGAAGGGTTGGATGTGTTCCCAAACTTCAGGGAAAGTTGGTGCATCTTGGACGTCTTTTTCGTGGATTCCGTGAATTTGGATGTTCCGCCAGAAAAATGGTGTTTGGGGATTAATGAGGGTGTAAAATTCGTCAGTAATTTGGTTGTTGCGGACGACAGTCAAAGCGAGTGAACAGGCACTGTAACGTTTGGCTGAAGCAGTTTCAAAGTCCATGGCGATAAAATTCATCTGTTAATTCCTCCGTTTTCTTTGCCAAAATTATAATTCACCAGGTCTTTATGATGCAAACTATTGGCAAAATGATATAATCGAGAGAGTTGGTTGGGGTTTCACAAAAAAGACGATTTAATTCCTCAACCTAGGCTAAATTAAAAGAAGTTAGCTAAAGTTTGGATAAAGTCCATGACGATTGAAAGGAACTAAAAAATGACTTATGAATTAGCAACGGATACCTTCGCGGGGGTGACGCTCTTAAAAGACGAACCGCTTTCTAAGTACACTCATACCAAAACGGGTGGCCCGGCAGATTGGTTAGCCTTTCCGGAAACGGTGGACCAAGTTAAGACGATTGTGACTTACGTGCACGAACACCAAATCCCATTAACGATTTTGGGCAATGCTAGCAATCTAATCGTTAAGGACGGTGGGATTGCTGGTTTGACCTTAATCCTAACGAAGATGAAACAAATTACGATTCATGATAACGTAGTAACAGCCCAAGCTGGGGCGGCCTACATTGACGTGACGATTGCGGCGCGGGATGCTAGCTTGAGTGGACTTGAATTTGCGGCCGGGATTCCTGGTAGTGTTGGTGGAGCTGTTTTCATGAATGCTGGAGCTTACGGTGGTGAAACGAAGAACGTGGTTGTCTCTGCTACGGTAATGACGCCAGCAGGAGAAATTAAAACTTTAGATAATGAAGCCCTTGATTTCGGTTACCGTCATAGTGCCGTCCAAGATGGGCACATGGTGGTTCTTTCCGCCAATTTCAAGCTGACGCCGGGAGACTTTGATGCTATTAAAGCTGAAATGGATGATTTAAATGCGCGGCGGGCCGCTAAGCAACCGCTTGAATTACCTTCTTGCGGGAGTGTCTTCAAGCGACCAACGGGGTACTATGCCGGTAAATTAATCCATGATTCCGGGCTCCAAGGTTACACGGTTGGTGGCGCTCAAGTTTCCACGAAGCATGCGGGCTTTATCGTAAATATCGGCAATGGGACGGCGAGTGACTACCAAGCCGTTATCCGCCATGTTCAAGCGACCGTCAAGGAAAAGTTTGGCGTGCAGTTAGAAACGGAAGTCCGGATTATCGGCCGGGACTAAAAATAGGTACGCAATTTAGGGACCGAGATGATATAATGGGTCCCGTAATTTGATCGGGGGGATGCTCAATGCAAGTCCTCGCTACCCTTCTTACGTGGCGAAATTTTATTAATTTAATTGATATTCTGGTCATCTGGTTAGTGATCTATGAATTGATGGTCCTTTTAAAGGGGACCCGGGCCGTCCAGCTTTTCAAGGGGATCTTGATTATTATTATCATCAAGGTTGTCTCTTGGTACGTGGGCCTTTCGACCGTTTCGTGGGTGATGGACCAAGTAATCAATTGGGGGGTAATTGCGATGGTGATTATCTTCCAGCCAGAAATTCGGCGGGGGTTGGAACACCTTGGCCGGGGGACAATGTTGACTCGTAATCGGGTGGCAAATGAAAAAGAAGAGGAACTGATTAAACAGCTTGATCAAGCCATCCAGTACATGTCTAAGCGGCGGATTGGGGCCTTGATCTCCATTCAAATGGAAACCGGTTTAGAAGAGTATATTGAAACCGGGATTCCCTTGGACGCTAACGTGACCGGAGCTTTGTTGATCAATACCTTTATTCCCAACACCCCACTTCATGACGGAGCGGTAATCATCAAAAATAACCGGATTGCCGTAGCAGCGGCTTACTTGCCCTTGTCGGATAGTAAGCTGATCCCGAAGGAATTAGGGACCCGGCATCGGGCGGCCGTTGGAATTTCAGAAGTCACCGATGCCCTAACGATTGTCATTTCTGAAGAGACCGGGGAAGTTTCAATTACCAAGGACAATGAATTGTTACGGAACATGACCCAGAAGAACTACTTGAAGTTCCTCCGGGCCCAACTCTACAAAGAGGAAGAAAGCAACAAGAATTTGTTTACGGACTTATTAACCCGCTTAAAGGGGGTGGGCAAGTGAAAGACGATCAAACCGGCTTTTTTAACAGTAAGTGGTTCTACCGAATCATTTCTTTGATTTTTGCCTTGACTCTCTTTATGTACGTTAACGGGAGTAAAAATGGTTTCTTGCACCAAACAACGCGGAATGGTAATTCAACCGCTTTGATGTCGAATAAGACGGAAACCATGAAGATACCCCTCGATTTGACGGTCAATAGTCAAAAGTATGTGGTATCAGGTTATCCTCAATACGTAAAGGTGAAGATCAGTGGCCCTTCCGCTTTGGTCACCACCACGATGAACACCCAGAATTTTAAAGTGTACGCGAACTTAAATAACTTGGGAAGTGGGGAGCATACGGTGAAGCTTAAGACTTTGGGCTTAAATTCCGAGTTGCGAGCCACCGTCATTCCGGCTACCATCAAGGTGAAGATTCAACCACGGACGACGACTACCTTACCAGTTGAAGTCCGCTTAAGCGCTAAGACAGTTAATGGTAATTACAAAGTTGGGACCCCAAAGGCTTCCATGAGCACTGTTCAAATTACGGGAGCCAAGAGCGAAGTTAAGCGGGTCACCAAGGTGATTGCCGTGGTTAATGTGCCGAAGAATGCAACGAGTGATTTACAACAGCAAGTTACCCTCCAAGCAATTGATCGGCAAGGCCAGACCGTTAACGTGGTGGTAATGCCAAGCACGATTAGCGTGACCGTACCAATCAGTGCAAGTAAGAGTGATAGCAGTTCTTCATCAAGTAGCAGTAGCGAATCATCAAATAGTAATAGATCCAGTGAAAGCCAATCGCAATCGAGTCAGTCCGAAAGTATCTCGAGTACTGACTCGAGTAGTGACAGCAGTAATAGTTAGGAGTTTTTTTGAATGAAGTTAAAGTATTTTGGAACCGACGGCGTTCGGGGAGTTGCTAACCAAGAATTAAGCCCAGAATTAGCCTTTCGGGTTGGTCGGGCCGGTGGGTATGTTTTAACCCGCCACTCTGATCGGAAGCGTCCTCAGGTCTTGGTTTCCCGGGATACTCGGATTTCTGGGGAAATGTTAGAAAGTGCCTTAATTGCGGGTCTCCTTTCAGTTGGGATTGAAGTACTCCGGTTGGGGGTAGTTACTACTCCTGGGGTTGCCTACTTAGTCCGGGCCCAAGAAGCTGATGCGGGAGTTATGATTACAGCTTCTCACAATCCGATTGAATATAACGGGATTAAGTACTTCGGGAGTGACGGGTTCAAGCTTTCTGATGAACTTGAATACGAAATTGAACAGCTTTTGGATGCCGAAGCAGATACCCTACCACGGCCAGCTGCCGACGGACTGGGGATTGTTGATGACTACAAGGAAGGGGCTTTGAAGTATACTTCCTTCTTGGAACAAACCATCTCAACGAATCTTGAAGGCTTAAAGGTTGTCGTTGACGCTGCTAATGGGGCGACGAGTGGCTTTATTGCCAACCTATTTGCAGATGTTAACGTTGATTTGATTCCAATTCATGATCAACCAGATGGCTTAAACACTAACCTCAACTGTGGATCCACTCATCCTGAAAGCCTGCAAAAGGCCGTTGTGGAAAACGAAGCAGATCTCGGAATTGCTTTTGACGGAGATGGGGACCGGTGCATTGCCGTTGACCACGAAGGAAACTTGGTCGATGGGGACAAGATCATGTACATCTGTGGAAAGAACATGGAGGAAAATGGTCGCCTTAAGAAAGACACGGTCGTTACGACGGTGATGAGCAACTTGGGGATGTACAAAGCCTTAGAAGCTCATGGTATGAAGAGTGTTAAGACCAAGGTTGGGGATCGCTACGTGGTTGAAGAAATGCTGAAGAATGGCTACAACCTAGGTGGTGAACAATCTGGTCACATCATCTTCTTAGATCACAATACGACTGGTGATGGGATGTTGACCGCCCTTCAATTACTCCAAGTAGTTAAGACAACTGGTAAGACTTTGAAGGAATTGGCAGCCGATGTAACGACTTACCCACAAGAATTGGTTAACATCAAAGTGCCAGATAAGGCAGCCGCGATGGAAAATGCCAACTTAAAGGCGATTATCGCAAAGGTTGAAGGTGAAATGAATGGTGACGGCCGAGTCCTTGTTCGCCCAAGTGGGACCGAACCTCTTCTCCGGATTATGGCAGAAGCCCCAACGAAGGAACTCGTTCACAACTATGTTTCCCGGATCGCTAAGGTTGCCGAAGAAGAATTTAAGTAGAGGTAGGGAGAAGCTCGACCTAAATTTCTGAATAATATTTGAAGAAGCCAGAGGGGCTAGGAAGAAAGGCAAATTTCTTTCTAGCCTTCTTTTTAATTTGCAAAGTGACATTGCTTCTCGGAATATCGGCTAGTATGTACCAACAAATTGCTAATCGATCGGTCGTTGCCAATTAAGTTGATCTAACCATACCAATTTCACAAACGACCCTATACCAATTTTGATAAGAAAATTTGACAAGCGTTGAAAAAGCTTTTAATATACTAGGAGTTAGAAAGAAAACTATTAAAATGGTTTAAAAACCTATCTATACCAATTTGTAAAGGAAGAAAAGCTTATGTGTGGAATTGTTGGAGTTACGGGGACGAAGAAGACTGTCTCAATTTTGATTGATGGCTTAAAGCGGTTGGAATACCGGGGTTATGATTCAGCTGGGATTTACGTTAATGATCAAGCGGGCAAAGATTTCTTGATCAAGCGAGCCGGTCGGATCGCAAACTTGGAATCAGCTTTAACACCAGAAGTGCAAGGGATGGCTGGGATTGGTCATACCCGGTGGGCAACCCATGGGGAACCAAACCAAGCTAACGCCCACCCACAATATTCTGCTGACAACCGTTTTTACCTGGTTCACAACGGGGTCATCGAAAACTACAAGGATCTTAAGGAAGAATACTTAAGTGGCGTTAAGTTCAAGAGTCAAACGGATACGGAAGTTATTGTCCAACTCGTTGATAAATTTGTGACTGATTATGATATGGGCACAAAGGCCGCCTTGTTGAAGGTTTTACGGTTGATTTCCCGGGATTCTTCTTATGCCTTTGCTTTAATGGACAAGGAACAACCAGATACCTTGTACGTTGCTAAGAACAAGAGTCCTTTGTTAGTCGGGATCGGTAAGGGCTACAACATGGTTGGTTCTGATGCCATCTCCATGTTAAATGAAACTAATGAATTCATGGAAATTGAGGACCATGAATTAGTTATCGTGCAACCAGACCATGTAACGATCGAAAGCTTTGACAATGAAGAAAAGCACCGCGATACCTTTACGGTCGACATGGATGCTAACGCCGCTGACAAGGGTGCTTATCCATTCTACATGTTAAAGGAAATCGACGAACAACCAGCTGTTATGCGGCGCTTAGTTCAAAAGTACTTGGGCGCAAATGGCGAATCCCAAATTGATGAAAAGCTATTGGCCCAAATGAAGGAAGCGGACCACCTTTACATCGTTGGTGCTGGGACAAGTTACCATGCCGGCTTAGTTGGGGCACGGTTGTTTGAACGCTTTGCTCAAATTCCAACTTCGGTTCATATTTCTTCTGAATTTGCTTATGAACAACCATTACTTTCTAAGAAGCCATTCTTTATTTTCCTTTCACAAAGTGGGGAAACGGCTGATAGCCGGGAAGTATTGGTCCACATTAACGAAAACAAATGGCCAAGTTTGACGATCACGAACGTTGATAAGTCGACGCTCTCCCGGGAAGCTACCCATACCTTGTTACTATACGCGGGACCAGAAATTGCCGTTGCCTCAACCAAGGCCTACACGGCTCAAGTTGCTGTTGAAGCAATCTTGGCTAAGGCTTTGGGTGAATACCTCGGCTTAGAAGCGGCGCAAAACTTTGATGTTAAGGATGAATTAGCCAAGGTAGCAAACGGGATGCAAGCCTTAGTTGACAGTAAGGACGAAATTGAAGCCATTGCTAGTCATGCTTTGTCGAAGCCACGGAATGCCTTCTACATCGGCCGGGGCCTTGATTGGTCAGTTTCCTTGGAAGCAGCTTTGAAGTTGAAGGAAATCTCCTATGTTCAAGCCGAAGGGTTCGCATCTGGGGAATTAAAGCATGGGACGATTGCTTTGATTGAAAAGAATACGCCAGTAATCGGGATTATTACCCAATCCCGGACGGCTGGTTTAACTCGGAGTAACCTTGAAGAAACGGCTGCCCGGGGCGCTAATATTTTAACGATCGTTTCCCGGCATTTATCCAAGGAAGATGACTCCATTATCTTGCCAGACGTTGATGAAATGATTTCACCGTTATTAAGTGTCGTACCAGCCCAATTATTGGCTTACTACACTAGTCTGGGAAAGGGGCTTGACGTTGATAAGCCACGGAACTTAGCTAAGAGTGTTACGGTGCAATAGAAATTAAATAATAACCTAAAAAACGAGGCTGAGAAAAGCCTGTCTCAAATTAAAAACCCGATTGATTCACAAAATCTTTTACGAATCAATCGGGTTTTCAATGCTCTTCGGAAACTGGTAAAATAAGATCATATCAAACAAAGGGAGGACGGAACCATTAAACGGGAACTAAAATGTGAATTCCAATTGTTTATGCGGCATTTCCAGATGGCTGAAGTTACAACCTCAGCGGCGGTGTTAGCTTATTACACTCTTTTGTCGATTTTTCCGGCCGTCTTGGTGATTGGAAACTTATTACCGATGTTGGGATTAAATGCCAAAACGGTTTTAGCTTACCTACAAATGGCGGTTCCGCCTTCCATTTATTCATTCTTGCAACCCTTTATCTATGATTTTCTCTCCCGGGGATCAAGTGGGGTCTTGACGACTGGAGCTATGGTGGCAGTTTGGTCGACCAGTCAGGGGATTGCTGCCTTTCAGCGGAGCGTTAACCGCGCCTATGGGGTGGCCCGTTACCAAAATCCGGTTATCAATCGGGTGGTTTCCTTTTTATGGCTCCTCTTCCTAATCTTCTTTATGTTTATTTTGACCTTTACCTACGGGATTGGGGAACAAGTTATGCAGGGGTTACAAGGGATTCTTCACTTTAATTCTGAATACATTTACTTCTTCAATCAAGTGCGATGGCCGATCACTTTTGGTGGGCTCTTTATTATCTTAACAATTTTGTACTATTTCGTTCCAAATGCTCGGGTGCGGTTACGCTTTGTTGCCGTGGGGGCCCTATTAGTTACTTTAGCTTGGATGGGCGTTTCCCGTTTATTCTCCTTATATAGCGCCTTTTTCTCCCATAATATTACTTCCTATAAAACAATCGGGGCCTTCATCTTGATGATGATTTGGCTTAATCTTTCCGGAATCTTGGTGATGGTCGGGGCGACGATTAATGCCGCCTTGCAGGATATTGTGGAAGGAAAAATTGAAGAGCGCTTGTATTTTTGGCAAAAAAGGAAGAAGAGGAGGTAGGGAGAAGAACTTCTCTATAAGAGGCTGGGAGAAGTATTGCTTTCTTGTCAGCCTTTTTTGATTGGAGCGATTAACCAAAACTATGGCACAAATTACAAAAATCGCGGCCCAAAAACGACCGGGTCGCTATAACGTTTATTTAAATGGTAAATATGCCTTTCCAGTGGCGGAAAGCGTCTTGGTGAAACACCGTTTGCTGAAGGGGATGGAGCTGACCAAGGAAGAAGTCGCTCAAATTACTACTGATGATGCGATTGCTCAAGCTTATGAAAAGGCTTTGGATTTTTTGTCCTATCAGCTACGGACGGAAGATGAGGTTACTAAAAAGCTTCTTAAAGAAGGCGTCCCCATAGAACAAATTGAACCGGTCTTGAAGCAACTTCGGGAAAACCAACTCCTTGATGACGAGGCCTATGCGGCTGCTTACGTCCGGACGGTGATGAATACGGAATTAAAGGGGCCAACGGTGATTCGCCGAAAGTTGCGGGCTAAACGGGTGGGCGAACTCCAAATTGATACTGCTTTGGCACAATTCACATCAGAACGGCAACTGGAAAACGCCACGAAATTAGCGCAGAAGCTCTTCCGGCGTTATGCGAAACATCCCGTCCGTCGGCAAAAAGAAAAGGTCTATCAGGGTTTGATTACCCAGGGCTATGGTGGAGATATCGCTAAAGAAGCTGCTAATGTAGCGACCCCGACGGAGCCAACTGTTAATATCACGGACCTCCTTGATCACGAGGGAGAGAAAATTTGGAACCGCTATGCTCGCCGGGCGAGTGGGTATGAGCTAACCATGAAGGTTAAACAAGCCTTATTTCGCAAGGGCTTTGACTATGATGAGATCGAGGCCTGGGTTAACCAGCGAAGTGAAGAAGAGTAATCGCCCCGTAAGGAGTAAATAATATGTTTAAAAATATCATTGTTACCGGGGGAGCGGGATTTATCGGTTCCAATTTTGTCCATTACGTCGTAAACAACCATCCTGAGGTTCACGTTACGGTTTTGGATAGGTTGACTTACGCTGGTAATAAGGCCAACTTAGTAGGTTTGCCAGAAGACCGGGTCAAACTCGTCGTTGGTGATATTTGCGATAAGGAATTAGTCGATTCCTTGATTAAGGATGCGGATGCAGTGGTTCACTACGCGGCTGAAAGTCATAATGATAACTCTTTAATTGACCCAACGCCTTTTATTCAAACTAATATCGTGGGGACGTCAGTTTTAATCAACGCTTGCCGGAAGTACGATGTTCGTTTCCACCACATCTCAACGGATGAAGTATACGGAGACTTGCCGTTACGGGAAGTCTTACCTGGTCATGGTGAAGGCAAGGGTGAAAAGTTCACACCCGATTCTCCATACCGGCCAAGCAGTCCTTACTCATCATCTAAGGCCAGTTCCGACCTCTTAGTTCGGGCTTGGGTGCGATCTTTTGGTTTACGAGCAACGATTTCAAATTGTTCCAACAACTACGGCCCATACCAACACATTGAAAAGTTCATTCCTCGGCAAATTACCAATATTTTGAGCGGAATTCGGCCAAAGCTTTACGGGACTGGGAAGAATGTCCGGGATTGGATCCACACTAATGACCATTCCCGGGCCGTTTGGACCATCCTTACCAAGGGTAAGATTGGTGAAACCTACTTGATTGGGGCTAACGGCGAAAAGAACAACAAGGAAGTTCTTGAAATGATCCTGGAAATGATGGGTCAACCAATGGATGCTTACGATCACGTTAAGGACCGTCCCGGTCATGACCTCCGTTATGCCATTGACGCCACCAAGCTCCGGACTGAACTCGGTTGGGAACCGGAATTCACCGACTTTAAGACCGGTCTAAAGCACACCATTGATTGGTACACCGAGCACCGTGACTGGTGGGAAAGTCAAAAGGCCGCGGTTGAAGCTAAGTACGCAAAGCAGGGACAGTAGAATTAACCTCCTATGATTTGTGGAGAACTATGTAAAAAGCGGCCGTTTCGCTGAAACGACCACTTGCGGGGGAGTAGAATAATTTGGACGGTTAAGGATTAAGCCTATGCGGCTGGCTTAGCAAGCACCACGTTTTCAGTTGTCGTTACGTACTTAGCACTGACTGGGATGGCGTACAAGATTTCGCCTTCCTTGATAAAGAGCTTAGTCGCCGCAATCTTGTCCATGGAGGCTTGAACTAGTTCCTTAGACAAACCATCACTAGCGTAGTTAAGCTTTAAGGTGTGAGTCTTGCCAAGGGAGCCTTTGAAAGTTAAGTTTAACGTCTTCATTTAATTGAGTCCTCCAAATTTTAAAAGTAGTAAAATTAATTAGGCCATTTGCAAGTTACTTGCTGTGGTCAGAATCCCGTCGGCAATTTGTTCACCAGTCAAACTCGCAATGGCTTCAGCGAAAGATTGAACAGCTGCTGGATCCGGCTTTTCCGTCAAGTTGTTGAAGTTACGCCGGTAGCCGTTCGGGTGAAGTTCGCTCGTACCGTTGAGTTGAAGTTTGTTTGCCTTAAAAGATGATTGCATGATCGTAGTTCCTTTCTAGTTTTGAGAAAATTATTTTCGTAAGTGATGTGCACATGCCTTACACTCTTAATAACAATTTGACTAAGCAAAAAAGGAAACAAAAATTTAAAATTAATATATTTATTTTATGTAGATTAATATAGTAACTAATTAGCGTTAAACCCATAACAGAGATGGACGTAATTAACTTTGAAAAGTATAATAAAGCCAGTTTATTTTAAAGACGGGGGTTCCTAAATGACAGAACAAGCCTTAGTTAGTATTGTGGTGCCGGTTTATAACCGTCATAAGTACTTAGGTACTTGTTTAAAAAGTATTTTGAATCAGACCTACCAAAATCTTGAAATTATCCTTGTTGATGATGGTTCAACTGATGATTCGTTAAAAATTTGTCAGCGTTATGCTAAAGAAGATTCACGAATTAAAGTTATCGCGCAAGAAAATTTAGGTGTTTCAGTTGCTCGAAATAAGGGATTAATGGCTGCAACTGGGACATATCTTATGTTTGTTGATAGCGACGATACGGTCTCACCAGATCATTGTCAAAAAGCAGTTGCTGTAATTGAAAATACTAAAGCTGATATTTGTTGCATGGGTTACACAAAGATTGATGAAACTGGTAAAAAAATGACGGATGTCCGTGATTATCCTTTAGGTGTAATTTCAAAAGCACAAGCAATGAAAATCGTTATTGACGATAGTTATCTTTGGGATAAAGTTTATAAAACCTCTTTAGTTCAGAAGTTTAAGTTTCCAGAGAAAAAGCTATATGAAGATGTATATGTACTTTATAAAGTTTTTGAAGAAGCAAAACTTATTGCCTATGCTCCGATTATTACGTATCAATATTTAGTTAGAAACGATAGTATCGTTTCTAACATGAGCGCTAAAAATATTTCTGATCAATTTGATTCTAGTAATCAACAGTATTTATTCTTCCAGGAGAAATACCCTCAAGTTGCAGACGAGATGAATGAATTTATGTTGATCCGGGCACTTCGCTACTGCACCTATTGTCCAAAAAACTATAATCGGCAGTTATTTGCTCAAGCAAAAACGATTATCAAGACTAGTCCAGTTGATCCCAAAACTTTGGATCGCCGGTATCAAATTACGATGAAGTTATTTCGTTTTTCGGAACCTTTGGCTCTACTGATTTTTCGCTTACGGAAATTAACGAACTCTTAGACGCAAAAAGCGGACGCCCAAAATTGAGCGTCCGCTTAATTATTAAGCGGCTTGTTTAGCGATGACTACATCTTCAGTGGTTGTTACGTACTTGGCACTAACCGGTACGGCGTATAAGATTTCGCCGTCCTTAATAAAGAGCTTAGCCGCTGCGATCTTGTCCATGGCCGCTTGAACTTGTTCCTTGGATAGACCATCGCTAGCATAGTTGAGTTTCAAAGTGTGAGTCTTACCAAGGGAGCCTTTGAAAGTTAAGTTTAACGTCTTCATTTAATTAATTCCTCCAATTGTTAGTAACTAAAAGTAGTAAAAATTGATTAAGCCATTTGTAGGGTATTTGCAGTGGTTAAGATTCCATCGGCAATTTGTTCGCCAGTTAAACTTGCGATCGCTTCGGCGAAAGATTGCACTGCCGCTGGTTCGGGATTTTCAATCAAGTTGTTGAAGTTACGCCGGTAACCATTCGGGTGAAGTTCGCTTGTGCCATTGAGTTGAAGTTTGTTTGCCTTAAAAGATGTTTGCATGATTGTAGTTCCTTTCTAGTTTTGAGAAAATTATTTTCGTAAGTGATGTGCACATGCCTTACACTCTTAATAACAATTTGACCAACCAAAAAAGGAAATGAAGTTCAAAAATTAATATATTAATCACCTTGACTTTTTGTTCATAACAAATACCTCTAAATTAAGAATAAAAATTGGAGCCTATAAACAAACCAAAACTTTTGTGTTGTTAAGCTTAAAAATCTGTTAAACAAAGATTAAAGTTTTTAAAAGGATAAGAACAGACTATAAAATACCTTTTTTTAACTTAAAAACACTGATAAAATAAAACAGATATAGTTCATAAGATCAAGAGATTTTTATTATGGTAAAAAGAAAGATTCAAATTGATAAAGAACGACTAGCTCATCAAAAGTGCTATTTGTTTATCAAGCGCCTCTTTGATATCGTCGCTTCTTGTTTAGGATTGATAGTTCTCAGCCCCATTTTTCTGATTACTGCAATTTGCATTAAAGTTAATGATCCTAAGGGACCTGTCTTTTATACGCAAACGCGGGTAGGAAAAAATGGAAAACAGTTCCGGATGTTTAAGTTTCGGTCAATGGTTAGTAATGCCGACGAATTATTAGCTAAGCTAAGAAGCCAGAACGAAGTCAATGGGGCAATGTTTAAAATAAAGAATGATCCTCGAATCACGAGCGTTGGTCGAGTAATTCGCAAATATAGTATTGACGAGTTACCGCAGCTAATTAACGTGATTAATGGGACGATGAGTATTGTTGGCCCCCGGCCACCGCTACCATACGAAGTTGCTGAGTATACAGAATATGATAGGCAACGTTTGTTAGTGACACCTGGTGCTACTGGAATGTGGCAGGTTGGTGGTCGTAATGATGTTAATTTTGACGAAATGGTACGATTAGATTTAACCTATATTCAAAATCGTTCAGTTTGGCTTGACTTTATTATTATTTTGAAAACAATCAAGATTATGATCAAGCCTAATGGCGCATACTAACTAAGAAAGTAGTAATTTAAAAGTTAGTTATTAAAATAATGGAGAATAAAAGTTAGGCCTTTGCCTGACATTTAACGTTAAATTAGGAGTATTAACTTTGAAAGTTAAAGTATTAGTAGCGGCACATAAGCAATATGAGATGCCGCAGGACCCGTTATACTTGCCTGTTTTTGTTGGTAAGAGCCTTCATCCGGAAAAGAATTTATCTTATCAGGGTGATAATGAGGGCGACAATATTTCACTTAAAAACCCTACCTATAGTGAATTAACTGCGATTTACTGGGGGTGGAAAAATCTCGACCTCGATGCAATGGGGTTAGTTCATTATCGCCGTTATTTAAGTCTTCAAAAGACTAAATCTTTGGCAACTGTTTTGAGTGAGGCTGAAGTTAACCGTTTATTGACCGATTATGATATTATTTTACCCAATAAGCGGAATTACTTTATTGAAACTAATGAGTCACATTATTTACACGCCCATCATCATGAACCCCTTGAGGCAATGACGGCGGTAATTAATGAGTTATATCCAGAGTATCGACAAGCTTACCAAGTGGTCTTAAAACGAACTTGGGCGCATATGTTTAATATGTTCATCATGAAGAAGGAACCTTTAAAGTCTTATTGTGAGTTTATGTATGGGGTTTTAGCTGAAGTTGAAAAGCGAATTGATATTAGCTCGTATTCTGAATACGAACAGCGGGTTTATGGCTTTTTAAGTGAGCTCTTATTAGATGTTTGGTTAGAGGTTAACCCACAGTACCGTGTAAAAGAAGTAAAATATGTCTTTATGGAAAAGACTAATTGGCTAATTAAGGGTGGTAACTTCTTAAAACGGAAGATCGTTGGTCATCCGAGTGAGCTGTAAGTAATTTTCGCTCAACGGAAGGAGTAATGATGGGGAAAACAATTCATGAGCAAATAACTAGATTGGCAGAATTTAGGCTGACTGGTGAATGGCTTTATCAAGTTGCCTTCATTTTGATATTAACGGTTTCGTTCTTACAAACGTCAACGTATACAGATTTTTTTGCGCCAAGTACATTACACCGGATCTTATTTATTGGTCTTGGTTTGATTTACTTTAAAATTATCTTTTTAGATCGTCACCATGCATGGTCAGTTATCGGTAATTTATGTGTACTTGCTTTTCTGTTTGTTACTTGGCGTTCTTCTCACGATTTCATGATTGTTGTTATGGGGTCATTAATTTTGGGAATACGGGGGGAAAATTTTCGCCAAATTATTCGCTTGTACTTAATTGTAGGAACAATCAGTCTAATCGGGATCTTTTTAGCAGCTGAACTTCGGATCATTCCCAATCTTGTCTTTGTCCGTGATACTACTAATGTAGTTCGGCATTCGTTTGGGATCATTTATTCAACTGACTTTGCGGCCCATGTCCTATATTTGGTACTAGCTCATTGCTATTTACGGTTTGACCGTCTTAGAGGGTATCACTATTTCAGCTATTTAATTGTTGCGATTTTCGTGTGGCAAACAACTGATGCACGGTTAGATGCATTGGCCATTGTTTTACTTGTTCCAGTAGTATGGCTTGGCAAACGGGCCGCTACAGGGCACTTGTTAGCGAGGTTAATCAGTGGTTTTTACTGGTTGGCTCCGGCTCTAGGAAGCTATGTAGTGATCTGGTTAACTTATTTCTATCATCCTAGCAATCATTTATTGGAAAAACTTAACCATGTTTTGTCGGGGCGGCTTCAGTTCGGAAGAATGGCGTTTGAACGGTACAAAATTACGAATTTTGGTCAGGCTGTTCAAGAAAATGGTTATGGGGCCGGTGTTGGCGCTAAGCAAAATATTACTAACTATTTTTTTATTGACTCGTCTTTTTTGCGGTTACTAATTGTTTTTGGGATTATTGCACTTTTTGTAGTTGTGGTAATAATGATGAAGATTAGTTGGCAATCAATTCAGTTAAACGACTATGCCTTAGCAAGTATCATGGTAATCGTCACAGTTAGTGCGATTTTGGAGCAACGATTAATCGATATTGCTTATGATCCGTTCTTACTAGCTTTTCTTGCTACAAGTTCAGATCAACTAGTGTTAAAGGAGAAAAAGTTTTGAAAGAGTACACCGTTAAAGAATTAACACGGATGTTTGCAAAAAGCATCATTTTAATTATTGTATTGGCGATTGTCTTTGGTGGCGCTTTTGGTTTCTTAGCGAAGCATCGGCAGCACACTACTTATACAGCAGAACGTGAGGTTTTGATTTCACATAACTACCAAGCAGCCCCTACGCAAAATAATGACCAAAATGCTCAAGTAATGGCGGATCAAAACTTAATGACGACTTACGAAGAGTTAATTCAAAGTCGATCGGTCGCAAAGGAAACGCACGCTCTTTTGCCGAAGAAATTAAAGAAGGCTTATTCAGTTGATGATCTTAAAAGCATGATTGATGCTAAAAGTCATCAACAATCCCTTATTATGGATTTAAAGGTTGAGAGTTCTTCAGCTAAAGATGCAACCGAAATTGTTAATGCGGTAGCAGTAGCAACTCAAAAGGAACTTCCAAAGCTTAAGGCGGGCGTTGGGACTATTACACCGTTATCAAAAGCAACGACTAGTGATGCTATAAGCAAGACCACGCCACACGCCAAGAAGTACCTTGTGGTTGGGGTAGCCCTTGGTGGCTTGATTGGGATTATCGTTTCTTTTGGTGGAATTGCAATTAAGGACTTTATTCGGAAAAACGGAAAATAGGATATAATAGGGGGAGCCATGCTGAAAAGTATGGCTCATTTCTTTAGAAAGGTGTCGTTTATGGTAAAGCGAATCTTACTTTCAGTTACTGATCCGCATGAAAATAATGCAGGACCTAAAGCAAGAACTGATATTGAAAAATTTTCAAAAAATGATGGTTATGATATTTGGCGAATTCCTTTCGATTATGAATCGAAAATAAAGAAATTAAAATATCGCTATTGGGATATTCCGCGACTTTTCAAAGGGAAATCAATTGATGAAATTTATTTTCAATATCCGGTATATTCCAATGTTTTAATGGATGCTATGATAAAAGCAATTCGAGAAACAACGACCGCAAAGTTGGTTTTTATTGTTCACGATATTGAATCTTTACGGATGTTTCGGGATAAAGCATACGCTAAAAAAGAGGCTGAATGGTTAAATGCTGCGGATGGCTTAATTGTGCACAGTGAGGCAATGCAATCATATCTTCAAAGTCATCAAGTTACTACCCCAATGGTAATTTTGGGGGTATTTGATTATCTAAATCCTCAACCTCTTCAGGCTGACCAACCTTATCAACGATCACTTTGCTTTGCAGGGAACTTGATGAAATCTGGTTTTCTTTCGCAAATTAATTTTCAAGGTCAACTTAAGTTACAAGTGTATGGTCCTAATCCATTACCAAGTTTTTCTGAAGACGTGAACTACGAAGGAATTTACAGTCCAGAAGAACTTCCTAAGCATTTAACAGCTAATTTTGGCTTAGTTTGGGATGGAAATCGGATCGATACTTGTGATGGGGATTATGGAGAATACATGCAGTATAATTGTCCCCATAAGGTTTCACTGTACTTAAGTAGTGGACTCCCAATTGTTGTTTGGAAAAAAGCGGCGGTTGCTAGATATATTGTTAATAATGGTTTAGGCATTGCCGTTGACAGTTTAGCGGATCTCCCAAGCCAGTTGGCTCAACTATCAGCGACTGACTATAAAGAAATGCATGCTAGAGTTAAGCGAGTTGCGCAAGGGCTGCGAACTGGTCAACAAATTAAGACTGCAATCAAAAAGATTAATAAGCTGATTTAGGAGATAAAAATGCAAGCTGTTTTGGTAATTGCGCATCGTCAACCTGAACAAATAATTGCTCTCGCAAAAAAATTAGTACCAACTTTTAAAGTATTTATCCACTTTGATACGAAGATGAAGGTTACTCCTTCCCAGCTTGAAGAACTTGATAAATTAGGTGTTTACCATTTTTCTAAAATTAATGTTCGTTGGGGTGGATGGAGTATTGGCCAAGTTGCTGTTGACTTATTTAAAATTGCTTTAAAAGACCCCCGAATTACTCATTTCCACTTGATTTCTGGTCAAGATTGGCCGACTAAACCCCCAAAAGAAATTGCTAACTATTTTGAAAATAATGATCATATCTACATGACATATTTTAGGGCCAATCAAAAAGTTAAATCAGGAGAAAAGGTAATATGGTGGCAAAAATACTATTTTCCTTATGACCATTTGAATCGGCGAACAACGTTTGGAAAAATCTATCATCGTATAACTTTATATGGGCAAATGTTACTCCGTGTTAACAAGTTAAAAAAGTTGGGCTTTCAAGATAACAAAATTTATTCAGGAGAAAATTGGGTTGATCTACCAAGAGACGCAACAGAGTATGCTATTAATTATTTTGAATCACATCCTAATTTACGAAAAATGTTAGTAACAGGAGCGTTTTCAGATGAATTTTGGTTACCAATGATTTTTTGTAATAATGCTCAATTGAAGAAACGAATAGTACAAAATATTCATCGTTATATAGTTTGGGAAAAACGTTATGGCAGTCGACCAGCAATTCTTGATGAGACTGATTTGAGTTTGATTCAAGCTGGTGATTATTTCTGGGCACGCAAGGTTGTATTTGGAATTTCGGATAAGTTAGTTGAAGGGTTAAGTAAATAATTTGTTAAGGTAAAGTCGTATGGGAAAACCTTTAATTTCAGTCATCATTCCAATTTTTAATGTAGAGTCTTATTTAAGACGATGTTTAGAATCAGTAAGAGTACAGGATTATAAAAACTTAGAAGTTATCTTGATTGACGATGGGTCGACTGATAGTTCAGGGAAAATTGCAGATGAATTTGTTAAAGCAGATGAACGTTTTAAAGTTATTCATCAGTTAAATGGCGGTCTTTCTAATGCTCGTAATTGTGGACTTGATATCATGTCAGGAGAATACGTAACTTTTATTGATTCCGATGATTATGTTACTCATGATTACGTCTCCTTTTTGTATCAGTTATTGGTACAAACAAATTTTGAAGCTAAGATGTCTTTGTGCTCATTGATGGATGTATTCCCTGATACGGGAAGAAAAATCAATTGTGGGGACGATAGCCAGGCTATTTTGTCTGGCAAGGAATGCATTGAAAAAATGTGTTATCACGATCTAGTTGATACTTGTGCATATGCAAAATTATGCCGATCGGAAATGTACAAGGATATACGTTTTCCAGAAGGCAAAGTCTTTGAAGATATTGCGACTAGTTATCAGTTATTTATGAAAGCTGAAAAAGTTGCTTGTGGTTTCTCAGCAAAATATTTTTATGAGATTCGTTCAAATTCGATTGTTACCGGAGAGTTTAAGCCGAATAAATTAGATCTCTTAGAAATGACTGATAAGATGGCTAAAGATGTAACAGAACGTTACCCTGAATTATGTCAAGCAGTACTACGACGCCAAGTATATGCACGTTTTAGCACATTAAATCAAACGTTGAATGTTTCTGGTGTAAGAGATATACAAAGAAAATTATTAAGGTACTTAATGGATAATAAAAAGGCAGTTTTATCGAATCCAAAAACTCCACGACGTGATCATATTGCCTATGCAATGTTGTCTTTTGGACTGCCGGTTTATAGCTTTGTATGGAAAATATATGTTAAGAAAAAGGGAAGCAAATAAATTAATGATTCACTAACACTTTGTGAATTTCCTTGTAGTTTTTTCAGCTTTAGCCTATCATTTAGAAATAGATATTTATGTAAAAGAGGAAATATTATGTCTAAATATGACTATTTAGTAGTTGGTGCCGGTCTATTCGGGGCCACTTTTGCTTATGAAGCCGCTAAGCGGGGTAAGCGTGTCAAAGTAATTGAAAAGCGGGATCACATTGCTGGTAACATCTATACTAAAGAAGAATATGGAATTCAAGTGCACCAATATGGGGCGCATATTTTCCATACCTCAAACAAAGAAATTTGGGATTATGTAAATCAATTTGCAGAGTTTAATCGTTATACAAACTCCCCAATCGCTAACTACAAGGGTGAGATTTACAACTTGCCGTTTAATATGAATACTTTTAGCAAGATGTGGGGGGTTAAAACACCAGCCGAAGCGCAAGCGAAGATTGATGAACAACGGCAAGAAATGGCCGGTAAGCAACCGGCTAACCTTGAAGAACAAGCAATTTCTTTAATTGGCCGGGATATCTACGAAAAGTTGGTCAAGGGCTACACTGAAAAACAATGGGGGCAAAAGGCCACTGATTTACCAGCTTTCATTATTCGGCGGTTACCAGTTCGGTTGACCTATGATAACAACTACTTTAACGATCTTTACCAAGGGATCCCGGTTGGTGGTTACACTCAAATCGTTGAAAAGATGCTTGCTAGTGATTTGATTGACGTTGAAACTGGTGTTGACTACTTTGATCATCAAGCAGAATATGAAGCCGAATTTCCAAAGATTATCTTTACCGGGATGATCGATCAATACTTTGGCTATCAATTGGGAGAATTGCAATACCGGAGTCTACGTTTTGAAACGGAAGTTTTAGATGAAGATAATCACCAAGGTAATGCTGTGGTCAACTATACGGATGCTGAAACTCCATACACGCGGATTATTGAACATAAGCATTTTGAATTTGGAAAGGGTGATCAAGGTAAGACCGTGATTACCAAGGAGTATCCCGCTGATTGGCAACGGGGAGACGAACCATATTACCCAGTTAATAACGCAACCAACAATAGTCTTTACAAGCAATATGCTAAGTTAGCCGCTGAAACCAAACCAAATGTGATTTTTGGTGGTCGTCTCGGTCAATATCGTTACTATGATATGGATCAAGTCTTGCATGCGGCCTTAGTAACGGTGGCAAAGGAGTTTGGAAAGTAAAATGCAAGTAATTAAAAATTATTTGTATAATGCTGGCTATCAGATTCTTTTGATGTTTGCCCCCTTAATCACTACTCCGTATATTTCACGGGTATTGGGGCCCCACGCATCCGGAATTAATAGTTATACGAATGGTTGGGTGACCTTTTTTTGCTTAATTGGTCAAATGGGGATTACCCTTTATGGGAACCGGGAAGTCGCTTATCATCGTGATGATAAGCGTGAACGATCCCGGATTTTTTGGGGAGTTGAAGCTCTTCAGTTTGGGACGATTATTCTTTCAATGCTTGCTTATTTGGTAATCGTCTTCATCTTTAGTACAACCTTTCGTACTTTTTACCTCCTTCAAACTTTTTGGATTATTGCGGCTGGGCTAGATGTTTCTTGGTACTTTATGGGGATGGAAGATTTCAAGAAAACAGTGGTCCGGAATACTATTGTTAAGTTAACTACAATTTGTTTAATCTTTGTGGTCGTTAAACAAGAATCAGACTTATGGAAGTACATTTTATTACTTGGTCTGGCTCAAGTTGGGGGGACTCTCACTCTTTGGCCATATCTTAGACATTCCATCCAATGGGTTAGCCCTCGTTTTTGGAAACCATTCCAACACTTTTATCCAGCTTTAATTCTTTTTATCCCAACGATTACAACGCAAGTTTACTTGGTGGTTAACAAGTTAATGTTAGGACGTTTAGGAGCTCAAGATGCTTTAGGACAATTTGACTACGCTGATAAGATCGTTAAGTTAGTTTTGGCGATTGTAACGGCAACCGGAACCGTAATGCTTCCCCATGTGGCAAATAAGTTTGCCAAAGGAGATGTCAAAGGGGTTCGGCAAAGCCTTTATAACTCATTTGAGTTTGTTACAGCGCTTGCAGTTCCAATGATGTTTGGCTTAATGGCGATTTCCAAGAAGTTTGCACCTTGGTTTTTAGGTGGGAAATATGTGCCAACTGGTGAAATAATTTTTATTGAAGCGCCAGTAATTCTTTTTATTGCTTGGAGTAATGTAATTGGGACCCAGTACTTAATGCCAGTTAAGCGGGTGAATGAATTTACTGTTTCAGTAACGGTTGGTGCCGTTTCTAATATCTTATTAAACTTTATTTTAATTCCGCATTATGTTTCGAACGGGGCAGCACTCGCTACGGACTGCGCAGAATTTTTAGTGGCGGCGGTTCAATTGTACTGTGTCCGGACCACAATTCGGCGGCGAGTATTATTTAAGAATCTTTGGCGTTATTTACTACCAGGATTCATTATGTTTTGGATTGTTTACCATTTAAATGCAATGATGACAATGAATATTATTAACCTTGTTTTTCAGGGTGCCGTTGGAGTTGCTATCTACGTAGTTGGGGTTATTATCTTAAGGGCCCCAATTATTAAGCTAGCAAAGGAAATTTTAAGAAAATAGTCGTTAACATTCTTTATTTTTGGGATGATGGCAAAAAGCCGTTGTCATGTCAAGAATGTTTTTATTTTACGTGATCACTTATCATAATGTGATATGTATTAAGGACACAATAAAACCATATTATTGGTATTTGTTGTGTCCTTTAATTTATGCGTGCTTAATTATCATCTGATTTGCAACTTCTTGGTAAGCAGTCTTTGAACAGATGGATTTAAAATGAACACACCGCCTTCTATACTAGAGGAAACTT
This sequence comes from Candidatus Limosilactobacillus faecipullorum, assembly GCA_019118465.1. Lineage (GTDB taxonomy): Bacteria > Bacillota > Bacilli > Lactobacillales > Lactobacillaceae > Limosilactobacillus > Limosilactobacillus faecipullorum. The sequence continues at coordinate 67 of DWYX01000008.1, read as the reverse complement.
TAGAGGAGGCATTTTTTATGGAGAAAACTAACGAGATTGTCGAAGTTGAGACTTCAACAACCTCGGA
>DWYX01000007.1 GCA_019118465.1 Candidatus Limosilactobacillus faecipullorum | reverse complement strand
AATTGAAACTCTTGGGAAGCGAACAGACTTATGCTCGTAGTTTGGTGGGATTGCAAGCACAGATCGAGGCACTTGTCATGACGAATAATCTAGCAAAATTTGGAATGTTACAAACTAGCAATTGACGTAACTTTAATATTCATCTATATCATCTGACACTGAAGAACGAGTATCTTGATATTCATCTCCAAAATTATCAATATCTCCAGCGGGTGGGTTAACAGTAATATTATAGAATTTCTTTAAATCTCTATAATATTGATGATAAGTGTCATAGTCTGAATTGCCACTATCTTCTAAAACTTTTAGTTCACTTTGTAACAAAATTAAATCTAATTTTGCAGTATTCAAATCTTTCTTGTGTTTCTCTTGAACATTTTCCAATGTACTATCTATACTGCCACCAACTCCTGAATCATTTACGTTTGACCAAGTATTATACTCATCGACCCCAATATTATCAATGGCTTCAGCAGCCTCTTGATAGTATGCCTCAAAATGTCGAATTGCTCTATCCGCTTCAATTTTAGCCTGATACTTTTTCCAAGCTGCTGATTTTTTCACATAAGTATAGTCACTATCGGTTTTTCCGTTTTTGGTAACTTTAACAACCCATTTGCCCGGCTTTTGTGCAGTAAACTCAAAATAACCGTCACTATCTGCATGTTCCGCTGGAGTCTCTTCACTCCCATTAAGGTAGGTACGAACTTTTGCGTTTGGAGTTGCATATCCACTTATGGTGGCACTATGCTTACCTAACTTAACGGAATAATCATTTGTCCGAATATGAGCAGTATTAGTATTTACATAGCTTCCAAACATATAAAGGATGATCCCCGTAACAATCGTAATTGATAGCATTAAACCACGAAAGCCGTACTTAACCTTAATTTCTTTTTTATAGAAAATTTTGAAATAAATCCAAAGAATCCCGATGATACTGTACTCAATGTACATCCAATTTGAGTAATTTGAAACAGTCATTAACCCAGCTAAGATAAATGAAATTCCTGCCGCCCATTCATTTAACTGCTTTTCAAAAACAACCGGTTTCTTAATCCCAACTAAATTAACAATCGTCACCAAGACAATTAAATTACCAGCTAAAACGTTTGCATCATTTGTAAACCAAGCAATAGCGTTAAAAATATAAAGTATGATTGCAAGAATAACGTATTGCCAATTATTGACCAATTGCTTCGTACGTTCCTTTTTGGATCGCTTAGTGACTAAAAACGTAATTCCCCAAGTTACTAACAGTGCTGCTCCAAGGACCAACAAATTAGTTCCAGAGTAGTACAAATTATACATAAAATCCTCCCATTCTCGTTACATATCAATTAAGTTATGTAACATCTCCTGTTTAGTCATTTTTAAAAATGACTAAACTATCATATCGTATTGTGCAAATAATAACAATATAAATTTAAAAAAAGCAAAAATGATCGTTCTAAAAGAACTAGAAGCCGCAGTGCTACTACTTGCTTGTGAGCTAGAGTTGGAACTGGAACTTGCTCTAGAACTTGAAGTTTTAACAACTTTTTTTGCTAGATGTTGAACTCGAACTTGATGCAGATTGCTTCGAATTAGTACTTCCACAGCCAGCTAAAGCAAAGCCACAAATCGTTAAAGTAGCAATAATTTTAAGCGATTTCATCCCCCAATAAATTTGAATTATTATCGGTTTAATTTTATAACTTTTTTTATTTTAGGTAACATTTTTGCTATTTCATAACAAAAAAGCCACTAGTTGGGGCTAAACCAAGCTAGTAACTTCAAATCTCTTTCTTAATTCATTAACACTTCACCAACCAAGAGAACACTCCCGAAGACGAGGACAAAGATCACGACTGGCCAAACAAACCGCAACCAGTGGGAGTACTTCATATCAAGCATTTGGAGCGTCGCCATAACTAACCCAGTTGGGGCTAAGAAAAGCATAGCATATTGGCCAAATTGGTAAGCAGTAACCACGATATACCGGGGAATTTGAACCGTATCGGCCAATGGTGCCATGATTGGCATCGCAAGCACTGCCAAACCGGATGAAGATGGTACGATGAACCCAAGAACGAAGAAAATCATCATCATCATGATAATAAATATTGACCCGCTCATGTGTTGGACTAACTTTGTAGATTCATACAGGATCGTATCGGAAATGTACCCGTTACTCAAAACCAGGTTAATCCCCCGGGCAAGGCCGATGATCATCGAAACCCCAACCAGGCTAGCGGAACCATTGGTAAAGGCATCAACAACCCGTTTTTCACCAAGGCCATTCTTTCCAAAGCAATTCAAGAAAATAATGATAATCGCAATCGTCAAGAAGGAAGCGGCCATATTCGGGAAGCCCCAACCCTTGGCCATCACTCCCCAAATCATCAGCGGAAAGGCCACCGCAAAGAGGGTCAAGGTAACTTTCTTCTTCCAGTCAAAGTCTGGTGAGACAGCATCACTTTCCATCGACCACATAGCATCAAAGGATTCGTGGTCTTCATAAGTGTAAGAGGAACTTGGGTCTTTTTGAACCTTCCGCGCATACCAGTGCAGGTACAAGGTCACAAAGATTCCGGCTACCACTAAACCAATTACCCGGCCCATTAAACCTTGGGTAAAATTGGTTCCGGCAGCGTTTGAGGCAATCACGACTGAGAAGGGATTAATCGTTGAGAAAGTCGTCCCAATTGAACTAGCCAAGAAAATTGCCCCAACACAAACAATTGAGTCATAACCCATCGCTAAAAAGACTGGGACCAAAATCGGGTAGAAAGCCACCGCTTCTTCTTCAATCCCACACAGGGTTCCCCCAAGCATCAAGAGGACGGCCACTAAGAAGACTAAGGCAAATTCTCGGCCCTTAGTTTTCTTAGTTAGCGCCATCAACCCCGCTTCAAAGGCCCCCGACTCCTTAACAACGCCAATCAAGCCCCCTAGCACGAAAATAAAGATCATAATGTCAACAGCCTGCATAGTCCCATTGACCATACTGGTAAAAATACTATAAATGCTAGCGGGGTGCTGTCTGAGCCGTTGGTAGGTGTTGGGAATCGAAACCGGCTTGGAAATCGCCCCCGACTTAAATTGTTGGATATCGATCTTCACATTCAACTTCTTCAAAGTCGCCTGTGTTGCCGGTAAACTTTCCTTAACTCCCGAAGGCTTCGTTACTTGGTAAGCGGTGAATAACGACACGTCTATTAATCACATGGCGAACCCCCTATACTGGAGACATTAAATCTCAGTTAGGGGGTTCTCTTTGGATGGAAGAAAAACAAGATATTGTAGAAACAGTTTTTAAAAGTAAGGTAACACCGGCTACTAAACCACTGAAACGATCTCATCGATCGATAGAATTAAACGTTAGACATGTCCGCTTGACCCTTTTTCAAGGAGTCGATTCCGAATTAGCGGTAAAAATCATTACTACGGTTCTGAACCATGTTAGTTAATTGGACTGCCCCTGATCATGTCTACCTCGTGTGTGGTAAAACCGACCTTCGAAAAGGTATCGATGGTTTAGCAATGATCATTGCAGAAAATTATGGGTTGGATATTTACGATAATTCACTGTTTTTGTTCTGCGGAACACGGAGTGATCGCTTTAAGGGATTGTACTGGGATGGCGAAGGTTTCATTTTACTCTATAAACGGTATGAAAATGGCCACCTTCGTTGGCCGCGTCATGGTCAAGAAGCTAAGTTACTGACAAGGAGGCAAATTAAAGAATTACTAGTCGGGATAAATCCGGTTCCACCACGGAGCGTGAGCCCCGCTAAACCGGGAATTTTCTATTAAATTAGGGCTTTTCTTATACTGTTTTTTTGATATAATGCTGGAAGATCATATTAAGGAGGTGACGCACGATGACTCCAGCAGAAAAAGAACTAAAGGCCGAATTGGCGCAAGCTTACAAACGGATTGAAGAGCTTGAAGAAATGGTCCGCCAACTGCAACGGATGATTTTTGGAAAAAAAACTGAAAAATTCGAGACCGTTGTAAAAGGACAAGGGTCCCTATTTGATGATGAACAGTTAGATGCCTTAGTTGATAATGATATCGACTTGACGGAGACTGAAGTAACTGAAATTGAAGTTATTGAAAAGAAAAAGGTAGTGCGTCACCGAGAACGAAAGAATCCTCAGGGGCGGGCTGCCTTTTTGGACTCTTTACCACAAGTTGAGGAGCTCACCCCGCTCGAAGACACCCAATGTCCAACTTGTCAGCACGAAATGAGGAAGATTGGTAAGCGAGTAAACAGTCGTGAAGCTGAGCTTATTCCTCCGCAACTTCGTTGTGTTAACCATTGTCAGGAAACTTATAAGTGTCTGGAATGTGAAAAAGCTGGCGAAACCGTGATTAAGAGTAGTAAGACACCACAATTACTACTACCTCATAGCTTAGTGTCTGGTAGTATTCTGGCTGAAGTAGCCAATTATAAGTTTAACTTAGCAGTACCAATTCATCGCCAAAAAAAGATTTGGGAACGACTGGGATTACCAGTAAATAAATCATCACTTGTCAGAAGTATTATTTCAGTATCAGAGACGTACCTTGAACCACTGGTTAAACTAATGACAAAGGAAATCCGTAAAGAACCGGTGGTTCATATGGATGAGACACCGATTAAGGTACTTGATGAACCAAGTCAGAAAGGCTATCTCTGGGTGGTTAGAACTACAAAAGAGTTCAGTAAATATCCGATTGTCCTGTTTAACTACCGTCATGGCCGAAAAGGAAAGACGGTTGAAGAATTAGTTGGCGATGATTACCGTGGGATTGTCGTATGTGACGACTTTAGTGGATATAACGAGGACAATCACGAGCAGATAAAATTTGGAGCTTGTCTCGTTCACATACGGCGGTGGTTTATTAACATCATCAAGGACAGTAGGAAACCACTGAAAAAGTCACTGGCAATCCAAATAGTGAAGAAGATCGGTAAGATCTTTGAAATTGAACAGCAACTGGAGTATGAAACAAAGGAGGAGAAGCTAAAGCAACGGATATTACGCTTAAAACCTGCGGTTGATGAATTCTTTGAATTCCTCAAACAGGTGGTCCACAAAACAAATAGTAAGTTACGTACCCACATTGAAAGTACCCTAAAATTGGAGCCACGAGTATATCGGATTTTTGAAGATGGTCAAGTACCATTGAGTAATAACGATATTGAGCAATCAATTCGTTTTTCAACAATAATCCGAAAGAATAGTTTATTCGCCCAATCGGTAGCCGGAGCTAAAGCTTGTGCGGTCTATTACTCCTTAGTTGAAACAGCTAAAGAGAATAACCTAGATGTGGCGGAGTATTTTAGGTATCTGTTCAAATATCTCCCTAACCGTATTGATGAGGATCTTACGGCTTATTTGCCTTGGGCAAAACAAGTTCAAGTAGCATGCCATAAATAGCAACGAAAAAACGGGCTAAGTACACGTCAAAAAAGTACTTAGTCCGTTTTTTTT
>DWYX01000006.1 GCA_019118465.1 Candidatus Limosilactobacillus faecipullorum | reverse complement strand
TAAGGCTAGTTTATTAGGCTTAATCCTTTTTCCAGGTTGCTCCGAGGTTGTTGAAGTCTCAACTTCGACAATCTCGTTAGTTTTCTCCATAAAAAATGCCTCCTCTAAAGTTTCCTCTAGTATAGAAGGCGGTGTATTCATTTTAAATCCATCTGTTCAAAGACTGCTTGCTATATTTTTGCTATATTTCTAAAAATAAAAAGCGCCATAACCCCAGCCACCACTGAGATTACGGTGTTTATTTAGTTTATCGTTGTTTTTGGCCCCAGTACTGAAACAAGTCTGTCCGTAACGCCCCGTTGTATAGCTTCCGGCGCTTAGTAGCTGTCGCACCATAGTATTTTTCAAATTCCAAATCAGCCGTCAAAATATACTTAGACCAAGTTGGCATTTGGCGATAAATTGCTCCCATTTGCCGGTAAAGTTCGCGAACACTATCAAGGTCACTGAGCCGCTCCCCATATGGTGGGTTAGCGACAAGAACCCCGTTAATTTTATTAGTATGCCAGTCTTTAACAGCTAATTGCTTAAAGGTAATCGCTTGTGATAAACCAGCTGCCCGGGCATTTTCTTTGGCGATTTCAATCATCTTTTCATCAATATCATAACCAGTAATATCAAGATCAACATCATAGTTAGCGGTGTCCATCGCTTGATCTCGTAATTGATCGCTCAATCCTTCTGGAACCAGATTAACCCACCGTTCAACTGCGAATTCACGGTTTAATCCGGGAGCAATATTATAGCCAATCAAAGCGGCTTCAATTGGAATTGTCCCCGACCCGCAAACTGGGTCAACAAAGGGGTTATCTGGGAACCAATGGGCCAAAGTAACTAAGGCGGCCGCTAAGTTTTCCTTTAGCGGGGCACCCCCCTTAGCCTTCCGGTAGCCCCGTTTGAAAAGGCTAGAACCTGAAGTATCAAGGGTTAATAAAACATGATTCTTTGCAATCGCAACTTCAAGCGGATAAGTTGCTCCAGTTTCAGGCAAGCGCGTCCGCCGATGATAAACTGTCCCAAGCCGGTCAACAATCGCCTTTTTGACAATTGCTTGTACACTGGGAACGTTATGGAGAACTGAATGATGGCTTTTCCCTTCAACTGGAAAATTAGCATCCAGTGGAAGAAGATCTTCCCAAGTTAATGCTTTCGTTTGTTCAAAAAGGTCATCAAAAGTGGTGGCCTCAAATTCACCAACCACGATTTTAACCCGGTCAGCAATCCGGAGCCACAAATTCGTCCGTAGAACGTCGTCAATCGATCCTTCAAACCGAACCCGACCGTTTTCAACTTGAGTTTGGTAGCCTAAATCCCGGAGTTCACGCCCAACTAAGGCTTCAACACCGGCGGCTGCCGTCGCAATTAATTGATATTTTTGCATGGTTACCTCTTAATTCTATTTATCCTGTTTTGTCCACCAAGTAGGTAGCTGAACTTGAATTTCTTGCCATTCGTCCTCATCAGAATGAAGCCAGCCCTCCCCCACCGTGAGCTGGTTTGATGCTACCTTTGGAGGTAAGTTTAAGCTTCTAGCCTCTTCTGGATCAGTCAGCCGATGCAGAAGGCAATTTGCAAACTGGGACCGAAGGCGAGGTGCAAGATCAAGGGGTGATTGAGTTGTTAAGATTAGCGTCAAATGAGCTTTTCTTCCTTCACGGGCGATTTGGAAGATCCCATTCGTAGCTAAATCGGCTTCTTTGGGTAAATATCGGTGTGCTTCATCAATCACTAACCGAACCGGAAACTTAGCATCCGAAGCCAAGCGTAAGGTCAATATCCGTTTTAAGAGGGTTGAAATCAACACCTCTTGACTATGAGGATACTCACGTAAAAGCGACAAATCAATTACTAAAGTCCGATGCTCACTAGCCTGACTAGTAAATTGTTTAAAAAGATAATTTAGTTCAACTTTAAAAGTCCCTGGATGGGGATCATAGTCAAAGAGCTTACGAAATTCTGGCTGAGCAATCCGTGTTGCTAAGGTAATAATTTCATCCCAATTCTGCTGCAATTGCCCCTGCGCTAATTCTTGACCTAAATAGGTGAAATCAGCTCTTTGATCAGCATACGGAACCACAAATTCCTGGATTAACTGCTCACTTAACTTTGCAAATTGATAATCCTTCATCCACGAGGCAAGCCGTTGTAAGTCGCGTTGATAATCATTAATTAGCTCTGCTTGTCGTTTAAAAATCCCATCTTTTTTGCGCAAATGACGGGCAATCCGAAGATCTAAAATTGCCTGGGCCAACTTAGTTCTTAACTTTGGTCCCCAACCCAAATTCATAACCGCCATCAATTCATCAACACCGAGTTGATCAGATGCCAAATAAGCATTCTCTCCTAGCCGATAAGTTACCGTATTGGGTAATTTGGCATACTCACCGGTCGGGTCCAAAACAATTACAGTTTGATTTTCTTTTTGTAACTCACTTAATAAAGCCAGAACAGAGGTTGTTTTGCCACTTCCTGTTTGACCGACAACTAACAAATGACGGTTAACAAGCGGTTGAACCTTAATTTCAGAATTAGTTTGTGCAGTTAATGAAGCAAATGCCATAATTTCCCTTTCATTTAATAAAAAAACCCGGTAAAACCGGGTTGCCTGTTTGCAGATTTCTGTAGGCCATGTTTTGTCGAAGTTTAAGCATCAGGCCAGCTTAAACCGTGGTAATCATCTATCTCAGTAGTAAAACTACTCCCCTGGAATCACTTCAATTCGCTATCCAAAGCTCCCCTACCGTAAGTTTGGGTTTACCGCTTGAGGGGTTTACCGCGTTCCACCAGTTTGGTTTCCCAACCTGCTTCGTCACTGTGGCACTTTTCAGGATTATTAAGGCATAGTAAAACCGTAGCCCGTTTTTCCGCCGTCACCAATTTCTTGGTGCCTCGCCTTATTTTTTCAGCGAGCACAAACACTACGGGCATCGCAGCCCGTGCGAGCATGGACCTTCCTAACGCAACAAAAGCTACGCTCGATTACCCAAAACCTGCAAAAATTAACATAATTTATAGAAGATGGGAATCATCTTCACCATTGTCACCGAGTTGTGAACCAAAGACCCGACGTTCCAAATTGGAAAGTCGCTTTAAAATATCCATGTTCGTTGCTCCGGAAACAACCGGTTGACTAGCCGGAGTTGATGCCCCAATCGAAGATCCAACTTCGATTTGACGATTTAATTCGTCAACCTTTGCCTTGAGTCGTTCATTCTCATCTTGGAGCCGTTCAACTTCTTTGTTGAAGGTGTCATAGTCCTTGATAACATCGTCTAAGAAAGAATCGACATCATCTACATCGTAACCCTTCCCAATACTCTTCTCTTTAAATTGCTTATGCAAAATGTCTTGGGGAGTAAACTTAATGTTATCCATAACCAACACCTCATTTGCTTTTAATTCGTCAACACAGGATAATTTTACCAAAAACTAAATAATTTACAAGTGGTTATCTTTAATTTTTAGTTTAAATTTATCTTACCAACCATTTTTTCGTTCTCGTTCTTCTTCAGCCAACTCCTCGGCAACTGCCTGAAGTTCATCAAAATCAATAACCTGGAGTTTTAATTCATCATTTGCCGCTTTTTGCTTAGCTAATTGGTAGTCATAATAAGTTTTGGCATGGCGCTTTGCTTCACTATCTCGCTCAGCATCAAAAACTAACGATACTGTATCAGCGTGTTCAAACATAAAAGCTTGATATTCTCTTAGTTGCTTTGGACCTTGATATGGCCGTTTACTTAAAGTTCCCACATAATCAAGTTTCCATTCAATTTGATCTAGAGCTTCCTTGCGCGCTGGTTTCCACTGGTCTCCCACCCCTTCAAAAGGTTTCATCATTCCCAACTGAAAATCAGGATAATTGCTTTTGATTTCAAGGGCTACTTCCAGTGCCCACCGCTCGACTCCCGGTTGCGGACCCGTAATTAACCAGGTTGATTCCGATTGCTGATTTAACCACGTAATAATTCGTTCTTTTAAAACCCGTTTAATAACTTGAACTTCCGGGGCTTTCGGGTCGAAAATCCCCAATTCATAATCCCGATAACCACTGATCCATAAACGTTGCATAGATATTTCCTTGTGTAACCATTCCGTAACTGTGCTTTAACCCTATACTGATGATATAATATAGCACGTAGTGAAGGGAGACCTCAAATGTCAATTCATTATCCAAATGGCCAGGGCCCATTATCAGCAAGTCATTCAGTTAAAAAAACTGTTAAATCGGTGAACTTTGCAGATCGTGGAATGTCACTGGAAGCTGAAATTAACGCCAGTAATACTTACTATTTGACGACTGGTCAGGCAGTAATTCATAAAAAGCCGACGCCAATCCAACTAGTTAAGGTTGATTATCCAAAGCGGAGTGCGGCTGTTGTTCGGGAAGCTTATTTCCGCCGTCCTTCCACAACCGATTACAATGGTGTTTATCGAGGCTACTATATTGATTTTGATGCTAAGGAAACGAAAAATATTACATCGTTTCCTCTGAAAAACTTTCATCAGCACCAAATTGATCACTTAGCCGCTTGTTTAAAACAAGATGGGGTCTGTTTTGCCTTCATTAAGTTCACCAAACTTAATGAGTATTACTTATTGCCTGCCTCATTCTTAATTCAAGTTTGGCAAGCCCAAGCCTCTGGTGGTCGTCATTCCATCCCCCTCGCCACGATTAAAAAATGGGGAGTTCCCGTTCAAAACGGGTTGAATCCCCGCTTACAATACTTACCGGCTGTCGATCAATTAATCGCACAGCAAAAAAGGAGTAACGCATGAATAAGGATGAATATTCCACTTCAGAACCTCGTCGTCAACGACGGGAAACTGGAACCGGTGATCAAGGTAAAGGCCCTTTAGTACGTCGAATCATCGGCTGGACCCTTAGTATCGTTTTATTAATCGTTGTCGCCCTAGCCGCCCTCTTTTTCTTCTGGGCTTCAAGCGCGCCTACGATTAGTGAAAGTGCTCTTAAGAGCCAATCGACAACGACGATCTATGATGCAAACGATCAAGTCATTTCCCGGTTGGGTGCTCAACGGCGTGAATACGCTACAAGTGATGAAATCCCTGCCAGTCTTAAAAACGCGGTTGTTTCAATCGAAGACCGGCGATTCTTCAAACACCACGGGGTCGACCCAGTCCGGATCGTTGGATCAGCAGTTGCCGATGTTTTCCACCGTAGTTCTGGAGTCCAAGGAGGGAGTACGCTAACCCAGCAATTGGTCAAGTTAACCGTCTTTTCTACTTCCTCAAAAGATCAGACCTTAAAACGGAAGGCTCAAGAAGCGTGGTTAGCCATCAATGTTGAACGGCACTTCTCAAAGCAACAAATTCTCCAATTCTACATTAATAAGGTATACATGGGGAATGGGGTTTACGGGATGAAGACCGCTGCTCAGTATTATTACGGGAAAGACCTCACGGAGCTGGACCTTTCGCAAATCGCTACATTGGCAGGGATCCCCCAATCACCAACCTACTATAACCCGGACGTCAGCGATACTGCTCCGGCAACCGAACGGCGGAATCAGGTTTTGGAAGCAATGGTCCGTTCAAAGGCAATTACCAGTGCCCAAGCTAAACAAGCTGAAGCCGAGAGCGTAACTGAAGGCCTTGATTCAAGTCACGGGAATACTAGCGAAAACTCAACTGACGTAAAGGAAAAAGTGGTTGACCCTTACGTTAAGGAAGTCTTAGCCCAACTTGAAGCGGCTGGTTATAATGTTAATACTGATGGTTTGAAGGTTCACACGAACATGGACCTTGATGCCCAACAAGAATTGTATAATCAAGCCAATAATAACGTTTCCTTCCAAAGCGATAAGATGCAAACTGGGGTTGCCATTACTGACCCTCACAATGGTCAAGTAGTCGCCATGCTTGGTGGTCGGAAGACTGGTAACGTTGTTTACGGCTTAAACCGGGCTGTCCAAACCAACCGGAGTTCTGGTTCAACGGCTAAGCCAATTATGGATTACGGTCCAGCTATTCAATATTTGCAATGGCCAACCTACAAGTCCGTTAGCGACTCTCGCTTCTACTGGCCAGGAACGACCAAGCTTCTTAAGAACTGGGATAATAAGTACAAAGGTAACATGACGATGCGGGAAGCCCTCGTCCAATCCCGGAACGTTCCGGCAATCAAGACTTTACAATCTGTTGGTCTTAGTCAGGCAACAACCTTCCTACAGGGACTGGGGATTACACCTGGTAAGAGTGGCTTTAATCTTCAAAACGGGATTGGTCTCTACGTTTCACCATTACAACTCTCGGCCGCATATGGGGCCTTTGCTAACGGTGGAACTTACTACAAGCCGTATTACATTAGCTCAATTACGACGCAAGACGGAAAGACTATTAACTACACCAAGCATGGTAAACGAGCAATGAGCCGGGCAACTGCCTACATGATCACTGATATGTTAAAGGGTGTATTCACCAATTCAAACGGGACGGCAACCGCTGCTAACCTTTCTGGTGTTCACCAAGCTGGGAAGACCGGTACTGATGACCCAACGGTTGGTAGCTCTGGGGTTACCGACTCATGGATGGTCGGTTACACTAAGAATTACTCAATTGCCGTTTGGACTGGGTTTGATAATCCGCGTTATTCAGTTTCTGAAACTTACGAAAAGTCAGCCCAATTGCTTTACAAGAACATGATGTCCTACTTAGATGGTCAAAATCATGCTAGCGATTGGACTATGCCAGATACGGTTGAAGCTGTATCGTATGGTGGCCATAAAGAATTAGTAATTAGAGATTCAAAATGGGCTTTTGGTATGACCGAAGCGTCATCATCTTCCTCTCATTCAAGTAGTACTAGCTCGCAGTTCTCAAGTAGCAGCAGTTCTTCGAGCTCTTCAAGCAGTCGGCAAGATGAAGATAGCTCTAGTGCCGCAAGTAGTAGTGCAGCTAGCTCTTCAGCTTCCAGTGTTGCTAGTTCAGAAGCTTCAAGTGCTTCAACACCTACCCCAGCAGCTAATAGTGATCAATAGCCAAATCTAGTAACAATAAAAAAGCGTTAGGTAAATCATTTCTGATTAGCCTAACGCTTTTTCTGTATAATTAGGATCTCATAACAGTAAGCAGTCCGTGAATTGATGGGTGAAGCTGATCTTTTGCCCTCAGTTCTAATATTAAATGTTATCAAACTGGGAAAATTAAAAACCGGGGTTACTCAGACGATTTCGATCGGCGAGTAACCCCGGTTTC
>DWYX01000005.1 GCA_019118465.1 Candidatus Limosilactobacillus faecipullorum | reverse complement strand
AAATTGAAACTCTTGGGAAGCGAACAGACTTATGCTCGTAGTTTGGTGGGATTGCAAGCACAGATCGAGGCACTTGTCATGACGAATAATCTAGCAAAATTTGGAATGTTACAAACTAGCAATTGACGTGTTTTTACATTAACCCCAGTAGTTAGTAACTTAGATGTAGTAACCAGGACAGGGTATTTACTAGTAACATCTTCAAAATTACTTAACTGCCCTTTGCCTACCTTATCATCACCGGTTATTTTCATAACATACTTAGAATTCTGCTGTACTAAGTCAGCATTTTCATTTACTAAAGCTGTTCGCATTCGTTCAGCGTGATCAATATCTTCGCAGAAAATAATCGTTTTATTAAATCGTTCATGATTTTTCTTCAAATAATCGCTAACATATTTAGCCACTTTCTTAGTCCGATCAGCAATTATCATTGTACGATCAAAGTCCTTTGATGTATACTGACGATCCTCTATTACTTGGCCATTGGCGTCCTTTTCACCCTTGGTAGGCCGGAAGCCGTTAATATCAACATCAAAGTTCACCCGAATAACTCGATACGGTGCTAAGAACCCATCGTCAATTCCCTGTTTCAAGGAATATGTATAGATAGGTTTACCAAAGTAATCAATATTAGAGGCACCCTTCTCATTTTTAGGTGTAGCAGTCATACCAAAATGGGTCACATTAGGGCCATCAAAATAATCTAATATTTTTCTCCACTGACTATCCTTTTTAGCTGAACCACGATGAGCTTCGTCAATTACAACTAAATCAAAGAAATCGGGTTTGAATTGCCGGAAGGGTTCTTTTCCAACATCTTCTTCACGACCTGCTAATTGCTGATATAAAGCAAAATGAATCTGATAAGAACTATCCATTTTACCATTTTGCACTTTAGTGGCTTTACTTAATAGCGGACTAAAATCATCCGTCATTGCTTGATCAACCAGAATGTTACGATCGGCAAGATATAATACACGCTTCTTAATCCCAGATTGCAGTAAACGATAAACTATTTGGAAGGCAGTAAAAGTCTTTCCAGTCCCAGTAGCCATAACTAGCATTACCCGTCGTTGACCATTAGCAATTGCGTTCACTGACCGGTTAATTGCAATTCTTTGGTAATATCTTGGCTTTCTTGACTCACGTGTTGAATAATATGGTTCATTAATTACTTTAATCTGGTTAGGGGTTAATCCCTTTTCTTGCTTAAACCGTTCCCATAATTCTTCTTTGGTTGGAAATTCATTCATTGCTAACTTGCGTTCTTTGCCTGTCAGCATATCATGTTCAAGAAATGCCTCTCCATTACTAGCATATACAAAAGGTACTTGTAAGGATTCAGCATGTTTTAACCCCTCAGCATAATCAATTCCTTGCTGCATACCATGATCGTATGTATGTCTTAGGTCTTTAGCTTCAATAATAGCCAAAGGAACATTTTCATGATAGTTTAATAGATAATCTATTTTCTTACGTTCCCCACGCCTAGTTGTATTGTTAACCACAGTAATTCTTCCATCTGTATATGCGTACTCCATACGCCAGTCTTGAGGAGTCCATCCTTTATCCTCAATAGCAGGAGTAATATATCTTGTTTTTACGTCTTCTTCAGACAACTCTTTTTTATTAACCATTGTTTACTCCTATTTTCGTTCATAACATACCTTAATTTAATTTTATAACATATTGTGATCTGCTTAAATAAGCAATAATATTCAAAAATGGTTATATACTATCCAAATTCGATCTTAAAAATTTTCTTCTTCAACCTATAATTAAAAGGCTTCAATTAGAAAATCAAAGCCCTTCATTTTATTGAGTTTTCTCTATATTATTTTCTGAAGAAAACAATATACTTAATACCTAAAATTATTGATATTATTTTAACAACATACTTTTAATCTTCATTTCACACTTTTTCACACACTCTCATAGCTTAAATGGTTGATATGACTGCATTAGCGCTACTTCTCAAAAATTCAGAACAACCATTTAGTGTTCACGTGAGAAAAAAGTGAGAAACTGATAACATATTTGTATATAAAATAGCCTATTATAACGTCCATAAACAGCGTTATAATAGGCTATCCTACACTATCTAGTGCTGACTAGAGGATTCGAACCTCCGACCTCATCATTACTAGTGACGTGCTCTGCCAACTGAGCTAAGTCAGCAAATTCTCAACAAATATAACTATACCAGATCTTCGGTCCTTTGCCTACCCCTTTTGGTAAATTTTTTCAAAAATCTGGAATTTCTGGTGTCATTCCATGGTAAGGTAAGAGTAACCCCAGAAAGGAAGATCCAAATGAAACAAGTATACTTAATCCACGGGACTTCTACCCGTGATGACGACTGGTTTCCCTGGCTCGAGGACGCCGCAAAGCCAACCATTAAATTAGACCGGCTCTGGTTACCCGATCCTTTTAATCCCAACCCCCAAGCCTGGGATCAAGCCGTTGATGATCAAATTCCGGTTGCAGATGGCATCACGATTGTCGCGCACAGCCTTGGTTGCATTACCGCCCTTAATTTCGTTGCTCGTCACCAAATTAAGGACGTGCGTTTATTGCTAGTTGGTGCTTTTGACCGTTCATTGCCCCTTTATCCTAGCCTAGATGGTTTCACCAATCTGCGCCCAGATTACGCTGACTTGCGTACTAAGGTCGCAAAAGCCACTGTAATTACTGCTAAAAACGATTCCATTGCCCCTTATCGTCAAGCAATTACGATCGCTAGCGAATTGGGAGCCAAGCTAATCTGCCAAGAACAAGGAGGTCACTATCTCACCAGTGATGGTTTCCATGAGTTTCCGTTAGCATTGAAAGAGTTAGAGCGGTTAAGTAAATAAAAAAGACCGAGAGGAAAATTCTTCTCGGTCTTTTTTTCTATTTAACTGAAAATCGTTTTAATGGTTTAGCAGTTTTGACCGTAAGCGGCGAACAACCGCGCGTGCTCGTAATGAATTGAAGTTTTAGAGATGAGACTGTAGGACATTTGACCCGGTACTCCCGCGACCTGACAGGCAACCCGAGCTTGGGTTTGGGCCTTGGCATTACTCATTAGGTAGGGTTTCCCACCCCAACGCCCCCTCTTCGTACATTCTAGATAAAGGAAATACCAGATTATTTTTAAGCAAACAAAAAACGGCCTGCATTTCTGCAGACCGTTTACGTTCGCGTGGCGACGCCCTATCCTCGCAGGGAGCGATCCCCCAACTACTTTCGGCGCGTTGAAGCTTAACTTCTGTGTTCGGCATGGGAACAGGTGTATCCTTCAAGCCATCATCACCACACTTTATCCTTTTCAGGACTGAAAGCTTGTGCTTTCAAAACTAAACAATATCCTTCTCCTCAAGTAACCTTACCACCTTTAACTTGGTTAAGTCCTCGACCGATTAGTAATGGTCCGCTCCATGCGTCACCGCACT
>DWYX01000059.1 GCA_019118465.1 Candidatus Limosilactobacillus faecipullorum | reverse complement strand
CTTTGCTTAGTATTCGACACACTAAAGGCTACTGGTCTTTTCTTTTTTTGTAAATAAGTAAATTGGTCTACAAAAAAGATTTCCACGACCAGATGAATTATTCATCCAACCTATGAAAATCTTACACTAACTCCTCTTCTATGCAAAGAAGCCTAAAATTTCCCACAATTACCGGGGAACTTTTAGTTGTAAACGGTCGGTAAAGTAACTTCGGTAAGACAGGTAAATTGCAATTACCGAACCCAAACTCGTTGCCGAAAGCAACATAAAGACCACCATAATTTGATATTTAATGGCATAAACCGGATCAACCCCAGCAAAGATTAACCCTGACATCATCCCTGGTAAGGCAACTAGCCCCACCGTTTTGGCAGAGTCGATCGTTGGTTGCATCGCGGTTTTAATGCTTTCCCGAATAATTGCCTTTGAAGCTTGGGCCGCCGTCGCCCCGAGCGCCAACATTTCGTTAACTTGTTGCTCTTGTTGCTTATACTGGGTTCGCATCGAACGGAAAGCCAAACCAATCGCCACCATCGAATTTGACGCTACCATCCCAGTAATCGGCACTAGCTGTTGGGCAATCGGCTTAATTGATCCCGAAAGCACCAATAATCCAATCGTAAAAGTGGTACTACAAAAAATTGCTAAAAAGGAATACCAAAACCCTTTCTTTTGCTTCCCATTCCGTTGGTAGGAATTCCACGAAGCGTTGACAATGATAATTAATGATAAAGCTAACGTTAGCCAAATATTCGCAACGTGGAAGACACCCTTTAAGACATATCCAACAATCGCTAATTGGATAATGGCCCGGCAAACTGAGTAAAGAATATCTTTATGGAGATCCAGTTTTTCTTTCGTGCTAATGCCGAGCGCCAAAAGCATCCCCAAAGCGGCAATGACTAATGATAAGTTGGAAACAGTAAGGTTGTTACTCATTGACTAAGTGACCTTCTTTCATGTGGAGTAAGTGGCTCGCTGCCGCAATTTCTTCATTATCGTGGGTAACCTTAATTAAGGTTTTGCCCCGTTGATGTTCCGTCGCTAATAGATTTAAAACAATTTGTTTTGATTCTTCATCCAAACCCGTGGTAACTTCATCTAAAAGTAAGACTGCTGGCTCTAATAATAAGTTTCGCACTAGAGCGACCCGTTGCCGTTCCCCACCGGAAAGTTCAGTGATCCTCTTTTCAACATAATTCGTCGGCAGATCGACTGATTTGAGGAGGTGGTTAATCCGCGCATGGTCAACTGCTTGATTAGTAATTTCATAAGGAAAAGCAAAATTGTCCGCTACTGTCTCACCAAACAACAAAGGCTGCTGAATACAATAAGAAACCTGTTGCCGGTAGGTTGGAATTGGGTAAGCCGTTTGCGCTTTGCCATTAAAGGTGATTTCACCCTTACTTGGGGTTAAAAAGCCTGCTAACAACTTCAAAAGAGTACTTTTCCCACTTCCCGAAGGACCAGCAATCGTTAGGTAATCGCCCTTCGCTACTGCAAGATTAATGTGCTGTAAAATTTGATGGTCATCGACTTGATAATCAAGATCCTTTACCGTAATTATCAATTTGGCCGCCCCCCTTGTTTAGTTTAGAATCATTTTACTTTACCGATAGAAAAGCGGCAATATATTAGCTCACTAGGAGGTTAATAACGAAAAAAGCCTCACCGCATTAACGGTGAGGCAGAAATGACCCGTACGGGACTCGAACCCATGTTACCAGCGTGAAAGGCTGGTGTCTTAACCAACTTGACCAACGGGTCATCATTTGAGCAGAAACAATCTTACCATAGGGATGGTCAAGTTGGCAACTACTTATTTTAATGTTTTGCAATTCCAAACTTTTGGCGGGCGTAAATCGCTACGTAAACAAGGCTTACCCCAATAATCCCAAAGGCAAAAATAAACAGGGCTTCGTAATTAAACCAGTCAATTACGAGGCCACCAAGGAAGGGCCCAACTGCCCGCCCAATTGACATAGCGATATTTGGCATCCCTTGGTACTTTCCCGTTTCACTCGGATCCGTTAATTGATCAATATAGGCTGGAACTGCCGGAATCCCCGTCATTTCCCCAATTGTTAAGATCACAAAGGTAATCACAAACATGGTAAAGGACCGGGCAAATGTTAGCAGTAGGAACGAAGCCGCAAAGATTAAAATTCCCAATTCAATCTGAGTTCTGATCGACATTACCTTCGCTAGGTTTGGTACGAACGGTTGGAAAATTACGATAATTGCCCCGTTAATCGTCCACAATAAACTATAAGCAAAGAAAGGGATCCCCATATCAGTAATCCGAACCGCCATCACCGTTTCCCAAAGTGAATAAGCAAGGTATACGGTCATTAAGCAGAGGCAAAGCGCATAAACTAGGTGAATCCCTTGCCGACTGCTCTTTTTTTGCCCCTTAACAGTTTGAACTTGTTTCTGTGTTTTCTGAACGGGAACGTTGAAGGTTATCACCGTCACTAAGCTAAAGATTACGTAGGCCCCAGCCGTTACCGCAAAGGTTAAGGTTGGACTGATTGGTAGTAAGACCCCAACTAGCAAAGTCCCGATCACAACCCCAACGTTCATCGCCATGTATAGGGCATTAAAAACATAACGGGTTGACTTACTAGTCACGGCAGTTCCGTAGGAGTTAATAATTGTCATACTGGAACCATCCGCAAAACTAACAATACAGAGGAGGATCGCAAAGGTCGGCCAGCCATGGAAGAAAATCAAAACCACGGTTGCAATCGTTGCTACCAAAACCGTGATGATAGCAGCTTGATATGGTTTCCAATGGTCGAATAACCAACCACCAACGTAATTACCAGCCATCATCGACATTGAAATAAAAAACATTACGATTCCGGCAACCGTCATCGTTTCGTGTAAATAATCATGGACGTACACGGTAATCAACGGCCAAAGCAGGGCGGACCCAGTGTTATTTAACAGGCTCGCTAAAAAGAGCCACTTTAACTTCATTGTTTTTGGACACATTATCTTTCCCTTTCTTAAATGATTAGTAATAGTAACAATCACATCACTAACCCTAGCGTCCCTGTTCGCCACAGCTGGTTCTTAACCATCCTGCCGCTCTCACAAGAATCCTCCTCCGTTCTTTTATTTTTCCGTTTATTTTATCATAAACAAAATAAAAAAGCCGGTCCAACAAGTGAACCGACTAATTATCATCTTACTAAATAAGTTTCTAAACCTACTTGTTGTTAAATGGCACAGCGTTTTCCTTAGTGATCTTAGTAATTCCGTGGAAGTATGGAACTAAGACTTCTGGAACCGTGACGGAGCCATCTTCATTTTGGTAATTTTCCAAAATTGCAGCGACCGTCCGGCCAACGGCGAGGCCCGAACCATTCAAGGTGTGAACGTATTGGAGCTTGCCATCTTCATCCCGATATTGCATGTGAAGCCGCCGAGCTTGGAAGTCTAAGCAGTTCGAGCAAGAAGATACTTCCCGGTACTTGTTTTGGGCTGGCATCCAAAGTTCAAGGTCATGGGTTTCAGAAGCCGTAAAGCTCATGTCACTCGTCGTCAAGGTAATTACGTGGTATGGCAAGCCAAGCTTCTTCAAAATGTTTTCAGCATTCGCCGTCATCTTTTCGAGTTCATCCCATGATTGATCAGCCTTCGTATACTTAACCATTTCAACCTTGTTAAATTGGTGCATCCGGATCAAGCCCCGGGTGTCCCGACCAGCAGAACCTGCTTCAGACCGGAAACTTGGCGTTAAGGCCGTTACATAGATTGGTAGCTTTTCAGCTGGAATGACTTCGTTGCCAAAGTAGTTTGTCAACGGTACTTCGGCAGTTGGAATTAAGGTCATGTCTTCCCCGTTAACTTGGTAAACATCTTGCTTGAACTTCGGGAATTGCCCCGTCCCGTACATTGAGTGAGCATTAACGATGTATGGTGGTAAGACTTCAGTGTAGCCTTCCTTCATGTGTTCATCCAACATGAAGTTGTAAACGGCCCGTTCCAATTGAGCCCCTAAACCAACGTAGTAAACGAACCGTGCCCCAGAAACCTTAGCGGCCCGGTCAAAGTCGAGGATCCCAAGTTGTTCCCCAATGTCCCAGTGGTGCTTTGGTTCAAAGTCAAAGTGACGAATTTCGCCAACTTTACGAAGTTCCTTAGCCCCATCTTCAGTTAGGCTAACTGGGACTCCTTCATGTGGAACGTTTGGTAAGCGCGACATCTTATCAAATAAGACTTCATCATTTTGCGCAACTTGTTCATCAAGTTCCTTAATGTCGCCCCCAATTTTTTGCATGGCCGCAATGGCTTCGTCAGCTGATTCACCATTCCGCTTAGCTTCCCCAATCCGTTTGGAAGCTTCGTTCCGTTGCGCCTTCAAGGTTTCAGTCTTTTGTAATAATTCCCGTCGCTTAGTATCGAGCGCCAAAACTTCATCAATTTCTTCGGCCTTAACGCCCCGGGTTGCTAACTTTTCCTTGTACCAATCTGGTTGCCGCCGGATCTTCTTTAAATCTAACATTGCAATTCCTCCAAATCATATCTTAGGTATCAAAAAAGGAGCCATTCATCCAAATCATTGGGACGAAATGACTCCTGTTCCGCGGTACCACCCAAGTTTGCTTAAAAAGCACCCTCAAAAGATGGATAACGGCCATTGACCGTGCGGCATTACCCGCCCACATTTACCGTACCGGAATTTCGGTTTCTTCTTTCCACCAACCAGAAGTTCTCTGCCAAACCTACTTAAAGTACGTTCCGTGTTTAATATTCTGACAGTTATTTTAGCTGTTTTCTAACCTAAGTTCAACTAAAAGCCTAAATTTCATTGCCGTGCTGATATGAAACCTGGCTCCGTCCGTTCTGACTAGTTACCACTAACTGATCGCCAATCTGCTCTTTTAATTCCGTAACGTGGCTAATAACCCCAATCATCCGTGAACCTTGAATCTCAAGTAGGGCATTCAAGGCCGTCTGCAAAGCGGTTTGATCGAGGGAACCAAAACCTTCATCAATAAAGAGGGCCTCGATTTTTACTCCCCCCGCTTGCCGTTGGATGACTTCGCTAAGGCCAAGCGCTAAGGAAAGGGACGCAATAAAGCTTTCCCCTCCCGAAAGGGTCCGGGCACTCCGATCTCGCCCGACGTGATTATCATGGACGTTAATTTCAAGACCAGCCCATTTTTGCCCATTACCGTGGCCAACTTGATCATCAAGTTTAAATTCGTACCGTTGTTGGGATAAGCGGATGAGATATTCATTGGCAACCTGTAAAACCTGACTAAAGTAACTCTTTAAAACGTAACGTTCTAGGCTTAGTTTTGTTTCACTGTTACCAGTCACGACCTTTACCAAGGTATTCAGCTCGGTTTGTTGCGCCAATTGGTCCGCCTGTTTTGCGACGATTTCCTTTACCTTTTTAAGTAAGTTTTGCCGCCGCTTAATTTGTTCTTGTTGCTGCCCTTGACCTGCTAGTAACGTATTTAATTCTTTTTGGGCGTCTGCTAAAGCTGTTTGCGCCGTTTCAACTGACAAGGCAGAAGTAAGTTCCGTGAGTCGAGCTTGCACCTGGGCTTGTTGGGCCTGGTTAGCAGCGACTGCCTGCTGATATTGGTTAACTACCGCTTGAAGATCTGGGAGTTGGTCAATTTGCTTTTGCGCCCTGGTTAAAAATTCCCAATCCAAGCCGGGATCAAATTCCGCTAATGCCGTGGTTAATACCTGCTGTAAGGTTTGCCGGCGTTGATCAGCGGCTTGCGCCTGGTCTTGGAGCTGAGCCAATTTTGTTTTAGCAACCGCAAGTGCTTCTTTAGCGGCCTGTTGCTGCCGCTGATTAGCCTGGAGTTGTTGATCAAATGCTGTTATTTGCTTTGCTAGTTCTGCAATTTGAGTTTGGACTTCCGCTAAAGTCTGCTTACCTAACCGCTGGTCAAGACTGGCTAGTTGCCCTTCCACACCAACCAACTTTTCTTTGGCTAGCTGTAATTGTTGATTTTGCTGATCAACGTGAGCCCTCAAAGCTGTCAATTGCGTCGCTAAAGTCGTTAATTCAGTTTGAGTTGCTTGGTATTGCTGTTTTTCTGCCTGGATAGCTTCTTGTTGGGTAGCAAGGTCCATTCCGTGGGCTGTAATTGCTTGTTCAACCTCCGTAACTTTTGTTTCCACCCCTAGTTCCGTTGCTAGCTTTGTTAGTTGCTCCACCATTGTTTGCTCTGCGGTTGCAAGACTTTTTTGAGCATGCTTTTCGTCCGCTTGGGCCTGGCTAAACTTTTTGAGGGCTTGATCAACACTAACTTGAGCTGTTTGGACTGCTTCTTCAGTGACCACTTTTTCGCTCGGCTTGATCGTAGCAACGTGCGGATGATCCAAGCTACCGCAAACTGGACAGGCCTCGCCTGGCAATAAATCCTTTGCTAAGCGCGCAATTGCATTCCGGGCAAACAAGTCTTTTAACTGAGCTAAGTTCGCCTTAGCCTCCTTAAGACTTTGTTCCAGTTTTTGCTTTATCAATTGTGTTTGCTCACAAGTTTGCTTAGCCGCTTCAATTCTCTTTTGTGCCTCTTTTAGTTGCTCTTGTTCAGTTTGCCAGTTTTTCAGTTGGGTTAAGGCCCGGTTAAGCTGGATTTCTTTTTCGGCCAGTTGCTCTCGGTCTGGCAATTGTTTTTGAAGTTCGACTTGATGGCTTTCTTTCTCTGCTTGCTCCTGTTTTAGTGTGGTTAACCGTGCTTGAGTAATGGTTACTAATTTATGCTGCTTCTTTACCTGTTGACTGAGGGTTTCCCGTTGTTCAAAATCTGGCACCTTTTGTTCTAAAGCTAATTTAGCTTGCCGGTGCTGGTCAATCAACGACACCTGCTGAGCTAATTGAGTTGCAACCTGGACGGTTCGTTCAACTTCTTGCTGGGTTTGAGCTAATTGTTTTTCAATTTTTGGTTGCGCCGTTTGGACCTGCTCGTAAGTTGCTTGGACCGTTTGCCAGTTTAAAAAGTCAGCTTGAATTCCTTGATACCAGGTCAATTGGGAAATGGTCTTCCTTTTAGTTTTTATCTCTGGTTCTTGCGCCATCAAAGTCGAAGCGGTCCGTTTCAACTGGAGCATTTCATTTTCAGCTTGGACTTTATTTTTCGCAATACTAAGTTGGTTTTGGGCCTTTGTTACCTTTGCTTGATGTTGATTAATTTCCCGGGAAATTTTTTCTAATTCCATTTGGGACTGAGCTTGAAGCTCCTGTACCTTCGTTAGCCAAGCCGGCGTTGGTAATTGATCATCAACCGTTGATTCACTCTGTTTAAGGGTTTGAAGCTGTTGTCTTTGAGCTTGCATGGCTTGATTTTGATCGCTTAATTGTTGCTTTAAGCTTGCCGTCCACTGGCGATATAAACTCGTTTGAAAAAGTTGTTCCAAGAGGGTTTCCTTCTCACTGCTTGAGGAAGCCAAAACTTGGCGAAACTGACCTTGGGGCAACATTACTAATTGCTTAAACTGGTCTTTATCTAACTGAAGTAAGTCGGTAATAAAACCATCGACCTCTTTGATTTGCGTTAGCTCAGTTATTTCCCCGTCCTTTTCAAAAGTTAGTTCCGCTTTGGAGCCCCGATCAATTAATTTCCCCCGCTTATTTTGAATTGTTTGCTTAGGACGGCGCTTAATCGTGTAGTTTATCCCGGCATGTTCAAAAGTAAATTCAACCCAGGTTTCTTCCGTAACCGGGGCGAAATCCGCCCGTAAGGCTGCCGCATTTCGTTCCTGATTATTTGTAGTTTCATTAAAGAGCGCGAAAACCATGGCATCAAATAGCGTTGTTTTCCCACTCCCCGTGTTTCCAGTGACTAAGAATAACGGGGCGTTAGTAAACTCTTGAAAGTCTACTACCGTGTGGGCATAGGGACCAAAGTTTTTTAGCTCAAGTGTTAAGGGCCGCATTAGTTTTCCTCCTCGACTTGATTTAAGGCTGCCTGAGCCCAAGCTTGTTGCTGAGCAGTCAATTCATGACCAGTGGTTTGCTGATAAAAATCCCCGAGTAAGGTCAGCGGGTCCAGTTGGTTTAACTTCTTTAGTTCTTGGGCAACTGGGCGGTGGGTTTCTCGGGTCCAACTAAGGCTCAAAATTTTCGGATAATATTCCCGTAATTTCGCCATGACATCCGGAATATCCCCCTGATCAGTTAAGGTTAGTAAATAGTAATCAGCGGGATCAATTTGTTCAGTAACTTGAGGAGCCGTTAATTCCGCAAAAGAACCAGTCTTTTTGATCATCTCTGGCGACTGGTGAAGGGGATGCCATCGAACTTTGAAAGGCTCGGTATCAACAATCCAAACCCCTTTTTCAGTTTCCGCCTCCGAAGCTGATAGTTTGAGGGGCGAGCCACTATACTTAATCCGATCTTCAAGGAGAGCGCGATAGTTATGTAAGTGCCCCAAGGCGACGTAGTCAAATGGCGCTAGCAAACTAGTATCAACCGCACTTAAGCCCCCGACTTCCGCTAGCGTTTCCGAGTCGGCCGTCCGGTGACTCCCCGCCGCAAAAAAGTGAGCTATCAGCACATGGTGTTTATCAGAAGCGAATTGCGCTTGCATTGCGGCGACAACTTTTGCCATGATCTGATTAATATCATTTAAATGCTCATCTTGAAAATAATTCCGAGCGGTTTGGAGACCAAAGAATGGTAATAAGAAAAATTGGGTATCCCCGATCATTACTGGTTGAAAAGCATCCTTAAATTCCGTCACCAAATGAAAGCCATTGGCCACGTACCAGTCACTGGCCATCCCCAAACGGGGGGCTGAATCATGATTCCCACTAATCGCTAATAGGGGAAATTGATCTGCCAAATTTAACTGACTTAACATCTGCCGCAATTTTTGAACCGCCGCTTCACTTGGAACGGAACGGTCAAAAAGATCCCCCGCAATTACAATCGCATCGACCTTTTCCGCCTTTGCAACTTCTTCAATCTGCTTAAACATCGCCATTTGATCAGCTAACAAATCAAACCCGTTTAGCCGCTTGCCAATATGCCAATCGGCGGTATGTAAAAACCGCATCTTTTCGTCCTCCAAAACTTATTTTTGCTATTTCAAATTTTACCACATATACGTTCTGATAATGAGGATGGTAACACCATAGCTAGAAATACCAAATTAAGGATTTACTTACAAAGACCCAGTGTACTGAGCTTCTCATTGCATCAGCTAGTTATTTATTGTAAAATCAAGGACGTTCAAAAACACTTTAACATTTGTTAAATTTCAAGAATTTTTTTGCGTCAAAATTTTGAATCGCGTTAAACTTAAGAGCGATATTTAATTTTCTATTTTGAAAGGACACTTAATGGAATGAAGGCCCTAAAAGACCATCCGATAGCTTCGTTTGTAATCAAAACCGTGCTATACTTCATTGTCTTAATGCTACTGATTTATATGTATGGTTACTTTGGAATTGGTCAAGCGCCATTTATCTACAACGAATTCTAAGCGGAGGAATAAACTTTAACTATGGTTAACAACATTACTAAAACCATCGATCAAGTAGCTCAAGCTAACCTCGATCGGATTGCTTATGATGAATTAGGCACAACCCATACTTACCAAGAGCTGTTAAACTACACCAATGCATTTGCTAGTTGGCTCGACCGCAAGGCTGATTTACCAGCCAAGAGTCCTATTCTTTATTATGGGGATCACCAATTTGAAATGCCGGTTGGCTTTCTTGGGGGTGCCAAGGCTGGACATCCTTACATTCCAGTTGAAGTTGGAACGGCTCTGCCCCGGCTTCAATCAATCATTAATACGGCTAATCCCCGCTTAGTGGTTGCAATTGATGATTTTCCAAACGATGACGTCGATTATGACGGTCAAGTTTTAAGTAAGGATGAATTCACGAAGATCATTACCACGCCGGCAGACTACCAACTAAGTCATGAACTAACCGGCGACGACACCTTCTACATTCTTTTCACTTCTGGAACGACCGGTTCACCAAAGGGGGTTGAAGTAACCCATGATAACATTCAATCCTTTGTCAATTGGGTACTCGGGGAAAGTTTTAACCTCCCAGCCCAAACTAACTACTTAGGGCAAGCACCTTTCTCCTTTGACATTTCTAACTTCTATTGGTTAGACGCTTTACTTGCGGGCTCAACGGTCAAAGCTTTGCCACTCCACGTGGTCCAAAACTTCGGACAACTCTTTAAGGTCCTCCCGGAACTTGACTTCAACGTTTTCGTTGGGACACCATCCTTTGCTGATATGTTGTTGCTAAGCCCGGCCTTCAATGCCGAACACATGCCCCAACTCACCCACATGGTTTTTTGTGGCGAAGAATTAACGCCTTCAACGGTAAAGCGGCTCTTTGCCAAGTTCCCAGACGTTAAGATCTTCAATACCTATGGGCCAACTGAAGCGGCCGTTGCCATCACTAGTTGTGAAATTACCAAGGAAATGGCTGAAACGATGAAACGGCTCCCAATCGGCTATGACAAGCCGGGAGTTACAACCTCAATCTGGGATGGCGATACGCAAATTACGACTCCTGGTGAACACGGGGAAATCATCATTACTGGGGACAGTGTTGCCAAGGGTTACCTCAACAATCCAGAAAAGACCGCCAAAAACTTCTTTAAGGTCAACGGGGTCCAATCTTACCGGACTGGGGATGCCGGCTTTATCGACGAAGATGGGGTTCGCCACATTATCGGGCGGATGGACTTTCAAATTAAGCTCCACGGTTTCCGGGTGGAACTTGATGAAGTACGGTCAAGCCTCGAACTAAGTCCCTTGGTTAAACAAGCCGTGGCGGTACCAAAGTATGATAAGAACGGGAAGGCTTCCCACTTGATTGCCTACATTATTGCGGAACCAAACGACTTTGAAAAAAATGCTGATTTAACCAAGGCGATCCGCCAAAGCTTAAAGGATAAAATCATGGACTACATGATGCCAACGCAATTTATCTACGTTGATAGCTTCCCGAAGTCCGCTAACGGTAAGATCGCCGTTAAGCAAATTATCGCGGAGGCTAACAAGTAATGTTGCAATGGATTCAAGATATGCCTAACTTTACGGCATATGGAACACCAACCTATTTCATCTACTTGCTAATTGCCATCCTACCTTTAGGAATTGGTTTGTACTTTGGCAAGCGGTTTGAGTGGTATGAAGCCTTGATTAGCTTTGTCTTCATCTTTTTGATGTTTGATGGGCAAAGTTATTTACAGGCCTTCTCCTTAATCGGTTATATTGTTTACCAAACCGTGATTGTAATTGGTTATTTCCATTACCGGCAAAAGCAAAACGCAAGTTGGGTCTTTTACCTAATTACTTTCTTATCACTACTACCAATTATTATCGTTAAATTTTCACCAGCGATGGTCGGCCATAACTCCTTACTTGGTTTCTTGGGGATCTCATACTTAACTTTCCGGGCAGCCGGAACGATTATCGAAACCCGGGATGGGGTCGTCAAGGACCTAAATTGGTGGAAATTTATCCGTTTTATGGCTTTCATGCCAACCATCACTTCCGGGCCAATCGACCGTTATCGGCGGTTCTCAAAGGACTATCAAAAGGTCCCGAACCGAGAAAAGTATCTTGGCCTCGTCGAAAAAGCGATCCCTTACCTCTTTATCGGGTTCGTTTATGAATTTGTGATCGACTATTTCTTTGGCCAAGTTTGGTATCCCTTTATGGAACAACGGGCATTAATGTACGCTCCCCACTTAAGCTGGTGGGTGGTCGGCGTCGCTTATACGTATGCTGGTCACTTATACTTTAACTTTGCGGGTTACTCCTTCTTCGCCGTGGCGATCTCCTACTTAATGGGGGTTGAAACGCCGATGAACTTTAATAAGCCATTCCTTTCCAAGAACATCAAAGAGTTCTGGAACCGGTGGCACATGACCCTTTCCTTCTGGTTCCGGGACTACATTTTCATGCGGTTTGTCTTTATGGCAACCAAGAAAAAGTGGTTCAAGAACCGAAATGTTCTTTCCTCAGTTGCTTACATGCTTAACATGTTAACAATGGGGTTCTGGCACGGAGTAACCTGGTACTACATTCTCTATGGTTTCATGCATGGCCTGGCCCTCGTGGTTGACGACTGGTGGCTCCGGTACAAACGGAAGCACCTTAAGATTAAATCCACGAAGTTGACCAAGTTCATCGCTGGTTTTATTACTTTTAACTTTGTTGTCTTAACCTTCTTAGTCTTCTGTGGCTTCTTAGATAAGCTATGGTTTGGCTTCCCCGGACAGCACTAAACATTAACTATTAAATTTGGAGGAATTTATCATGCAAGAACAAATTCAAGAACTTTTAGCCCAAGCTACTGGCCGTGACGCCGCTGACTTCGCTGACTACTCAGCAGACCTTTACGCTGACGGAATGCTTGATTCCATGGCGACGGTCCAATTCTTACTCTCCCTACAAGATGAATTTGACATCCAAGTTCCTGTTTCTGAATTTGACCGGGACGCTTGGAACACCGTTGATAAGATTACAGATCGGGTGAAGGAACTCCAAAATGACTAAGAAACACCAACTGTGGTCAATCTTTGGCCCAGTCATTGTTGCCGGGGTCCTAGCCCTCTTAGTTTTTGCCTTGCCATGGAAGAGCAAAAGTTCACAGGCGACCTTACAAAAAGCAGCCGTTTCGTTAAGTCCGAATGTCTTTAAAAACCGGGCGCTAAAGGTTCAAGCTTTAAGTGATAAAAAGGACCACTATATACCTTTCTTTGGTTCAAGCGAATTTAACCGAATGGACCGGTACTATCCGGCCACGATGGCGGCCCGTTACCACCATTACCGGCCATTTATGTTTGGTTCGCGGGGGACCCAATCCCTGCCCCAACTCTTTAACATGACCATGATGGCACCCCAAATGAAAAATGGCAAAGCCGTTTTCGTTATTTCGCCCCAATGGTTTGTTAAAAAAGGGGTTATGCTAGCAGCTTTCCAGTACTACAACGGGACTTACGCCAACTTAGTTTGGTTAAACCAAGCCAACCCGAAGTCACCTTATGATCGGTATACGGCTAAGCGGCTTGGCCAACTTCTTGGAAATAGTGGCACGGTCGCTAGTTATGCCTACAAGATTGAACGGGGGGAAGCCCTAAACAGTTTTGAAAAGGCAAACTTAAAGGTCCGGATTGCCCTTTTGAGTCACGAAGATAACCTTTTTTCAGGCTACTTTTTAAAGGACAACTATGGGAAACGCATCCTTCCAAAGGAAAAGCTATTGCCAAAACCATATAACTACCAGGACCTTTACCAACACGCCATTAATGCCCATGCTAAGGCTTCAAGCAACAATAACATGGGCATTGTAAATGATTTCTACAACCGCCGGGTACGGCACGCAAAGCACATTAACGGCACGCAAAAACATTTCTCCTACTTACAAAGTCCAGAATATGCGGACTTACAAGTAGTTTTGAATCAATTAAAGAAGACCAATACTAACGTCGTCTTCATGATTACCCCAGTTAATACTAAGTGGGAAAAGCGGACTGGTTTGAACATGCATATGTACTACCAAACTACCGATAAGATTAAGTTCCAGTTGCAATCGCAAGGTTTCAACCACATTATCGATTACTCTCATGCCGGAAATAAGAAGGGCTTCATGAACGATACCATCCATATTGGTTGGGCTGGTTGGGTCGACTTTGACCATCGGATTTCACCATTCTTGGATAATCCCCAACCATCCCCACACTACCACATGAACAGCGCCTTCCTTTCCAAAGACTGGCAAAACCTTAAGCCAACGGAAACTAATCTCCAACAGTTTAAGGCACAACATTTGAATAAATAGGAAAAAGCAACTTGGTCGCAATGATCAAGTTGCTTTTTTTATAGTTGCGTCGGCTACGTTCCAACCTTT
Organism: Candidatus Limosilactobacillus faecipullorum; assembly: GCA_019118465.1. Classification (GTDB taxonomy): domain Bacteria; phylum Bacillota; class Bacilli; order Lactobacillales; family Lactobacillaceae; genus Limosilactobacillus; species Limosilactobacillus faecipullorum. Next base: position 53,584 of record DWYX01000059.1, on the reverse strand, counting down.
AGATTGGTGTTCTAATTCGTTCCTTCCTAATCTCTCTGGCTATTTAAAAGCGAATAAGTAATATCAATTATGCCCAAAGTAATAAAGATAATGTCAATAAACCACCAAACCGAAAAAATTCGTTCGCTAAATATTTCAGTCGACAAGATGAGGATGATGATTCCACTCCAAAAATACCCATTTTTGTAAAATCGTTGATTAAATTTCATTTGATTATCCTCTTGGTTAGTCTTCTTTATAGATTAAAATATCGCCTGGTTGACACTCTAGTACTTCACAAATTTTTTCAAGCGTCTGAAACCGAATCCCTTTAGCCCGATTATTTTTAAGAATTGAAAGGTTTGCTGGCGTTATTCCAATCTGTTTAGCAAGGGCTTTCGAGGTCATCTTGCGCTTCGCTAACATCACATCCAATTCCACTTCGATCATCGCAGTTCCTCCTAAATCATCTGGTCATTATCTTTCTGGAGTGCCACCCCTCGCTTGAAGATCATGTAAATAATATCTAAGATCACTAAAATACTAACACTACTTAAATCAAGCTTCATATCAATCCCAAGTTTGGTAGTAAACGCCCTTGTGAAAACTTGTACTAGACCGACAATAACTTGCAAAATAACGTAGGCCAGCGTGCTATAGAACAATCGTTGAATTGCAACTAAACTAGTTTCACTAAATGGTGAATCTGAAGTAATTACACCAATTAGTTCATTGAGGTAGTAGGTTATCCCGAGAATAACTGGGATAAATGCCAGCCCAATCAAGTAGGCCAGGATAAGTAAAAGCCGATTATCGCTCGCCCATTGTGGTGATGTCTCAATGATATCAGCCATAATTGAAGGACTAATGATAGCAATTAAACCAACAATTAGGTAGGCGAGCCCACCTAATACAGTTATGATCATTGTTATTCCTAGCGAAAGATGGATCAGAGGAATAATAACTTTACAATTGAGCTTTTCAAACCAGTTTAACATGATCTTACCTCTTTTCTTTTCTATTATTTTACATTGTTATTGTAAAACGATAATTAATTATCGTCAATCAAAAAGATAAGTGATTGGAATTTTGAGTTAATTAGCAATAATGTAAGTAGTTCCTCCAATTCAAATATTTTCTCTGATCATCTTCTATCCTTTTATTTCCCGGGCAATCATCCCCCAATAATGCTAGAATGGTAACCAGCATTATAGATCGAAGGAGTTTTCCCATGAAACATCAAACGACCCCCGTCCACGTTACCGTTGGTGAACGGTTCCCTTTAACAATCAAAAAATTAGGAATTGAAGGTCAAGGTATCGGCTATTTTAAGCATAAGGTTTGCTTCGTTCCTGGGGCCTTACCAGGTGAAGTTATCGTGGCTGAAGTTACTGCTGTCCAAGAACGCTACTTAACCGCTAAGATTCATCGGCTTAAGCGGCCAAGTAAGGATCGAGTTACGCCGAAGGACGCCGTTGCTGGTATCGCGGGGGGCTTTGAATTAGAGCACCTTGCTTATCCTGCCCAACTCAAATTTAAGCGCCAAGTCGTCCTTGATAGTCTGGCAAAGTTTAAACCCCAAGGTTACAAGTACTACCAGGTTAAACCAACTCTTCCAAGCCCCCAGGGATACGGTTATCGTAACAAGGCTCAATTCCAAGTTCGGACCGTTGACGGACATGTGGTGGCCGGCCTTTACCGGGCTAATAGTCATGAAGTAGTTGACTTAAAGGAATGTGCCATCCAAATGCCCCAAACCATGACGGTCATGCGGGCGTTAGTAACGTTTATCGAAGAATTACAAATCCCCACCTATGAAGAGCGCAATCACAGTGGGATTCTTAAAACGATTGCGATTCGAGAAACTACCACGGGCGAAGTCCAGGTCACTTTCATCACTAATACCCCGAAATTAATCAAAAAACATCAACTTTTAACCCGCATTAAAGCCGAATTACCAATGGTGACCTCAGTCATGCAAAACGTTAACCCTGGGGACACCCCCTTAGTTTGGGGCGATCAAACCCTTAACTTAGCTGGTAAAGACTATGTCACGGAAAGTTTAATGGGCCTGGATTTCCAACTTTCAGCGCGGTCCTTCTTACAGCTCAACCCGGTTCAAACTGAAACCCTCTATGAAGAAACCGCTAAAGCCTTGGACTTAACTAAGGAAGATACTTTAATCGATGCCTACGCCGGAATTGGGACGATTGGGCTTTCCTTTGCCAGTCAAGTTAAACGAGTTTTGGGGATGGAAACCATTCAAGCCGCCGTTGATGACGCTAATGAAAACGCCAAGTTGAATGGTATTAGTAATGCCCATTATGAATGTGGGGCGGCCGAAGAACTATTACCAAAGTGGCGCCAAGCTGGGCAACACTTCGATGCCTTAGTCGTTGACCCACCCCGGACCGGACTCGATCAAAAATTAATTGACACCATCTTAGCTGAAAAACCCCGGAAATTTGCCTATGTTTCTTGTAATATGGCAACCTTAGCCCGGAACCTAGCGCGCTTAACCTCAACCTACCGGGTCGACTACATCCAACCCGTTGACATGTTGCCACAAACTCCACGGTGTGAAGCAGTGGTTAAATTAACTTTGAATTGAGTTGGTAAGAAAACTTTCAAACGGTCCTGTGAGATAAGGAAAGACCGAAATTAAATTTTCAAAACAAATTTTCTCCGGCTGACTTATCTATAAGGATCGTACCTTCTTACCACGATATCAGAGTAATAGAAATACGCTCAAAGTTACCTTGATTGCTGTAAATCAACCTTTGTCCTACTTATCCTTTTCAGGCTATCGAAAAGGTTTCCTCCCGACCTCTTGTTTTCTCTTTTGTTCTTTTATAAAATAGAATCAAGAACGTTTGTTTTTTGAGTGAGGTGTGAAGACGTGGACTATTCAAAAGAGCCGAGTGGCGTTTACCTAATGATCGACAATAAATCTTTCTACGCCACGGTGGAGTGTACTACTCGTAACCTCGACCCCCTAACCACCCCCTTGGTTGTAATGTCTGAGGCGGATAACACGGGGAGTGGTCTCATTTTAGCTTCTTCTCCTGCAGCTAAGAAGCTTTTTGACTTGCATAATGTTAACCGGGCCCGAGATTTACCAGCTGATGACCGGCTGTTGGTGGTCCCACCCCGGATGAATCTCTATATTAAAAAGAACCTGGAAGTCAATGCCATCTACCAACAATTCATCCCCCCAGAAGACATTCTTCCTTACTCAATTGACGAATCCCTGCTCAATCTCACCCATTCTTGGCAACTAACTTCAAGTAATATTTATGATGTTATTACAGCCATTCAAGCTACGGTCCATGATCGCCTACACCTCGTTACTACCATTGGGGTTGGTAATAATCCTCTCCAAGCTAAGATCGCCTTAGACGTTTACTCTAAGCATAACAAAGAAGGAATTGGGGTCATTACCAACAATATCGCCACTCAAAAAATTTGGGAGATTGATAACCTAACGGATGTTTGGGGCATTAATCACCGGATGGCTAATCGCTTAAATAACATTGGAATTACTAATATGTATGAACTAGCCCATACTGATCCCCATTTACTCAAGCGTGAACTGGGGCAAATTGGAGTCCGTTTGTACGCCACCGCCTGGGGAATTGACCGGACTGTGCTTAGTCACCAACCGCTCAAGCGTGACCGATCAATTGGTAATTCCCAGGTCCTTCCCCGGGATTACGTAAAAAAGGGCGAAATTGAATTGGTAATTAAAGAAATTACGGCCCAAGTCGCTTCCCGCCTCCGGGCCCGGCACAAACAGGCGAACGGGGTTTACCTCGGGATCGGTTATGCCAAAGGCGTCATCGATGAAGACGGCCGGACCGGCTTTGCTCACTCTAAGAAGCTCGACGTTTCGACTGCTGATGAGCGAAAATTAATTCTTCCAATCTTGGACCTCTTTGAGCAACATTGGCAAGGCCAACCCGTCCGTCATATTAGTGTTAGCGCAAGCCGGCTTAGCGAACGATTTGGCGAACAATTAAACCTCTTTCAAAGTCGAGCTGCAACCGTGGCGATTGATGTTGAAAACACGATGGATGAAATTCGCCAAAAATTCGGTAAAACTGCCATTATGAAGGCAAGTAGTCTCGAAAAAGGTGGTACTTTTATTTCCCGGTCAAAGCTAGTTGGGGGTCACGGTGGAGGTCAGAGCTTTGAATAGTTTTAATCCCCAACCAATCGGTAAAAAGATCTGTGAACAAATCGCCCGTCATTTCAAACAGACCCGCCAAACTCGCTACTGGATTGCGGTGGCTTATTATTCTCCGGACGATTGTTATAACCTTTTCTTTAATTCCCGCCGACCCCACCACTGGCAACGCTCCTGGCCAATCGCCATTTTAAATGACCTGGACTTTGATGAACTAATCGCTGTCTTAAACGTGGTTCGTCAGCAATACCACTTCACCTTTGAATATAGTGGCTTTAACCATCTCGAATTAGACCGGCTCCGCCACGAAGTAAAGCGGTGACAATTGACATCCCCAATTAAAACCGCTATACTCGTTACAACTTAAAATTCAGTTTGGCATTTAATGCAGTCCCGTGAGGCGCAAATGACCAGTAAAGCTTTTCAAGGTAACCTATAGCTAGGCTAAGACTACCAGAGCGAAAAATTACCGTCCTTGCCCAATCGGGGAAGGACTTTTTTTATCTCTGGAGGTTATCATGGCTGAAAAACAAAGTTCGAGTGAAATTACGCCGATTCCCCTAAACGCCCGGCACACCACCCGCTGGGATATGTTTGCGACCTGGGTCGGCGCAAACGCCAATAACGGAACCTGGTTCGTTGGAGGGGTAATCGCTGCTTGCGGGTTTGCGGTCGCAATGCAGGTCTTAGTCCTTTCATCGGCCCTCTCATACTTGTTCTTAAGTTTAGTTGGTTACATCGGTTATAAAACCGGAGTTTCAACCATGACCATCGCCCGTGCTTCCTTTGGTGAACGGGGAAGTTACCTTCCATCGCTAGTCAACATCACCCAATTTATTGGTTGGACCGCCGTTAACACCTTCATCGCCGCCCAGTCAGTTAGTCTCCTTTTCCATGACCTCTTTAAATGGCCGGTTTGGGGCCAACCGAACGGTGAATGGGGCCTCGTGGTTGGGATCTTAATCATGAGTATCCTCCACATTATTAGTGTTGCTAGCGGTTCCCGTTCGATCCAAATGATTGAACGGATCGGAATCATCGTCGTTTTAATCTTTGTAATTTGGGAATCCGTGGCGGTCTTCAAGACGGTTTCTCTAAGCCAAATCGCTCATTGGTCCGTTCCGCTCAAACAAAAGATGGCAACTGGGGCCGCCATTGACTACGTTGCCGCCTTTAACCTAGCTTGGGTAACGGCCGGGGCTGACTTCACTCGTTTTACTGCTGACAAGCATAATTCCGTCCTTTCGCCTTGGTTAGGCGCGATGGTTGGGGTGGTTTGGTTTGCCTTTATCGGTTTAATCTCAACGATCGGAATTGCCATTACCAGCGGAATTTACGACGCCAACAACTCTGATCCTTCAACCATCGCCAGCAAGCTGGGCCTTGGAGTGATCGCCCTGCTCGTTATTATCCTAACTTCCATGACGGCCAATGCGGTTAACTTACTGGGGGCCGGATCTGCTCTTTCTAATATTTTTCCCAAGCTACGGCTCAAGTACTCCCTTTGGACCGTCGTAGCCTTGGCAACTCTCGTTACCTTCATTCCAATGTTTGTTGGGAGTTTCTTAACCACCTTTGAAAGCTTCCTTGACTACGTTGCCATGGTCCTTGGTCCAACAATTGCTATTATCTGTACCGACTTTTACTTTATTAACCATGGTAATTATCACGTCACCGAATTTGGTAAAATTAATGGCGAATACTGGTACCGGGGTGGTTTCAACCTCAGTGCTATTATCACTTTTGTTGCGGGGGTCGCTCTCTTTTTAGCGGGTCACCAATTACCAATTTTTGTGAACACTGTGGGGATGACCTTCATCGACATGTTATTCTCAGCCCTGCTCTATGCAGTCCTGATGCGTTTTTTAGAAAGGAAGTAGCTTATGTTAATTAAAAATGTCCACGTAAATAACGCAAAGGAAGTTACCGACGTTCAAATTGAGGATGGTAAGTTTTCCCAAATTGAGACTAACCTCACCGCTAAACCCGGCGAAACCGTAATTGATGGGGAAGGTAAGTTATTACTCCCTCCATTCATTGATTCTCACGTTCATTTAGACTCAACTTTAACCGCCGGCGAACCAGAATGGAATGAAACTGGGACCCTATTTGATGGTATCCGGATCTGGAGTGAACGGAAAAAGGATCTGACCAAGGCCGATGTAAAGAAGCGGGCCAAGGCAACCTTGTTAAACATGATTGGTCATGGAATCCAACACGTCCGGAGTCACGTTGATGTCACTGATCCCCATCTTATCGCTACCGAAGCACTTCTCGAACTCCGGGAAGAAATGAAGGACAGTATTGACCTCCAACTAGTTGCTTTCCCTCAAGAAGGAATTTTAAGCTTCCCTCATGGCAAGGAACTAATGGAACAAGCCGTTAAAGAAGGGGTTGACGTTGTCGGGGGGATTCCACACTTTGAATTCACAACCGAATATGGTTGGCAATCCGTTCACTTCTTAATGGCCCTGGCCGATAAGTACGATAAATTGGTCGATGTCCACTGTGATGAAATTGACGACCCTGCTTCCCGGAACTTAGAAGTTTTAGCTACTGAAGCTTACGAACGGCAAATGGGTTCGCGAGTAACAGCTAGTCACACCACGGCCATGGGAAGTTACAATGATGCTTACACCTACAAACTCTCCCGGCTCCTTAAAATGAGTGGGATTAACTTTGTGGCTAATCCTTTAGTTAACGTTCACCTTGGCGGCCGATTTGACACCTATCCTAAACGACGGGGAGTTACCCGGGTTAAGGAACTTAACGCTGCCGGGATTAATGTTTCCTTTGGGGAAGACGACGTTAAGGATCCATGGAATCCACTTGGTAATGGCAATATGCTCGACGCCGTTACCATGGGGGTCTACATTTCCCATTTAATGGGTTACGGCCAAATCCAGGATTCCTACAAGTTCGTAACGACCAATGCCGCTCGGACTCTTCACATCGAAGACCAATACGGCATTGAAGTCGGTAAACCCGGTGACTGCATTCTCTTAAACCAAAGCGACTTCTACAATGCCCTCAACGAACACGTTGAAGTCCTCTATAACATTCGTCACGGTAAGGTGATTGCTAAGACGACTCCGGCAGTTACTGAGTTAAATGTAAATTAAGGAAAAAGGTTGGGAAAAAGCCAAAAACTTCTTCCCAACCTTTTTGATATTACACAGAAACTCGGGGCGAAAGCCACTACCTTAAAGAATAATTTTCCGCTGATCGTACAATTGCGTAGGTTCACAAACGCCAAACAGAACGATTCTTTTAGAATCAGCCTTGCCGCTCCTTATCCCCACCAGGCCGTTAAGGAGACTTGCTCCCCACCGCTTTCCCGGTAGAGCCTTTTTCTTAACCCTTTTTCACTTCGACGGGTTGCTGTTGCCGCTTCATTTCTTCTAGAAGCTTAGTTGATAGCATCCGTTGGTAAGCTGTTTGCGCGGCTAACCGCAAAAGTTCATCATTAGCAGGATTAACATTCCCCTGGGGAGCCGTTTCGTCTAATAGTAAAGCATTAAAGTGCTCCACAAAGCGATTGTAAGTTGCTTGTGGGTAATCGTTAATTGTTAATTGGTCTAGCGCTTCCTTAATCGCTGTTAATGGATAAATGTTCTTTAACAAAGCAATTACCATGACCGCAGCGACTTGATACCGTGAATACTTCTTTTTTACTGGCGCCATAATAACACCCTTTTTAACATAATTGTTAATCATCGACTTGGTAATGGGACTTACACCCAAACTAGCACAACGATCATTAATCACTGCAATTAATTGATCAATGTAAAGATTCAATTCAGGTAATTCTTCCCAACGCCGCAACTGACTTGAAGCTAACCGCTTCCGCCAAGCTTCGTATTTTTTGAGTTCCACGCTAAAGCCCCCTTCACTTTTATCCACCTAATTATACCTTAACTAGTTTCGGTTATCCATTAGCTGGTTTTTCAAACTAGCTATTTTACTAATCAGCAATCCCAATTGATTGATTCAGGTACTTATCGGTCGTCAACGCTTCTACAAAAACTTTTACCAAGGTATCTTGGGGAGTAACTTGACCTAGTAACGACTGTCCTTCCCGATAAATTTTTCCCGCAACCTTTTGTTTAGTTAGCGGTAAAACTCGTATAACAGTGTAAGGGAATTCCAATTCATCAACCATTTTGACTGCATAAAGGCCATCAAGCATTAACTGCTGAGCTTTTTGACCATACCAAACTGTCAACTGATCAACAGTAGCATCATCCGCAGTTCCCGCCGGCGCAAGCATCACAATTTTTTTTACTTTAGCGGGTGCCTGATCAACCCATTGCACTAACTTCTCAACCCCCAAATTTGGCGTATTGAAATTTGGAATCCACCCCAAAACTAAGTCAGGCGAAAAATTAATTTGCCAATTTTTTATTAGCTCACAGCCAACCAATGAACTAATCTGTTTCCCTAGACCAGCAACCGATTCATCAATTAATTTAATTTCAACCATGATAAATTTCCTCGCAAAAATAAAGCTTCTTTTATTTTAATTTCTCAATAAAGCGCGTACAATAGATTATCGAAGACTAACTGAATGAGGTAATTAACATGAACGATCTTAGCATTCTTTTCATTTCAATTGAAGGAAATACCCGCTCCTTTTTAAAACGCTTGGCTTCATACGCTGAACAACAACATATCATCAATAAGGCTAATCCGGCAGTTACTCTAAAAGAAATTACCGAACAAACCTTACCAGCTAAGGAAACCCAGCCCTTCTTTATCTTCGTTCCGACTTACCTCGACGGTGGTAACGGCTTTGATTCTGGCTTTACCGAAATGCTGACTAATCCTTTGGGAGAATATGTAGAACAAAACGACAATATCAAACGTTGCATGGGAATTGTTGGTTCTGGAAATAAAAATTTCAACGAGCAGTATTGCTTGACGGCTCGCAAATATTCTGCCAAGTTTAATTTACCTTTTCTTGCTGACTATGAACTCCGGGGAACGGATCGAGATATCGAACGAATTTATGGTGTTCTTAAGCAACGGGCAAGTGAATTTGCAGATGAAAAGTAAAAAGACCGGGAAGAAGCGAGTTCTTCCTGGTCTTTATTTCATCTCTGAATATTATTCAGAAACTACATACCACGTGATCCCGTAACGGTCCACAATTTGACCTAATTGGCCATAATATTGATGAGGTCCGAATGGCATTGTCACCCGTAATTCTTCTGAACTAGCTAACCGATCAAAAAATTCCCGGGCAGCTCCTTCATCACCATCAAAATTTAATAGAATCGCCACTAAGGATGAAGGTTGTGGATTATTCATTGTTGCATCCGCACAAATAATTTTTTGCCCTGCAACCGTAAACTCACCTAATGCGGTTGTCTCTTCAAGATCTGAAACTTCCAACCCCAAGTTCGTCACTTGCGCTTCGCTAAGCGGGTTGTGAGTAATAATTTGGGCCCCGAAAACTTCCGCATAGTAGGCCATTGCTTCCTTTGCGTTTTCAAAAGTTAAAAACGGATATAATTTTGCCGTCATCATTTTCCTCCGATTTAAGATCTCAACTATTGTATTATTTTGTAACGGTTTCGTCAATTTCTCCAAAATTCAAGATTTAAAATTAGTCCTTCCTTGTTGACTCAATAGTTATGGTTTTAGTAAAACGTTATATGTGCTAAAATATAGTGACTTTAATACGAAAGGAATGACCACTTTGACCCAAACCAAACGTCAAAGCTTTTTCTTAGTCCTTGGGCTCTTTCTTCTTGGAGCTTGTATGCGGTCACCGTTTACCTCACTACCATCTGTTGTAAATGAAATCGCTACTAGTTTCCACATTCCGGTAACCGAGTTAGGAATCTTAACCACCATCCCCTTGATTTGCTTTGGAGTACTTTCTTCACTAGTTCCGGGACTGAGTCGGCGGTTTGGTAACGAAATTACCATCGCCCTCGCCTTAGCAATTCTAATCTTAGGTTCAATTTTACGGATCTTCTCACTTTCAGCCTTAATGATTGGGACTGTCTTAATTGGGATCGCCACCACTTTCATTAACGTCCTATTACCAGCGATCATCACCGAAAAAATGCCCGACCGAATCGGGCCAATGACTAGTCTCTACAATGTTTCTCTTACCATGTTTAGCGCCTTAGGAGCCTATCTGATCACTCCAATCGCTCACGCCAATAGCTGGCAATTTGGAATCACTATCCTAACCCTCTTGGTTACGGTCACCTTGATCCTATGGCTCCCCACGGCAAGGAGAAGTCGGCCAATTATCCAGACTGCCAAGCTTGCAAAGGGCAACAATATGTACACTAACCCCCGGGCTTGGTACTTACTCCTTTACTTTGGCCTGTCTTCATTCGTCTTCTACACTACTGTTGCTTGGCTCCCAAGTATCGCCATGGACCATGGCCTTTCAAGTAATAATGCGAGTCTAGTTGCTGGACTCTTCCAACTCTTCTCGATGCCAACTGCCTTTATCGTCCCGATGTTAGCAACTAAAGTTAAAAAACGTGGGAGCATCGTCTTTGTCGCCGGATTACTTACAACTTTAGGCTACGTTGGCCTGCTTCTCCCAACTAGCAGTTTTACCTACTACGTCCTAATTGCCCTACTTTTAGGTTTAGGAACTGCTTCAACATTTGGCTTAATCATGACTCTCTTTGGCCTTAAAACTAGTAATCCTGCTGATACTCGTTCCCTTTCCGGAATGGTGCAATCCCTTGGTTACTTATTAGCCGCAATTGGCCCTTGGTTAACTGGAAACTTGAAGGCAACTGCTGGAAATTGGCAAGTGGCCATTATCGTTACGATTTTGATTTCGATTATCTTCACGATTTTTGGCTTATTTAGCGAACGGCATGATCAGATTATCGAAAAATAATTTTAAGCTAGACCAATTTTGATCGACATTTAACAATTACCGCCAACTACCGTTTCACTCCAGCCATTCCATTTTTCAAAGTTTTTGTTTTTAGAGTTTCTAAACCCTGTTTTTCGTGCAGAGCTGGGCAAGAGAGTATATAATTGTTACCGTTAGAGCGAATTTATTTAAATTCTAGAGGAGTGAACACATTGGCTACGGAAAACATTGCTTTGATTACTTTATTTGGGGCTGCCGGTGACCTTGCCCACCGTAAGCTCTACCCATCCCTTTTTAAGCTATACCAGAAGGGATACCTTGCAGACCACTTTGCTTTACTTGGTACTTCTCGTCGGGAAAAGTCAGACGAAGAATTCCAAGCTTTAGTTGCTGATTCGATTAAGGATATTCCTGAAACGAAGAATGGCGAAGCTACTGCTTTCACGAAGCACTTCTTCTACCAAGCCCACGACGTTACTAAGCCTGAACACTATGATGTGCTTAAGGAACGTTTGGCTAAGTTAGATAAACAATTCGGAACGCAAGGTAACCGCCTCTTCTACATGTCAGTTGCTCCACAATTCTTTGGAACGATTGCCATGAACATTAAGAAGCAAAATCTCTTGACTGATGAAGGCTACAACCGTTTGATCATGGAAAAGCCATTTGGGCGTGACTTTGCTTCTGCTAAGACTTTGAACGATGAATTGTCACAAACTTTCGATGAAAACCAAATCTTCCGGATTGACCACTATCTCGGAAAGGAAATGGTTCAAAACATCCAAGCTCTTCGGTTTGGTAACACGATCGTTGAATCTCTTTGGAACAACCGTTACATCGACAACATCCAAGTTACCTTAAGTGAAAAGCTTGGGGTCGAAGAACGGGCTGGTTACTACGACAATTCTGGTGCCCTTCGGGACATGGTTCAAAACCACATTATGCAAGTGGTTGCCCAATTGGCAATGGAACAACCGGTTTCCTTCACTGACAGTGATGTTCGGGTTGAAAAGATCAAGGCCCTTCGTTCCTTACGGGTTTACACCCCATCCGAAGCAGCCGCTAACTTTGTTCGTGGTCAATACGATGCTGGCGACAACACTCCAGCTTACCGTGACGCAGACGGGGTACCATCAGACTCATCAACGGAAACTTTCGTAGCTGCTAAGCTTATGTTTGACAACTACCGTTGGTCTGGTGTGCCATTCTACGTTCGGACTGGGAAGAAGTTGGCTGACAAGTTTACCCGGATCGATGTTGTCTTCCGGAAGCCATTAATCGACATTTTTGCTAACCCACGGATGGTATCAGAACAATCTCTTAAGAGTAATGTTCTGACGATTTATGTTGAACCAGAATCTGGGTTTGCATTGCGGGTTAACGCTAAGAGTGCCGGTCAAGGCTTCAAGACGGAACCAGTTGACCTTAAGTTCTTGCAATCAGCTGACGAAAAGAAGGAAGCACCAGAACCATACGAACGGCTTTTCCACGATGCTTTGGAAGGCAACCACACTAACTTCGCTTCATGGGCTGAAATTGCCTACGCTTGGAAGTTTGTTGATGTTGTTCGGAAGCTTTGGGACATTGAAGAACCTCAATTCCCTAACTACGCCCCAGGTTCAATGGGACCAGCCGCTTCTGACGAATTGCTTGCTCGTGATGGTCGGGCTTGGATCTACAAGTTGAACAAATAGGAAAGCGGTCAGGATAACGCCTTCTTGACTACTTGAATTCCTGTACAACATTAGAAACAGGGAAGAAATTTACCTTTCTTCCCTGTTTTTTTAATCCCTTGCGAAAAAATTTTTAAATGTCTTTTTCGAGATCAAACCCCGCTATATCTTTGATGTTAGCGCTTGCACCAAAAACAAGTTTGCTCAACGATTATCAAAAACATTTCCGTTTTATTTTTGATCTGCTATAATAGGGGCCGTAATATGTTTATTTAGATTAAGGAGTGTGACAACACAATGTCAGATCAAAAGGCACAAATTGGTGTTATCGGTCTTGCCGTTATGGGTAAGAACCTTGCCCTCAACATCGAAAGTCGCGGTTTCACGGTCGGTGTATACAACCGTCACCGTGAACGGACTGACGAAATGATGCGTGACCACAGTGAAAAGAAGCTTGTTCCAAGTTACACGATCGAAGACTTCGTTAATTCTTTGGAAAAGCCTCGCCGGATTCTCATGATGGTTAAGGCCGGTAAGGGTACTGATGCCGTTATCAACGAATTAATTCCATTACTTGACGAAGGTGACGTTTTGATCGATGGTGGGAACACTAACTTCCACGACACCATGGCTCGGAACGCTAAGTTGGACAAGTCCGGAATCAACTTCATCGGTATGGGGGTTTCCGGTGGTGAACTCGGTGCCCTCCAAGGTCCTTCCTTGATGCCAGGTGGCCAAAAGGAAGCTTACGACTTGGTTGCTCCTATCCTTACTCAGATCGCTGCTAAGGCTGAAGACGGTAAGCCATGTGTTACCTACATCGGCCCTAACGGTGCCGGCCACTACGTAAAGATGGTCCACAACGGGATTGAATACGGGGACGAAGAATTAATCGACGAAGCATACAACGTTATGCGTAACGTCCTTGGCCTTTCAGTTGACGAAATGGCTGACATCTTCGCTGACTGGAACAAGGGTGAATTGGACTCTTACCTTGTTGAAATTACGGCTGACATCCTTACTCGTAAGGATGACTTAGGCGACAAGAACACGCCAATCGTTGACATGATTCTTGACCGTGGTGCTAACAAGGGTACTGGTAAGTGGTCTTCTGAAACTGCCCTTGACGGTGGTGCCCCACAATCAGTTATTACGGAAGCGGTTTACGCTCGTTACATCTCCATGTTGAAGAACGAACGGGTTGCCGCAAGCAAGGTTCTTCCTGAAGATGTTGAAAAGGTTAACCTTTCTGACGATGAAAAGAAGGAATACATCGAAAAGATTCGTGAAGCCCTCTACTTCGGTAAGGTTATGTCCTACGCTCAAGGATTCGAACAAATGCGGATCGACTCCGAACGTTACGACTGGAACCTTCAATATGGCCAATTAGCACAAATCTGGCGTGAAGGTTGCATCATCCGGGCTCAATTCTTACAAAAGATCACGGACGCCTTTGAAAAGGATCCTGAATTGAAGAACTTGCTCTTGGATGACTACTTCAAGGACATCACTGCTAAGTACCAAAAGGCTATCCGCGAAGTCGTTGCGCTTTCTGTTAAGGCCGGGATTCCGGTTCCTGCCTTTGCAGCCGCAATTAGCTACTACGACTCCTACCGGGCAGAAGTTCTTCCTGCAAACTTGCTTCAAGCACAACGTGACTACTTCGGTGCTCACACTTACGAACGGACTGACCGTGAAGGTAACTACCACTACACTTGGTACGAAGAACAATAATCAACGTGAGTTGAAAACTAAAAGCGACGAGAATGAATTTTCTCGTCGCTTTTTTTACATTCCAAAATATCAATCACGAATTTCATTAACTTTTGCTGTTGTTCGTTATAATAAACCTGGATAATTAAATAGAAAGGATAACAACATGAAATTTGTAATTGCTCCTGATTCGTTCAAAGGCGGTCTAACCGCAAAGGAAGCCGCTGAAGTTATCAAAGCAGGATTTCAACGGGTTTTCCCTAAAGCTGAGTATACTCTTATTCCGATGGCTGACGGAGGTGAAGGGACCGTCCAATCACTAGTCGATGCAACCGCCGGCCAGTTAATTACCACTAAAGTTCATAATCCGCTAAACCAATTAGTTGATGCTCAATATGGGATCCTTGGTGACCAGCAAACCGCTGTTATCGAAATGGCTCAAGCTAGTGGCCTCCAGTTTGTTAATCGCCAGACCGCTAATCCCCTAGTAACTACAACATATGGAACGGGGGAACTGATTTTAGATGCCCTTAATCACCAAGTTCAAAAAATTATTATTGGCCTTGGGGGAAGTGCAACTACCGATGGAGGTGCTGGGATGGCCCAAGCCTTGGGAGCGCAACTTCTTGATAAGGATGGTCACGAAATTAGCCTTGGGGGTGGTGCACTAAATCAACTAGTAACCATTAAGCTTGATCACCTCGATCCCCGGCTTAAAACTACAACTATTCAAATTGCGTCTGATGTCACAAATCCCCTGACTGGCAAAAACGGCGCTGCCGCAGTTTTTGGCCCACAAAAAGGGGCAACCCCAATGATGATCGCAACCCTCGATACCAATTTACACCATTACACTACTGTAATTAAGCAATTCAGTGGCGTTGACATCGAACAAGTTCCTGGCGCCGGAGCCGCTGGAGGCCTGGGAGGTGGTTTACTTGCCTTTACTCAAGCTAAAATGGCCCGCGGAATCGAACTTGTCATCCAAGCAACTCATCTTCAAGAAAAAGCCCGCGGAGCTGATTTCGTAATTACTGGTGAAGGTGGCATTGATTTCCAAACCAAATTTGGCAAAACTCCTTTGGGGGGTGGCTAAGGCTACCAAAGCAGTCGCCCCTTATGCTCCCGTGATTGTTTTAGCCGGTAATGTTGGCAAAGGAATCGATAGCCTGTATTCACCAGATGGCATTGATGCAATTTTCGCCACTCCCGCTGGCGCCAAGAACCTTAATCAGGCCTTAAAAGATGCAACTAATGATATTGCTCAAACGGCAGAAAATGTAGCCCGTTTAATTAAAGCAACCCATTAGTAAAATCGAGCTAGGAAAGAAACTCAAGGTTCTTCCCTAGCTCGATTTTACTAATTTGATAATGAATTTATTCTTCCGGCTTAGCTTGTAAGTCTGTTCGAACAACTAAGACATCGATCGCTGCATTCCGCTTAACAAATGAGGTGACAGAACCAACCATCGCCCGTTGAAGCCGAGACATCCCACTGGCCCCCATCATGATTAAATCATTGTTGTGGTCCCGCGGGAAGTCAAAAGAAATCACCGTCTTAGGATTTCCCAACCGAATGTGGATATCGAGGTTATCAAAACCGTCTTGCTTGGCCTTTTCAAGTAGGCTAAGCAAGTATTCACGGGCCTTGTCTACTAATTGGTAGGCAATACTTCCATCAGACATCCCAGCAAAGTTATATGACATTGCCCGGGTATCAATGACGTTCAAAAGATCCACATGCGCCCCATTCCGGCTAGCAACCGCTAAGGCCTTCCGCAAAGCCATTTCCGCTTGTGCTGATCCATCAACCGGCACAAGAATGTTTTCGTATTCTTGATCCATACTTTTTCACTCCATTCGCTCAACTCTTACTGCTATTGTACCATATTGCTTACTCTTTAACTGAACGAAAATTGATGAAAATGTTTCCGTTCTTCGGTTGTCGTTGACTTCAACCTATAAATTGTTCTACAATCGACGTAGTTTAACTTATCGGCTAACGATTCGGAAAAGGAGTATCTTTACATGGACCAAATCGACCGCAAGATCATAAATATGCTCGAAAAAAATGCCCGGGCCTCACTTAAAGAATTATCAGCAGCTTGCTTCATCTCTTCTCCAGCGATTGCCGCCCGCATTGCAAAATTAGAAAAAAGCGGTATCATTACTGGTTATCATGCTAGCGTTAATTTTGAAAAGCTTAATTACCACGTAAAGGCTTTTATCCAAATCCAACTTGAACCCCGGCAAAAAAGTGAATTTTATCCCTTTGTCGAGAAAGTTCCAAACATTATTGAATGCAATTGTGTAACTGGCGATTACTCTGAACTTCTTGAAGTAGTCTTTAAATCCACTGCCGATCTTGACGAATTCATCAACGATTTACAACGGCGGTTCGGTAAAACAAGTACACAAATTGTCTTCTCAACCAGTGTTGATCATCGTGGAATTACCTTTA
This sequence comes from Candidatus Limosilactobacillus faecipullorum, assembly GCA_019118465.1. GTDB lineage: Bacteria > Bacillota > Bacilli > Lactobacillales > Lactobacillaceae > Limosilactobacillus > Limosilactobacillus faecipullorum. The sequence continues at coordinate 36,716 of DWYX01000059.1, read as the reverse complement.
ACAATCCCGAAATCGATGAACCAGCAGAGCATTAGAAAATAACTAAGCGACTAAGGAAGAAATTCCCTAGCCGCTTTTTTAATCGCTCACTTATAAAGATCTTCCCTGCATTTCCCGAAGCTTACTGCGCATGATAATCCCACCTAAAATCATCACGATGATCTCATTAATCGGCATCGCTGCGAAGACTCCGTTTACTCCGATAGTAAGGGCAAGGATCACAATTAACGGAATCAAAATTACGTACCCCCGTAACAAGGAAAGCTGAAAAGAAGTACTTCCTTGATTAATAGCGGTTAAGAAAATAATAATTAAGATATTAATCGCCGTAAAGATGGTACTGGTAAAGTAAATCGGCATTCCAACCAGTGCATAAGACAACAATTGGGGCTGACGTTCCGTGTTAAATAGATCTATCACTGGCCGTTTAAAGATAATTAAGCCAATCATTAGGACTAACGCTAAGCCAATCGTTATCCTCAGACCATGTTTAAAAGCTGTGACGGCGTTTTTCATTGCATGCTTACCAAACTCCCGACTAGCAATTGGTTGGACTCCTAGAGCCACTCCGTTCGCCGCTGCTAAGGTAATAATTGCAATATTAGCGACCACCCCATAGGCAGCAACCGCGTAGTTACCAGCTAAATAAAGCAACATCCAGTTAAACACATAGACACTGACCCCGCTACTCATCTCGTTCAAAAACGGGGCAATCCCCAGTCGAGCTGCGGTCGTTAGCGTATGCCATTTCGGTAAACACCAGTGCCATTCAAGCTGGCGCTTTTTGAAACGTAAGTGTTGGCTTAAAACTAACAAGCTACATAACGGTGAAAAAATTACTGCTAAGGCAGCCCCTTCCATGTGTAGTCCTAACTTAAAAATAAAGAACCAATCAATGATAATCACAAAAACCGTTTCAGTTAAGGTCGCCATCATCGTTAAGCTAGGGTTACCATCATTTCGCACAAAGTTAATTGTGATGTAGTTACACATATACAAAGGAGCACTAAAACACATGAAGCCGACGTAGGTCCGCCCTAGAGCTAAGGTTTGGCTATTTGCTCCAAGTAGATGTAAAACTGGATCCAAAAAGGTAATGATTAAGATGATTTCAATTATCCCTAAGATAAAAGCAAAAGTAATTAGCTGACTATAGAGGGTTCGTACCCGTTGAGGGTGCTTAATCTTGTTTAATGAGAAATAGGTTGCCCCACCAACCCCAAGTAATAAGCCGGTCGCGTTAAAAATATTAAAAAGTGGCAAGGCCAAGTTTAAAACCGTTAGCCCCATTGAACCGGCTGCAATCGCAATGAAAAGGGTATCAATGATTACATAAGTTGATAGCCCAACGTTTGCTAAAATATTCCGCAAAACATAATGATTAATTTCTTTTTTAATTGCCGTTTCCATTTTTTCCTTCTCCGTCCAATTGCATTTTAACGTGCGGAATGCCATCTAACAAAAAGACATCTGAAACCGCCTTAAACCCAAATGATGCATAGAAATCCCGAAGATAATTTTGGGCTTCAATGGCGATTAATTTCCCAGGAAATAATTGCTTCGTCTGCTCAATCGTGACCTGGACAAGTCGTCGGCCATAACCATGACCGCGCTCAGCCTTAGGTACCAGTACCCGGCCAAAAGTAGCATATGTCCCTTCATCCATCATTCGGGTATAGCCAACTAAGTAGCCTTGATCATCGAATAAGCGCAAATGGTAAGCAGTGGCATCTCCATCATCAATTTCCTGGTAGTAGCAAGTCTGCTCAACGACAAATACTTTTACCCGTTCCCTAGCAATTTCAAAAAATTCTTGACTACTTAACTCACTTAACTGATTAACTTTTACGTTCACCACGAAACCCTCCTTTTCCCAAAAAAGCACCCGCTATCTTTCCCATACCTAATTGATACGCCCTTAAGAAAGATAGTTGGTGCTGAATTAACTTTAACCACCCAAAGGTGCTTAAAACGACTTATTAAACTTACTTTTTAGTTCTAGTTTAAATTGGTTCACCCTGTCAACCTACATCTTGGCTAACAAAGCCTCAACTTGATCGAGTCGGTGTTCAAAGACCTTTAAGGCTCGTTCAAGGTATTCTGTATTCGTCACGTCAATTCCAGCTCGTTTAAGAATTTCGGCGGGGGTTGCTGAACCACCGGCTGACAAGAAATCTAGGTAACGTTCTTTGGCCCCAGATTCTCCAGCAAGAACTGCTGCAGCTAAACTTGTGGAAATCGCCCAGGAAGTAGCATATTGATAAACGTAATAGTTCATGTAGAAGTGCGGTACATAGGCCCAACTTTGGGTTAAAGTTCCTGCTAGTTCAACCGCAGGACCATAGTACTTCTTTAGTAACTTCTCATTTACTTGATCCAAGTAATCAGCGGTTAAGGTCTGCCCCGTTTGTTGGGTCGTGTATGCTTGATGCTCAAATTCCGCAAATTGGGTTTGCCGGTAAATGGTCCCAATAAAACCATCAATTGATTGTTCCAAGACATAAAGTTGAACCTTTGGATCATCATAATTCTTTAGTAACCAATCCGTTAAGATATTTTCGTTAAACGTTGAGGCCACTTCCGCCAAAAAAATTGGCGCATCAGCATACTCAGATGGTTGATGATGCTGACTAAACCAGGAGTGCATAGCATGTCCTGATTCATGAGCTAAAACAAAGGTTGAATATAGCTTATCTGTCCAGTTCAAAAGAATAAAGGGATTAGCTTGGTAAACACTAATTTGGTAACCGCCAGATCGCTTTCCTTTATTTTCAGCAACATCGACCCAACGGTTCGCAAATTCTTTTTTCAAACCAGCAACGTATTCATCCCCCAACACTTCCATTGCATTGAGGACCATCTTTTTACCATCTTCGTAGCTAGTCTTTAAAATATCCGTTCCGGCCAGTGGCGTCGGAATATCATATTGGTAGAAATGATCTAATTTGAGGTACTTCTTCTTTAAGGCGTACCAACGATGGGCTAAATCAAGATGGGCGTTGACCGTCTTAACTAGGTTGTCATATACTGCTTCATCAATTTGATTACGCCCTAGCGCAGCTGCCCGGGCCGAAGGGTAGTTACGTAATTCCGCTAAGGCATTTTCACTATCAATAAAACTATTGAGGGTGGCCGCAAAAGTATGGCGTAGTTGATAGTATGGCTTTTGATAAGCTAAAGCCGCTTCCTCACGAACTTTGCGATTCGTCGATTCGGTGTATTGGCTCCGGTTCCCATGAGTTAATTGAACCAAGTTGCCGGCTTCATCGTGAACCTTACCAAAGTCCAAATCCGCATCATTCAAGGTATTATAAATTTCACTAGCCCCATCTAAAGCATGGTTCAGCCGTGATAAAAGACGTTCTTGATCACTAGCTAAGACGTGAGCTTTTTGTTTTTGTAAACTTGCTAATTGAAATTCAAATTCGGCCAAAGCAGGTTCCTTCGCTTGCCAGTCAGCCACTTGTTTATCGCTCAACGCTAAAATTTCTGGATCAATAAAGGCTAGCTGGGTTTCAATTTTGGTTGCTGTTTGTGCAGCTTGCCCAAATAGAGCCGTCGCTGTAGCGTCTGTTGTATCGCTATCCCGGCGCAAAAAGGCATAAACGTATTCTTTCTCTAGTTCTTCATCAATTTCCTTAGCCAAAGTCAAAACTGTTGCTAATTGTTTAGCCGAATTAAGCTGCCCTTTAAAAGCAGCTAGTTGTTCTGCCTTCTTTGCCGTCGCCTTTAAGGCTGTTTGCATTGCTTCGTCGTTTTCATATAAGAGGGTAAGGTCCCAGGTTAATTCTGCCGGAACCTCACTTCGTAATGGTAATTGTGTCGTCATCTTATCCCTGCACTTTCGTGTAATTATCTAGATAGTGTTCATATTTATCGCGGTCGAGGGCCTTCTCTGACTCCCCAATAACCAAGGTCGCAATTGAGTTCCCAACCACGTTAACTGCTGTCCGCCCCATGTCAACAAACCGGTCAATTCCAGCAATGAAGGTTAAACCAGCGACTGGTACTCCAATTGTCGAAACACTCGCTAACAAGACCACAAAGGAGGCCCCTGGTACCCCAGCCATCCCTTTGGAGGTAATCATTAAGACCACCAGTAAAGTAAATTGGTGTGCCCAGGTCAAATGTAACCCATAGGCTTGGGCCAAGAAAAGGGCCGCTAGGGATTGATAAATTGCGGAACCATCGAGGTTAAAAGTGTACCCCGTTGGGATAACAAAGGACGTAATCCCCTGTTCAACTCCCATCTTTTGGGTCTTATCAATTAACCGAGGAAGCGTAACTTCTGAACTGGCCGTTGAGAAAGCTAAAATAATTTCGCTTGCAACCACCTTCATCGTCTTCCAGTAATGTAAATGGAAGATCTTGGCCACAATTCCAAGGACGACCACGCAGAAGAAGAACATCGTCAAATAAGCAATCAAAATAAAGTAGCCAAGTGGTAACAGTGCCCTTAGTCCCATTTGAGCAATCGTCATCCCAATCAAGCCAAAAACCCCAATCGGTGCATACTTCATTACCCAATTAGTAACCTTAAACATTACTTCGGCAACCGTATTTAAAAAGTTAATAACTGGCTTAGCTTGTTCACCAATTGCGGCTAAACCAAGACCAAAGAAGACGCAGAAGAAGATTACCGGCATCATATCACCGTCAGAAATCGACTTAAAAATATTAGTTGGAATAATAGCTAACAAAGTATCCCAAAAGCCGGTATGAGAAGCTGTCTTAGCACTGGCCATGTATGAAGAAATACTCGTTGCTTGGAGCTTATGAATATCAATAAAACTTCCTGGGTGGGCAAGGTTCCCAACAATTAACCCTAAAACAATTGCAATCGTGGTCAAAACTTCAAAGTAGATTAACGTTTTTCCCCCGATCCGTCCGAGTTTCTTAATGTCACCAATATTAGCGATCCCAACTGTTAAACAAGAAATCACAATTGGCATGACGATCATTTGGATCATCCGCAAAAAGATCGTTCCTAAACTTTGGAGAATTGTAATGGCAGTTTGATTTTTATAAAACATTGCCCCAACAATAATCCCAACAACAAGCCCAATTACAATTTGCCACCCCAAAGAAAGGCGGTTTAACCGGTAATGCTTCATTCTTTTCCCTCCATCTAAATGTTTAATAATTCTACTTTACCACATGCTTTTGTATTTTTAACCAAACTTTAATCCTTTTACTTAAAAAGTCCTAAAAATTAGCCTAATTAGGATCACAATTAAAGAAATTCCCGAACATTAACAACCACAATTGAATCTGTGGTAGAGTAAAAGTGATTTTATTTTTTGAAGGGAGTTTCTTTAATGCAAATCTCACCCCAATCCTCCCGGGTAACTCGGGCAAATAGTTTTAATGGGCGCCTAGCTTTTTTAGTCCTCTCAATTTTAATCAATAGTTTTTTCAATGCTTTAACAGTTTCAACCCATCTAGGGAGTGCGATTTGGACCGCCTCGGCCGTCAGTTTAAGTAGTTGGTTGCATTGCTCCCTCGGTAACATCCTTTTTCTCGAAGGGGTAATCGTTGCCTTTGTTAATTTACTCTTACTCGGGCGGTTTGATTATTTCCGTTTGATCCGTAATCTACTATTCATTACTCCCTTCTCCTATTTATTAGCTTTTTTTGAACACATCTTTGTAATTATCGGGGTCCCAAACCTCGGGCTTGGCTGGCGAATCCTTTTTGATGTGGTAGGCCTTTTCGGGGTGGCTTGCGCAGTTTCTCTTTACCAACGAGCGAATTTAATCATGCATCCAAATGATGACATGCCATATATTCTTCGTTTTCGCTTCCTTCACGGATCACCGGTTACTTCCCAGTGGTTGAGTAACGTTCCACCCCTCGTGATTGTTTTAATCGTCTTTATCATCACCCACCAACTCTATTCCTTTGGTTGGGGGACCTTATATAACATCCTAACCCAAGGTGCCATCATTGGTTGGGCAGATAAACACTTTCTCCCAATTTTGCATCACCATATTGATGTCAAAAATTAAAGATCGGGAGAGTCTGCGTTTTCTATAGATTAATTTAAAAAATAAATATTATCTTTTTTATTCCCATTTCCTTACTAAATTGGTATAGGTAATGGGAATTATTTTTATCAGATAATTGTCAATTCTCAAAACTAAGAAAAAGTGAGTAAAATTTTTAGTAAAAAGCATTGACCTATTCTGTGTAAGCGCTTAAAATGCTTAATGTAAACGGTATTTTCATATTTTTTATTTTGAGGAGGTACAAATTAATGAGTGAAGGTAGCTCAGGTAAGACGATGGGTTCCCGGATTGCGTACTCATTCGGTGCTTTCGGGCACGATATGTTCTACGGGATGCTCTCGACTTACTTCATGATGTTTGTTACTGGACACTTATTCAGTAGCAACGCTGGTGGAGAAGCGACCCGAATGGTCTACTACATCTCCATGATTATTATGATCCTGCGGATTGTCGAATTGGTTATTGACCCATTTATCGGGAACGTTATTGACAACACCGATACTAAGTGGGGCCACTTCAAGCCGTGGGTTGTCGGTGGTGGGGTTGTCTCCGCTGTTGCGATCGCAATTCTTTTCACGGACATGGGTGGTTTAACTTACAAGAATCCATGGCTTTACTTAGTCATTTTTGCAATTCTTTACATTACCATGGATATCTTCTACTCCTTCAACGATATTGCGTTCTGGGGTATGATTCCAGCCATTTCGTTCGATTCAGCTGAACGGGAAAAGACGGCTACATTCGCCCGGGTTGGTTCTACCTTAGGGGGCCAATTAGTTGGGGTTATCGTTATGCCAATCGTCCTCTTCTTCTCCCTCCAATCTAACGGAGGCTCAGGAGACAGTCGCGGTTGGTTTGCCTTCGCCGCTATCGTTGCCACTATCGCTGCGGTAACTGCCATTGGTGTTGGGCTCTTCACCCACGAAAAGGATAACGAACTCCGGAAGAACACTGAAAAGACTACTTTCCGGAAGGTTATTGGGATTTTGATCAAGAACGACCAATTAATGGCCATCGCCTTAACGTACGTGTTCTACACGACCGGGGCAACCTTGATGAACTCCTTCCAACTTTACTACTTCACCTACATCTTAGGACACGCCGCAACTTACACGGTTTACGCTTTAATCAACGGTTTAATCGGGATTGTTACGGTTTCTCTCTTCCCTGGTTTAGCCAAGAAGTTTAGTCGGCGGAAGGTCTTCTTATACTCCATCTTAGTTATGTTGGTCGGTTTGGTAATCTTCGGCTTCGCAGGCAAGTCCCTTGCTATGGTTATCACCGGTGGGGTTATCTTCATGTTGCCACAACCATTGATCTTCTTGGTTGTTTTGATGATTATCACCGACTCCGTGGAATACGGACAATTAAAGATTGGGCACCGTGACGAAGGGGTTATCCTTTCTGTTCGGCCATTGCTCGATAAGTTCGGTGGCGCTATCTCCGGTGGGATCGTTGGTTCCACGGCCGCTGCTGCCGGCATGATTTCTGGGCACACTTACGCTGACATTACCACTCACGGAGCAATCATCTTCAAGTCCATGATGTTCTTAGTTCCAGCTGCTTTGATCTTGATTGGGACTACGGTCTTCATCCGCAAGGTTAAGTTGGACGAAAAGATGCACGCCGAAATCGTGGAAGAATTGGAAAAGACTTGGCACCAACACCTTGAAGGTGAAAGCGAAGCCGAAGCAATCGCTGAAGTTAAGGCTGAAACGATCCAATTCCAAGCTCCAGTTGATGGTGAAATCGAACCATTATCATCCGTTGCCGCACCTGCCTTTGCTAACGGTTCTATGGGTGAAGGATTCGCCATCAAGCCTAGCGATGGTCAAGTCTTCGCACCATTTGATGGTGAAGTTGTTGCAGACTTCCCTACAACCCGTCACGCAATTGGTTTGCGGAGCGAAAACGGGGTTCCCGTATTGATCCACGTTGGGGTTGATACGATTCAAATGCACGGTACTGGTTTTGTTTCCTACGTTGAAAAGGGACAACACGTTAAGGCCGGTGACAAGTTGCTTGAATTCTGGGCTCCAGCAATCACCAAAGCTGGTCACGATGACACTGTGATGGTTGCCTTCACAAAGGCAGATAATACACCAGACTACGAGCTTAAGTTCACTAAGGAATCTGGCACTGTTAAGCACGGTGAAAAGGTTCTTGAAATCGATAATAAATAATTAATTAGTATCTTTAGAAACTAGTTAGCGCTGAACGGATCCGCTCAAGTTAAACCTTGTCCGGGTCCGTTTTTTACCAGGAAAGGAACGTCGTTATGTCAATTCATGTTAATGAAAGTTCAAAAGTTTTCCATCTCCAAACTAAAAAGACTAGCTACATCTTCCGGGTGTTAGCAAATGGCGAACTCGGCCAAGTTTATTATGGAGCCAAAGTCCCCGTTAAGGCTAGCTATGATAACTTAACCCGAATGGAAGAACACGATTGTACCAACACCCTCGATGAACAACAAACCGACTTCCAACTCGAATTAATCAAGCAAGAATACGCTAGCCTTGGGAAGGGGGACTACCGGGTACCGGCTTACCAAATCACAGCTACTAACGGCTCCCGGATTAGCGAATTTAAATACCAAGGTTACCAATTAGTTGATGGAAAACAGCGGCTTGCCGATCAACCATCAAGCTTTGATGATGATCACCACGATAGCCAAACTCTGACGATTACTTTAGTTGATAAGCTCTTACAAATTAACTTAGCTTTACACTACACCGTCTTTGAAGATGAAGATGTTATCGTTCGAAGCGCTACTTTCACCAACAATGGTGACGATGTCTTTATCAACCGGGTAGCTAGTGCTCAACTTGACTTACCAGATGCTGATTACGACTTCCTTCAATTTGCTGGTTCATGGGCGCGGGAACGGCATCTTTACCGAAATCACCTACGGCCAGGAAGCCAAAGCATCGAATCTGTTCGGGCCCATTCAAGTCACCAAGAAAACCCATTCTTTATCTTAGCTCGTCCTCACACAGATAATAACCAAGGGGCAGCTTACGGATTTAATTTTATTTATTCCGGGAACTTTAAGGATGAAATCGAAGTTGACCAATTCGATACCGCGCGGGTAATGGTTGGAATTAACCCAACCGAATTTGGCTGGAACTTGAAAGCTAATACAAGCTTCCAAACCCCAGAAGCTGTTCTTACTTACACCACTGATGGGCTAAACGCTTTGAGTCAACAATTAGGTCGCTTCTATGATCACCACTTGCTTAACCAACACTTTGTTAAGCAAGAACGGCCAATTCTGATTAACAACTGGGAAGCAACCTTCATGGACTTTACTGAAGATAAGCTGATGCCAATTGTTAAGCGGGCAAAGGAACTCGGAATTGAAATGTTTGTCCTTGATGACGGTTGGTTTGGTCATCGGGATGACGACCGTTCTAGCCTTGGGGATTGGTTCACTGATGAAAAGAAGTTCACCAACGGCATTGGCGGCTTTGCCCAAAAGGTACATGATCTCGGTTTGAAATTTGGCCTTTGGTTTGAACCCGAAATGATTTCCATTGATAGCCAATTACACAATGCCCACCCTGAATGGATGATCACTACCCCAGGCCGGACCGCGACCCCTGCTCGGCACCAATTTGTTTTGGATATGACCCGGCCAGAAGTCGTTGATTACCTAGTTGAAAAGATTTCTGCAGTTATCGAAACAACAAAGCTTGATTACATCAAATGGGACATGAACCGGAGCATCACTGAAATGTACGGTGCAGCTCTGCCAGCTGACCAACAACTCGAATTTGCTCACCGGTACATCCTCGGGGTTTATAAGCTCTATGATCGCCTAATCAAGGCTTATCCAAACGTTCTCTTTGAATCCTGCGCATCTGGTGGTGGTCGTTTCGATCTTGGGATGATGTACTACGCTCCTCAAGCATGGGCTAGTGACGATACCGATGCCATTGAACGGATTCTGGTTCAAGATGGAACTTCTTACGGTTACCGGCCAAACATGTGGGGCGCCCACGTTTCAGCTGTACCAAATGACCAAGTTGCGCGGGTTACTTCGATTGATACCCGGGCTAAGGTTGCTTATTTTGGTGACTTTGGTTACGAACTTGACATTACTAAGTTAAGTGCTGAGGAACAAGCGACGATTAAGGAACAAGTAGCCTTCTACAAACAATACCGTTCCCTCTTCCAATTTGGAAACTTCTACCGCTTAGAAACACCAGATACGAATGATAATGTTTACGGTTGGGAAGTTGTCAACGACGACCAAACTGAAGCTATCGGCGCGCGGTTCCAAATTCTGAACGGTGCTAACCCGGCCTACATTCGTTACTACTTCACTGGTTTGAACCCTGAAATGAACTACCACGTTAACGATGACCCTGAAACTTACTCGGGGGCGGAATTGATGAACGCTGGTTACTTCGTGCCACGGGTAATGGACCGGACCCAACCCGAAAAGGATCCAGCTGACTTCTACGCTCACCTCTTTGTGGTTAAAGCTGTTAAATAAGGAGCGGGATGAAACCTTCTCGCCGGCCTTAGTTTCTGAGTAAGATTCGAAGATGCGAAGAGGATAGGAAAAGTCTCAGCCATTAGCCAGGGCCTTGCTTGGCGTCTGTGAGCCCATGCAAGCCGAAGAAGATAGTAACAATATCTGGCATAGCTGATTAGTGACTTAGGTTACAAACAAACGGCCACCAATAAAGGTTAAGTTACGGTGAGCTAGACAGGTTGCCGGTCGGCCGCGAACCCACTTGGCTACGTTCCAACCTTTAAATTAGTGGCCTTTCCCATCCTCCCCTTTTCAACTACTTCCGACACAAAAAGCCAGGACGAAGTTTCGTAATGAACTTCATCCTGGCTTTTTCTAAAATTATTAATCTGATTTACAGCTCTGCACTTTGGCGTTGAACTAAACTTGTTCCGACTACGACTCGCTGCGGAGCAAGATCGGAGACAGTTAAGCGTTGGTGTAAGAGGGAAACTCCCATCGCCGCCATTTGCTCAGTTGGAACCCGAATTGCAGAAAGTGGCGGGTACATGTAACGCGCCACACTAGTATCATTGAAGGTCACAATTGCAATTTCATTTGGAATCGCCAAATTAGCTTCATGGATCGCCCGCAAAGCACCAACCGTCATCACGTCATTAGCCATAATCACTGCTCGAGGCCGTTGTTTCGGACCTAAAGCTAGTAAAGCTTGCATTTCTTGGTAACCACTGGTCTCTGAATAATCACCAGTTCTTAACCATTCTGGCTTAAAATGCGAACCCATTGCCGCTTTAAAGGCACTTTCACGCCCATCAACGACTGGTTTCCCATCCGTCGTTGTTTCATGCCCAGCAATCATGCCAACGCTTTGATAATGCGCTAATAAGGCTTGTGTCGCTTGAGCAATCCCCCCTTCAAAGTCAGGGACTACACAATCATACCCTTGTGATAAGACGTCACTATCAATTACCACTAACTCTTTTGAGACAGCCCGCATCCGCTTTAATTGCGCAACGCTAAACTTCCCAAGGGCAATAATCCCTGCCGCATCCTTTGGAATCTGCGATAGATTATTAGCAAAGACCGTTTCCGTAACGAGGCCGGCCTCTTGGGCTTCTTTCTCGACATTAATCCGGATGTTCAAATAATACAAATCCGTTAACTCTTGCATTTCCGGGTACCACTGTACAATTACCACCTTATGCCGAGTAACGTTATCACGGCGGCGGCGCTTAGTATATGACAATTCTTCCGCAATGGTTAAAATCCGCTTCCGGGTCTCTTCACTCACTGCTAATTGCGGATCATCATTCAAAACGCGCGAAACCGTTGCCAGAGAAACGTCTGCCCGCTTTGCGATATCCCGTAATGTTACTGCCATTCTTAACACCTCCCGCGATCGTCCAAATCAATATCTACTAATTGTCTTACAAGTCTAAAGAATTTGCAAGAACCGTTCCCAGCCGGCTTGACCAGCTTCATCATTCTTAAAGACCCCAGCATCAGCTAAAACATCCCCAAAGACTTGGGCCACTTCTTCACGAAGCACCTGGTCAACATTATCCTTGGTGATTTCTCGCCGGGATTGAACTTCCTTAGCCCACGGAAGATGAGCATCCGTAATTTCGTTTACTTCCCCGAGCCAGAACTTCTTAACTTCGTTTAACTCACTCTTTAACCGCGCTGGCAAGATTGCCCGGCCCATTACTTCAATTAACCCAATATTTTCCTTCTTAATGTGCCACTTTTCAGCGTGGGGGTGGAAGATGCCCAGTGGATAATCACCGTTGGTGTTATTATCCCGTAAAACAAGGTCCAAGACGTAAGTAGCCCCTTCCCGATGCATAATCGGGGTAACTGTGTGGTGGCGTTCACCATCAGCCCCAAAAGCCTTAATTTGAAGTCTTTCGTCATCGTAGTGGTTCCACTTATCCATGATGTAGGTCCCTAATTGGATTAATTGAATCGTATCTTCACTCGTTAAGCGAATATCGCTCATTGGCCAGTCAACGATCCCGGCTTCTACCGCTGGAAAATCAGAGAAGTGAAGCGACTTTTTAAGCTTAGCCTTCATCATCGGGAAGGTATGCCGTCCCCCTTGGTAGTGCTCGTGAGCTAACATTGAACCTCCAACAATTGGCAAGTCGGCATTACTCCCGACAAAGTAGTGTGGGAATTGCCGTTCAATTTCAACCAAGTTAATTAACGTTTGTTGATCAATCTTCATTGGTTCATGCTTGGTGTCCAAGAAAATGCAGTGTTCATTAAAGTAAGCATATGGTGAGTATTGCATCCCCCACTTTTGCCCGCCGACATTTAACCGGATCACCCGGTGATTACTCCGGGCTGCTTGGCCTAAGCGTCCCAAGTAACCTTCATTTTCAAGGCAAAGGGCACATTGTGGGTACTTCTTAGCCGTTGCATGAGCTGCCGCCGCAATGGCCTTCGGATCCTTTTCCGGCTTTGACAGATTGATCGTAATTTCAAGTTCATTGCCATCCTTAACTTTTTCGTTAAAGACCACGTTCTTCTTGATGGCATCAACCTTAACATAGTCATTACTGGTACAAAGGTCATAGAACCAGTCTGTTGCCGTTTCTGGTGAAACCGTATGTTTTTGCCAGAATTCGTGGTTGACCACACTTGGCCGTGGGGTCATCAAGTCATAGAGCTGATCATTCAAGATTTCCCGGGCAGTTTGGCCATCTTCAATTTTTCCACGACTAACCGCTAGTTCAACCAATTGTGGAACTAACTTTCCCGCCTTAGCTGGGACATCTTCATCCCCAACTAATGCCCGAATCTTATTTTCAACATACACTTTGTCTAGTGCTTCAAAAGCCCCTGCATCAATTGTCTTTTGTGCGAATTCAGCAATTACACCCATGTTTAAAATTCCCCTTATTATCTTTTTTGTCAGCTTTAACAAAAATAACGCCTTCCACTACCTACTAGTGGCACGAAGACGTTATTTGTGTCATTTGAGGTCAGTTACCAAGATTAGAGCTTGTGTGGGCCATCTACGATTTCAGCGTCGTAGAAGCTAGCCGCATAGCCAACTTTTTCTTCGTAGATCTTACCAACCTTTTCTTTCAAGCTTTCAGCTTGGTCCTTCTTAACGATTGCGATGGCACTTCCGGCGAAGCCCCCACCAATCATCCGGGCACCAAGAACACCTGGTTGTTGCCATGCGGCTTCAGCTAAAGTATCTAATTCCATCCCAGAAACTTCGTAGTCAAAGTGAAGGGAAACGTGAGAAGCGTTGATTAAACGACCAAGCTTTTCAAGATCTCCAGCTTTCATCGCTTCAGTCGCCTTAACCGTCCGTTCATTTTCAAAAACCGCGTGGCGAGCCCGGCGGAGTAATACATCATCGTTAATCAAGTAGGAGTATTCATCAAAGGTTTCGGAACTTAATTCCCCAAGCGTTTGAATATCTAACTTAGCTCGCAAACGCTTAACAGCTTCTTGACATTGAGCAACCCGTTCATTGTAAGCTGAACCAGCTAAAGAGTGCTTCTTGTTCGTACTCATGATAACAATTTCGTAGTCGCCAAGTTCAAGGGGCATGTACTTGTATTCCAAGGTATTGCAGTCAAGGAAGATCGCGTTATCCTTCTTCCCCATTCCAACAGCGAATTGGTCCATGATCCCAGAGTTCAAACCGACGAAATCATTTTCCGTCTTTTGACCAAGCTTAACAAGGTCTAATTGTTCGATATCAAGGTTAAATTCTTCCTTTAAAACTTCCCCCATTAACATTTCAATGGAAGCCGAAGAGGAAAGCCCAGCCCCATATGGCAAGTTCCCATGAACTAAGAGATTGAATCCGTGGTCAATCTTGTAGCCCTTTTGCCGCAGGTAGACTAACATTCCCTTAAAGTAGTTGGTCCACTTCCGATCATCTTCGGTTTCTGGCTTGTCATCGTCAATCTTGAAACTAACGATCTTACCGTCCATGTTCAAGGAAGCCAATTGAACTTCGTCATCATCCCGAGGACCATAAGCAGCATAAGTCCCTAAGCTAATTGCACATGGAAAAACCCGACCACCATTGTAGTCAGTATGTTCCCCAATCACATTAATCCGACCTGGTGAGAAAAAGACATCTTGACCTGCCGTGTGGAAAGTTTCTTCATAGCTCTTGAGCAGTTCTTCCTTCTTCATTTTATTAACCTCCAAAAATCTCCTGGTTAAATTTAATAAAACTTTACTAAAATAATGTTACTCTCCTTTTCCATCCTGGTCAAGATACCGCTTACATTTTTTAGAAAAATCCTTTAAATTCGTGATGATAACTGGTCTTACGGTATAATTAAAAAGTGGAGGTAAAATTATGAAAACTTTAAGTCCGGAGCAACTAATTACCGCAACTTACCCGGGAAGTCGGTGGCAAGTTAAGACCTTTGAGCACCAACCAAGCTTATATACCCCATTACTCGGTAATTCTTTTACCATTAACATCAAAAAAAGTCCTTCAATTACGATCAATAGTCAAAATCGCGCTAACCAGTATAGCCCAGCCGCTAAATTTATAATTAAGGTCAACGATGGAAAGTGGGCTAGTTTTTATGCTGGACAACCTTATACCATTTCGCTTCCAGAAACTGCCAGTGTTACGATTATGACTGGAGGAAATTGTGATCTGGATCAAGTTTGGAAAAATCATCAAGGTTTTACTTTAACCGGGATTGAAATCGCTGACGAAGGGCAATGGCAACCACTTGTTACCGTTCCTCGAGTTACGGTAATCGGCGACTCAATTACCGCTGGTTGTTGGGTTGGAGGTAAACACGCAAGCGTTGACTACCATCCGGAAAGTAACTACATTGGAATTACCAGCGAACAACTACAAATGCCCATTGGCCGGATCGCTTATTCAGCAGCTGGTTTCCTCCGTCCCGGAACCGGTCAAGTACCCCCAGCGATTCACTGGCTTACCCACATTGATACTCAAACCACTTGCTCCTTACCCACTAGCGAGTGGATCATCGTTGCTCTAGGAGTGAACGACCGACAATTTAGTTCACATGAATTTTTAATAGCCGCCCGAGCCTACTTCACCCAACTAAAGAATTATTTTAGTGGCCACATTGCCATCTTGATCCCCTTTGCCCAAGCCTTCGTTCCAGAATTACGTCAATTGGGACATGACTTTAACTTTCCAGTTATCGAAACAGATGGCTGGTTAACTTCAACAACCGATGGCCTTCATCCAGACCAAGTTGGTTCAATTGCCCTTGGAAAACACTTTGCAAATGCAGTTCAATCCCTGCTGAAAGGAGAAAATTAATGCCGAATCGTCTTTTACCAATTACAAATGGTTACAATTTTCGCGATCTTGGTGGTTATCAAACTACCAATGGAAAAATCGTTAGCTGGCACCGGTTATTACGGAGCGGAAAATTAGCCGATTTAGACCAAAACGATTTAAAACTTCTGCATAGCTTAAACTTGAAAGCCGATATTGACTTACGTTCCCCAGCCGAAGTTAAAAATGAGCCCGACCGTTATCCTGATCAAACCAAATACTGGTTTAATCCCGTTTTCGATACTGACAAAACCCGTTCCTCAAAAGGACTCGCTGGTTATGGCCCCAAGGCCGACTACGACCCCAACGTTGGCTACCAGCACATGAAAAACGTCTATCATGAAATGATCACTTTCCCGAGTGGTCAAGCTGCTTTTAAGAAGTTGTTTGAAGTTGCGCTTAGTCTTAACGATGACCAAAGTTTGATCTTCCACTGTACTGCGGGTAAGGACCGTACTGGGGTATCGGCTGCCCTTTTACTAGCTACCCTTGGCGTTCCAAAGAAAACTATTCAAACCGACTACTTGCTTTCAAATCAAACTACAAAAGCTATCATTGACAAAACGGTTCAACGAATTAAAGCTGAGGGCCGCACTGACTTTTTCTTACAGAATTTCCGGGACGTTGCCGGGGTTAACATTGATTATCTTAACGAAGCTTTCAATACGATTGATAATCAATTTGGGGGCTTAGAAGAATTCTTAACCACCACTCTCGGCCTTAGTAAGACGGATCTGCATGATTTTCGTGTCAAGTTTACGCAATAGGTTATAATGATAGTAAGATAACAGAAAGAGGTGAGAAAATGGAAATTTCAGTTACATTAGAAAACCAGTATCTGCCTGACCGTTTCACAAAACATGCCCCAGCTACAGATATTTACCATGGGGTTCCTAACCGGTCCTTTCCAATTCACATTAAGGATGTTCCAACTGGCGCTAAGTCGCTTGCCCTAACTTTTGTGGATTTTGATTCAACACCCGTTTGCGGCTTTACTTGGATCCACTGGTTAGCCGCTAACTTGCCAGTTGAATGGCAAACCATTCCGGAAAATGCCAGTTTTGATCCTAAATTACGGCAACAGTTCATTCAGGGGAAGAACAGCAGTGCCAATAAATTCTCGCCGCGGGAAGCTGATGTCCAAGTTGGGTACAATGGCCCTCAACCACCGGACAAAGCTCACGATTACACCTTAACCGTATATGCTCTTGACACTAACCTGCCACTCCAAAACGGTTACTGGCTCAACGAATTCCGTCACGCAATTCAAGGCCATGTTCTAGCAAAGGCAAAGCTTGAACTTCCTTGCCAAGCTTAATGAAAGGAGTGATTTGATGGATAACCGTATTTTCTTTAATCCGGGCGATTCAATTGCCAATATTCACGACTATGATGAAGCGGTCCGGAAAGGACAAATTTACAAAAAAGAGAAACATGTTGACGACCTCGTAATTGCCAAGGGACCCAATGACGAAGAGTACGCCATCTTTTACACTAAAGATGCTCTCCCCGCTGACCATAAAGCCTCAAAGCCTTATGATGTTCAAAGAAAACTTTAAAACAAAAAACTGAGTTATGTTGCTTTGCAGCTTCATAACTCAGTTTTTTATAAAATCAAAACTTCATTGCATCCAAGAAAGTAGCAATCCGTTCGGTTGGCCGGTTAAAGAAAGCTTCACTCGTCCCCGCAAATTCGACTCGTCCTTCTTCAACAAAAACGATCTTATCTGCCACCCGCCGGGCAAATTCCATATTGTGAGTCACAACAATCATTGAGTGTTGGCTCTTTGCCAAGTCTTGCAACACACGGAGAACTTGGGCTTCAAGCTCAGGGTCTAAGGCACTTGTTGGTTCATCAAACAGGATATAGTAAGGATTCATTGCTAATGCCCGACAAATTGAAATCCGTTGTTGTTGCCCTCCAGAAAGTTGATTTGGATACCGATTTGCCGTATCGGCTAAACCAACTTGCTCAAGCAATTCCATGGCGTGCTTTTCAGCAGTCGCCTTGTCTTGTTTTAAAACGTGAATCGGACCTTCAGTGATGTTCCGTAAAATCGTTAAGTGTGGAAAAAGATTCCAGCTTTGAAAGACCATTGCCGTCTTCCGGCGCAAAGCCAAGACTTCGTGGTTACTTAGATTCTTACTGAAATCAACAGTTAAATCCCCAATCGTCATGGTTCCCGTTTGAGGTCGTTCCAAAAGATTAATTGCCCGTAATAACGTTGATTTCCCGGCTCCGGACGGTCCTAAAATAACTGTCGTTTCGTGTTCAGGAAATTCAACCGTAACACTATCCAAAGCATGGTGTTCTTTGTATTGCTTATCAACGTTCGTTAACTTAATCATTCCTTATTCCCCCTCGGCAACCTCGTAACGGTTAGCTCGTTTTTCTAGTAGATGTTGTAGGATTGTTAAGATTGTACAGAAAACCGCATAAACTGCCGCCACAATTGAATACATTAATAATGGTTGGTAGTTATGTGACGCGATCTGTTGACTAACCATGAACATTTCCAAGATCGTAATTGAACTAGCCAAGGAAGTATCCTTAACCAGGCCAATAAATGAGTTAGAAAGCGGCGGTAAAGCTACCCGTAGCGCTTGCGGAAAGATGATTAGAAAAAGCACCTGAGTATATGTCATCCCTAATGAATAAGCCGCTTCCCACTGTGAACTTGGCAGGGAACTAATTGCCCCCCGAATCGTTTCCGAAGCATAGGCCCCAGTATTCAAGGAAAAGGTAATAATTCCTGCCGTCCAGGCATTAAATTGGATCC
Source organism: Candidatus Limosilactobacillus faecipullorum (assembly GCA_019118465.1). GTDB lineage: Bacteria > Bacillota > Bacilli > Lactobacillales > Lactobacillaceae > Limosilactobacillus > Limosilactobacillus faecipullorum. Next base: position 18,137 of record DWYX01000059.1, on the reverse strand, counting down.
CAATATTTGGAAGCCCAAAGAAAACAATGAATAATTGAACTAACAACGGGGTTGACCGGAAAAGCCAAACGTAAAAAGAAAAAATTACTTTAACAAGGTACCAAACGCCCTTTACCAAACCATTCCCTCGTGGCTTTGAGATCCGAATTAAAGCTGTAATCGCTGCAATCACTAACCCAATCGCAAATGAGATCACCGCAATTGGAATGGTATATTTAATTCCCGCCCACACAATTTCTGGGGTGGTACTTCGAATAATTTCCCACATAGGTATTCCTTTCTAATTTGCAAAAGGGCCGCAACAAAAGTCACCCTTTGCCACGACCCAATTTCAGCGCTTATCGAAACTACTTTTCAGTAACGTCGCCATCAAAGTACTTTTCAGATAATTGCTTCAAAGTTCCATCTTTCCGCAACTCAGCCAAAGCCTTGTTAACCTTCTTTTGAAGCCCCTTGTTGTTCTTACCCATCAAAATCCCAATCGATTGTTCAGGAATCTTGTTGGTTGGTACTTCAGCATACTTCAAGTCATTTGCACCAGTCGACTTTTGGTAGTAAAGAAAGGCTTCTTTAGAGTTCAACGCCGCTTCAACTCGGCCTTGCCGAATTAGGCTCATCGAAGTTGAAAAGTCACTTGATGCTACCGTTTGACCTTTGAATTTCTTAACATTGTCAGCGTTAGCCGTTCCGGTCCCAGCTGCAATTTTCTTGTCTTTAATATCACTAATCGACTTAATGGAAGTATTATCCTTCTTCATAATCAAAGCAGACTTTGAGTAAATGTAAGGATCAGAGAAAAGATAAGCTTTCTTCCGGTCAGGAGTCATTGCAATATCGTTAATTGCCATGTCGAGTTTCTTGGAACCAACCCCAGCAATTAATGAATCCCATTTGGTTGGCACAATCTTTACCTTGTAACCCATCTTCTTACCAAGTTTTTGCGCTAATTCAACTTCAAACCCAGTTAATTTTCCGTTTTCCCGGTAGGAGTAAGGAGCATACGTTCCTTCCATCCCAACAGTGATGGTTCCCTTTTTAACCAATTGTGGTTGACTGGAATTAGCTTGTTTGCCACACGCTGCCAAGCCTACTACCATCAATACCCCGGCAACTGCAATTCCCAAGCGTTTCATCCATTTCTTCATCGGGAAAAATCCTCCTTCAAATTTAAAAAACTTACAAATAATAAGTTAATTTTAACGAAAGCCTTAAGAAAGGTCAAGCAAAAGGAACTGATTTTATCGTCCCCGCACAATTTTTCCAACAGCTTCCTCTAGGCGATCAATCACTGCATCCGCATCTACTTGAAAGTCCGTTACCCAATCCTTTTCTGGCGTAACCTGGCCTTCCTCCTTACCCATGAAGTCATAAACCACTAATGTCTGGCCCTCAAGTTTAACGTCATCATAATGGCCTTCCAAAGCTTCATCCATAAAGGCTTGTAGAATTTCTTTTACTGCATCTTCAATTACTTTCTGAACCGTTAGCTGTTCACCACGGACTTGATGTTGCGCAATCTTCATTGCAACTTCTTCCATATTCTCCGGTACTGTGACACTCATAATTTTCTCCCTTCCACTTGTTTTCCGCCTTCCATCTTACCATAATTGTGGTGAAAACAAATTGAGGTGGAAAAGAATGGCAGAAATTTATTTTCAAAAAATGACTCCAACTGGGTATCACGAGATTGAAACCCAAATTGAAGAACTAAAGCAAAAACGACCAACCCTAATCGCTCGCTTGAAAGCCGCGCGCGCTTTAGGCGATCTTTCCGAAAACACAGAATACAGTAGTGCTAAACGGGACTTACGTCACTTGGAAAGTCGGCTTCGTTATCTTGATAAACAGCTTAAATACGCTCAAATTATCATTCCTAGAGAAGACGGTAAAGTTGATCTCGGTAGCTTCGTAACCATTGAATTTTTGGACGATCATAGTCAAATCGAATACCAATTAGTTGGACGCCAAGAAGCTGATCTTCAAACTAACAAACTTGCTTTTGATTCACCACTCGGCAATGCCCTTAGTCATCAGCAAGTAGGCGCAACGGTTACCGTTTCAGCTCCTGATGGTAATTATCAAGTTAAAATCCTTAACATTCGATTAGCTAACCAAGAAAATTAATTGGCTGAAAAACTTTTTGATTTTAAAAGAAAATGTTTTCATTAAATCTAAGTAAGCAGTGATTATAACATATCACTAGATTAATCAATGCAAATCTTCTTGTTTTCTAAATTCAAACTGTTATACTAGTTTTCGTCGTCTTTTAGACACAAAATCTTGTGTATTATCAAATCAAAACACAAGATATAGAAGAGAAAAGAGGATGATGACGAGTGACAAATTATATTAATTTCCTAACCCACCAATTAAAAGGTTGGCCCAAGCAAAACTATTATCTATTTTACTTTAGCCTTGGTTGTCAACTAATGAACTTAGTGAATGCCCCAATCACTTGGGTGACCGTAATCACTTTTATTGGTACGACCCTTGGGGTTCTATGCGTATTAGCCATTAACGCTGCTAAGTCCGTTAATGGCTGGCTTGGAATCCTATCAGCAATTTGCTTTATTATTGCGGGCTTAAACGCTAAAAATTACCTTAGTATTCTTGAACAACTTGCCTATGTTATTACCTTAGACATTCCGGTTCTTCTTTCTGCTAACTGGAACGTTAACATGGCTGCTAAGATTCGCCATTTTACTGCTAAAAGTTGGACAATTGCAATTCTCGCAACCATTGTGGTTTATCTAGTATCAGGAAGTCTTATCGGTCGTTTTACCGATGACCCTCGACCATGGATTGATGCGATTAGCTTCTCAATTAGTTTAACTGCTGGTGTGATCTGCTTCTTGCGCTTTAACAACCAATACTTCTGGTGGCTAGCTTCTGGCCTTGCCCAGTTAGTTCTTTGGTTCGTTTCATTCCGCCAAGGTTCTGCAACCCTTGCAATGGCAATTAACAGTTCCATTTACCTAATTAATGATATTTTAGCCTTTACCATTTCACCATGGTATAACGAAAAAGAACGGCAACGGGTAGCTACCCAAGAAAGCGCCTATGCCAAATCAATTGGCTTAGAATAGTTATGTTTCATGTGAAACAAAGGCAGAGGAGTTCCATAACTTGGAATCCTCTGCTTTTTTATTTTTCATTCAACGCATCTAAGTAAGCTTGATAGGTTTTTGAATCAAAGCAAACCATTGTCACTTCAAGTTGTGGCTGTTGCTTTAAAACAGTTTGGATCGTTTTCACTGCAATTTGGGCTGCTTGAGCCAAGGGATAAGCATAGACCCCCGTGCTAATCGAAGGGAAAGCGACCGTTTGGCAATCATTTTCAATTGCTAACTTCAAACTATTCCGATACGAATTAGCCAGTAAGGTTGCTTCCCCATGATTGCCACCCTGCCAAATTGGCCCTGGCGTATGAATAATATAGCGAGCTGGCAATTCAAAACCGGGAGTAATTCGCGCCTCCCCAGTTGAACAACCGTGAAAACGAGCGCAAGCAACATTCAATGCTGGACCAGCCGCCCGGTGAATTGCCCCATCAACTCCACCACCACCGAGCAAGGTTGTGTTGGCCGCATTAACGATAGCGTCAACTTTTTCCTTAGTGATATCGCCAAGTTTAACTTTTAATTTAACCATCTTGATCACCAAATGGTAACCCGTTTTTCTGGAGCCAAGTACATCGGATCATCTGATTGAATATTAAAAGCTTCATAGAAATCTGCTAAATTCTTAACTTGGACGTTTGCCCGTAATTTTTGAGGCGCATGAACATCAATTGAGAGCAGTAATTGTTGGTACTCTTTCCGAGCCTTAGTCCGCCAAATCCGAGCCCAATTAATAAAGAAGGCTTGTGCATCAAAATCACCTTCTTTTTTAGCCGCACTCAGAGCACAACTCAAGCCGCCAGCATCAGCAATGTTTTCCGAAACGGTTAGCTTCCCATTTACTTTCTGACCGGCAAACGGCAACCCATCAAACTCATCAATCATCGCTTGAGCCAATTCCTTAAAGTGAGCCGCATCCTCTTTCGTCCACCAGTTATTTAAATTCCCATATTCATCAAATAAGGAACCATTGTTGTCAAAAGCATGCGAAATTTCATGAGCAATTACCGCCCCAATTCCGCCATAATTTTGACTACTGCTTTGTTTCAAACTATAAAATGGCGCTTGAAGAACAGCTGCCGGGAAAACAATAACGTTCTTAAAAGGATGGAAATAAGCGTTAACCGTTGCAGGACTCATTTCCCACCGCATCCGATCAACCGGCTTACCAAAGTGAGCAAATTGATTGCGAGCGACAATCCTACTCATAATCACGAGGTTTTCCAATAAAGACTTAGTTGGATCAACCTTAAGATGATCGTAAACCGCTGGGATCTTATCTGGATAACCCACTTGAACCCCTAAATGTTCAAGCTTCGTAATGGCTTTTTCACGAGTCTCCGGGCTTAGCCAATCGTTCTTCTTTAACCGTTCTTCGTAAACGCTAATCATTTGGCGAACCATGTGTTCAACGTCAGCCTTAGCATCGGCACCGAAATATTTGCGAGCATAGTAGGCACCGACGACTTGGTTAAACATTCCGTTAATAAGGCGGTAAGCATACTTTTGTTGGTTTGGCGCTTCCTTCTTTCCAGAAAGCGCCCGACCGTATTCACCGGCAAGGATCCGGAAGTCATCACTTAAGAGTCCAGCTTCCCCCGTTACTCGGTTAACTAAAAGCCAAGCCTTAAATTCAGTAAAGTGACCCTTTAAAATGTCATTTAAGGCTTCGTAATAGGCTGGTTCAGTCACAATGATTTGACTTGGTTTAGTTGCCACTAAACTTGTAATTACTTGGCTAAAATCGAGCTGATCCGTATGGGCTACAAATTCATCAAAGCTTTGGGGATTGTACATCTTACTGTAGTCCGCTGCTTCTTCACTACTCTTAACATGGGGAACAATTAAAGCATCAAAGGCGACCGCTTTTTCAATTAAGTCTTTAGCACTTGCCTCTTGGTAATCAAGCTTTACCAACAACTTTAAAACCATTTGTTTCCATAAAGCCAAGAGTTGTGGGCCTTGCGGATTATCCTTAGCATAGTAAGTCTTATCTGGCAAAATTAGTCCTGGCGCTCCTGCAAATAAGGCATTAACCGTTGCGTTTTTCATATCAGCATCAACATCAAAACTAACTGGTGAGGCATCACCTTCAAGCGCCCAATTAACAAGGTGTTCCTGTACATCTTGATAACTTTGTAGTTTTTCAAGTTCCGCTAAGCGAGCTTTCAAAGGAACCGTTCCTTCCTTTTCCCGTCGGTCAAAGTCCTTTGTCAAAGTATAGAGTTTAACGGCCTCCGCCAACTTAGGATCCGTAGGCGCTTCTTTTTCCATTTGGTCTAAATCGGCCATTAAGGTTTCTTCGATTTCATCAACTAAATCATTAAAACCCCCAGTTGCCGGTTTATCCGCTGGGATTTTGGCTTGGGCCACCCAATCACCATTTACTGCTTCATACAGATCTTGACGTACAGCTTCTAAATTAACTGCCATTTCAATCCCTCCGTTAATTTTTTGTCTAAGTTCTATTATAACGAAGAAGCACTAAAATTAAAAAAGAGTGCTCGCAAACCTCCGGCTCACTGCACTCTTTCTAACTTTATTAATAATTAGCCGACCGTCAATACCCACATAAAGATAATGAAGATAAAGAAGAGACCATACATAATCGGGTGAACTTCCCGCCCCCGCTTTGCTGCAATCATGCAAATTGGGTAGGTAATTAACCCAAGCGCCATCCCATCTGAAATACTGTAGGTTAAAGGCATTCCTAAAACAATTAAGAATGAAGGAATGGCAACTTCCAAATGTCCCCAATCAACATACTTAAGCGATTGAGCCATCAAAACCCCAACGATGATCAAAGCTGGTGCTGTTACTTGGTCCGTTACCACCGTTAACAATGGCGAGAATAACATTCCAATTAAGAAACAAACTCCGGTCACAATAGCGGTTAATCCCGAACGACCACCAACTGCGATCCCAGCAGATGATTCAACATAAGCTCCCACTGGTGAAGTTCCGAGTAATGAACCAGCTAACATCGCCGTAGAATCTGACATTAAAGCCTTGCCGACCCGTGGCATTTGGTTGTTCTTCATAAAACCAGCTTGTTGGGCAAGTCCAACCAAGGTCCCCGCCGTATCAAAGAAGGTTACTAATAGGAAGGTTAAGACCACAACCCACATTTGAGGGGTACTAATTGCCCCGACGTGCTTAACAGCAACCCCAAATGTTGGGGCCAGACTTGGCGCTCCGGAAACTAAGTGCGCTGGCATTTTAATTAGCCCAGTCACCAGTCCCAAAATTGAGGTTAAAAACATCCCAATGAAGATCGCTCCCGGAACCTTCCGGATCATTAAAATTGCCGTAATAATCAACCCAAAAATAGTTAACCAAGTCGTTGGCGTCGTAAAGGAACCTAAGCCAACCACCGTAGACTTATTAGCAACAACCAAGCCCCCTTGGTGAAGCCCCAGAAAAGCAATAAACAAACCAATCCCACTCGAAATAGCATACTTTAAATCACTTGGAATGGCATTAATAATCATTTCCCGCAACTTAAAAACCGTGATCAAAAGGAAGATCAAGGAGGCAACAAATACCCCCGCTAAGGCCGTTTGCCAGTTAACTCCCATTCCAATGACAACTGAGTAAGAGAAAAAGGCATTAATCCCGAGCGCTGGCGCCGTTGCGATTGGATAACGGGCCAAAAAGCCCATCAAAAAACACCCTAAAGCACTTGCCAGAGCTGTTGCTGTAAAGACCGCCCCAGCATTCATCTTAGCTGCCCCAAGAACGTTCGGATTTACAAAAAGAATATACGACATTGAAATGAAAGTCGTTATCCCCGCTAAAATTTCTCTCCTAACGGTTGTACTAAGTTTGTCTAATTCAAAATAGCGATTAAGCCAAGTCACAATCTTTCTCCCTTTCCGTTTTCACGAACAAAATTACAGAAGCTATCTTATAATATTCGCTTAACTTTGTAAAGAAAAATTGGAACTTTATTTAAATTTTTTCGTTAATTACCAATTATAAAGGGACTTTTATCTTTCAGAGCACAACAATCGTTCGCTTTTTACCAATTTTGTTTACTCCACGCCCGACCGTCGAGCTCACCTTCTGCCCGATCGATTCTTTTAGTTTGTTCCACCAACAGCCGCCTTAATTCACCTAGAGTTGCTTGATTAAGGTAATTTGGCAAACGTTGCTCTAAGTCTTTTAGAGTTTTATCTGTCCACTCGTCCATTCTCAAAAACCTTCCGTTTCCCGAACCAATCGTAAGTTATCATTTAAGTCCTCTAATTGGTCCTGTTTCATCAGCAGCAGTGACGCTAGTTGTTGCAATTCTTGTCGAGCCACTTCATCTTGGGTGTTAGCTTGCATTGCTTCTAATCGCTCAGCTAACCAAGCTACCCGGTCTTTGAAATGAATTGGCTGAGGTAGGTCTAAGTATTGTTGATAAGAAATCGCTAGTTGTTGCTGAGCCAAATCGCTCTGGTAAACAAATTGACTAACTACCAGCGGCGAGAGCCATTTCATCTTCGTTGCTAAAGCCAGCCCTTGTAATGGCCGGAGGTACTCATCAATTGTAAAAGCCTGTTTCTGGCCGCTTTGAAACTCGCTAATTGGCCTTCCTAAGCTAACTACAACCCCAAGTTCTTTATTAGTTAACCGGTCATGGTGGGGACCTAGCAATTCATCGTCAAAAACTTCATCTAGCCATTGCTTCATAATTGCTGGAACACTGTACCAATAAAACGGAAACTGCAATATTACCCGCTCGGCTTGCCAAATTAATTGCCGTTCAGTAGTAACATCAAATGGTGCTTCAAGTTCATGAAAAGTTGCCCAGTTTTTACCAACTTGTTTTAAAAAGGGTTGGGTTTCTGAATCGGCTAATTTAGGATGGCCGATCACGACTAATGTTTTCAAATTATTCCTCCATTAAAGACTGTCCTTGCTTTAAAGTATCAGGGGTAACCTCAACGGTTAAGAACCTTTGCATTGGGGTTTCACTGTGGCGATCTTTAAAAGCCATTGGTTCAGCCTTGAGAATTAAAACCGTTAAGTTATTCTCAGTAAGCATTAATTGACCCGGATGAGTAAATTTGCCCTTCGTATGCTTTCCAATTCGCCAAGTATGAATTTTAGCGAATCCATCATGGTCAAGTTTGATTCGATATTTGCCAGAATTATCCATTTCAACTGGTAAACCGTAAAATTTTAAAACGTCATACTGATTTTTCTTACTCAATTTAAATTAACCTCAATTTCTATAACTGCAACCGCTTTATTTCGTGGTAAGATAAGGGTACCAACATCAAGGAAGGGATGAAACTGATGACAAAAGTTGTAACCGCAAAAGAAATGCGCGCCCTTGATCACCATACCATTAATGAAGTTGGAATTCCGGCGCTAGTATTAATGGAACGGGCAGCATTAGCAATCGCTGATCATATTTTAGCCTTACCAAAGGAAAAACGCCATCAAGTCGTCGTTGTTGTCGGTAACGGAAATAACGGTGGCGATGGCTTAGCCGTTGCTCGGCTCCTTCACTTAGCCGGCACCCCAGTCAAACTCCTATTTGTAATGCCACCGGCCCAAGCATCTGAAGAAAACCGGGTTCAACAACACACCTGTGCTTACTATCAAATTCCGGCAACTACTGATTTAGCAGCTCTCAAAGATGCAACTTTAATTGTCGATGCAATCTTTGGGATTGGAATTGACCGCGAAGTTACGGGGCACTACCGCGAAGTTATCGAAGCCGTTAACCAAGCCCCTGCTCCAGTCGTTGCAGTTGATATCCCTTCCGGTTTAAATACTGATACTGGAGAAGCGATGGGCGTCGCTGTTAAAGCCGCTTCAACCGTTACTTTAGCATACACAAAGCTTGGCCTCACAACTCCTAGTGGAGAAGGTTTTGCTGGCCGGATTGTTATTGCTGATAAAGTTGGGATTTACGATATTTAAGCTTATAATTTGAAATTATAAAAAACGCAAACTTAATTTGAGCCTTAACTGCCAAATTTAAAGTTTGCGTTTTTTATCTAAAAATGAGAAAGATTTTTTCTCAACCTAATATTAAGCCCGCGACTTGTAAGCACCATCAGCGGTGTTAACAATGATCTTGTCCCCGTTCTTAATGAAGGATGGCACGTTAACAACCAAGCCCGTGTTCAAGGTAGCTGGCTTCCCACCACCATCAATGGTAGCCCCCTTGATTTCAGGTTGGGTGTCCACAACTTCAAGGGTAACCGTAGCTGGTAATTCAATCCCAACTAATTCACTGCCAACGAATTCCATCAAAACTTCCATGTTTTCAACCAAGTACTTCTTTTCGTTAGTAATTTGGGCTTGGTCAATTTCGTATTGTTCGTAGGTTTCAAGGTCCATGAAGACGGACGTGTTACCTTCGTCGTAAAGGTATTGAGCATTCCGCTTGTCAACATTAACTTGTTCAACCTTTTCAGATGGCCGCATCGTCGTGTGAACAATTGAACCAGAACGGAGATCTTGGATGTCCATTTGCATCAAAGTGTTCCCCTTACCTGGCTTGTGGTGGTTAATTTGCAAAACCCGAAGCAACTTACCATCACGTTCAAAAACCATACCTTTTTTCAAGTCAATCGTTTGAATCATCGTTTTATCTCCTTCATTAAAAGTAATTTCTTCCGTGGTTGTTATCACACAACCGTGGCATTCTTTACAATTATATCATGCAATTTTCGCATGGCTAGTTATTATTGTTCCTTTAAAAGGTTTGTTGCTGGAATTCGGATTAAATTATATTGGCTAGCCGGCCGATTTGCACGAAGACCAATCCCGTTAATCATCGTATTCCGGTAGGTCACATCCATTTCAGCAACAAAGGCATGACTAGAATTATTATCTTCCGTTGTTAATTGTTTCTGATTCCATGGATATTGACGGGCATCGTTTGGAATTAAGCTATCTCCAGTCACAACTGTTGCATAGCGTGAACTAACTGTATTCCGGCGGGTTGCCGTTGAATAAGTGTATGATGCAAGGTGATGCCGACTACCCTCACTCCGATTTCCTAAGACGTAATAGTAGTCATTTCCTGAAGCCATCAACTGTAATGGGGCATAATTAGTCTTAACTTTTACTACCGTTTGATCTGTATAGTCAACCTTGCGATTAAAGGTCATATAATACATCCCACCAACCCAAATCAAGGCAATGATTAAGAAGCCAATATATTTAGCCATCAAGGTTTTATTAACGCGATTTCCAGTTTTTGCGATTAACATTAGTTGGTGAACCCGAATATAGTGGATTACCCAGCACAAGTAGACTAATGCCCCTAACCAAAGAAGCCAGCCTAACCAATTCCATGTCATTCTTCTAACCATCCTTTTAGCATTATCAATCTTTTTTCGTTATCATCACTAAATTGTACCACATTTGGTTAATTTTTTTGAAAATGCCTTCTGCAATGGGGTAAAATATAACGAGTTACTAATTTACACCATACTGGAGGATTTACAATGGACGAATCAAATAACCTTTCAATGGAAATCATTAACTTTGAAAAGGACCATGACATGATCGACAATCAAGTGGCATTTGGGAGTCAAATCTCAGTTGAACGGGTTCATGACATCAAGTCACAAGCTAGTGAAGCAACTGAAGAAGAAGCTGGTTTATTACGGAAGTTTATGGCTTCACAAAAATAAGCCTAAAGTTCATTAAAGCCGGGAAGAAACAAGCCTGTTTCTCCTCGGCTTTAATGTATATAACTATTTTTTAAAAATCACCGGTAATTCCTTTGATGGAAGCGGCTTCGATGGATCTGCAATCCGCTTTAATAAGGTATCAATCAGCTCTTCGGCTAAATCATCGACTGGCCGAACCACCGTTGGCAATTCCGGCGCAATCTTTTGGACAAGGCGAGAGCCGTTGTAACCAGTCACAATAAAATCTTTACCAAAGGTCTTGCCAGCTTGCTCAGCAAGACTCTTAATTTGTAAGGCAAATTCATCATCCGGTGCTAAAACCCCATCAAAATCGCCAGGGAAGACATCTTCAATTTGAATTTCGTTGACATCCAACGGGGTGTATTCAAAGTCGTGTTCGTTCATGTAATCGACCACCCCTTGTACCCGATTAATCGTTGGTGAAGAAGAGGTATCCTCATCAATTAATACTGCTAAGTTTTGACATCCCCAATTAACAAGGTAGTCAGCTGCTAGTCGGCCACCAGTATAACTATCCGAAGTAACAATTGGGATTCCGTCAGCTAAATAACGGTCAAAGGAAACAATCGGTGCCCCAACCTGCTTATATTCTGCGATTCCTAGGTTATGCGATCCCGAAATAATCCCGTCAACTTGGTTAGCCATCAGCATTCCTAAGTACTCATGTTCAATTTGTTCATTTTCGGCAGCAGAAGCAATGATTGTCTTATACCCCTTTGCAAACAGCCGTGATTCAAGGTCATTAACTAATTCTGCATAAAAAGGATTCGTTAAGTTTGGAAAAATCAAACCAATAAAGTTTGATGGCTTCCCCTGCATCGCCCGAGCTAATGCGTTTGGCTGATAATTTAATTCTCGCATCGCTTGGTGAACCTTATAGATAGTCTTTTTACTTAAGGAACCATAATTATTAATCACCCGGGAAACTGTTGTAACTGATACCCCAGCCAATTCAGCTACGTCTTTTAACTTCGCTACCATCTTTATTACTCCACTTACAAAAATTATTAAGAAAACCTGCTAACAACCCAATGTTTGCGTTGTCATTTTCAACTAACCATCAGTATACCAATCTCAAAACTTCATTGCTAGAGCAATCGTTAAAAACCAAATAAGTTACAGAGTTAACGGTCCATTTTTAATATGCCCCAAGGAGCTAATTTTCTTAAAAGTTAATTAGCTCCTTGCACTAGCTTGATTTTGCCCAACATTTTTATTGTTATTAATCATTTTCCTTCTTTTAATTTACAATTCATAGTATCTTGTCGTTTTCGTAAAAAAAGACTAGCAAAATTCGTTGATTTTCTTAAAAAATCATGCTAGTTTGAAGGTGCTGAATCCTTATAATTTTCTTAAACTTTTAAAAGACATATTATTTTTTCGAATGATCATTAATTGAGTAAGGACTTGTTCAGAGGGGACCCTATAATATGAAAAACACTCAATACGAAACTACTAATCTGCACTATAAGATGTATAAAAGCGGTCGCAAGTGGGTATTTACTAGCGTTTGTGCTTTAACTTTGTTAACAGCAACCGGAGCTGTTGCTCACGCCGATGACCAAACAGCTAATCCAAATAGTGCAGTCCAAACAACGAGCGCCAATGGCAGTGACAGTAGCGCCACTACTAGTGCGGCTTCAAGCGCTAGCCAAAGCACTTCTACCGCTAGTGCAGTTACTTCCAGTGCCTCATCAGCTACTTCGTCAGCAACTAGCGCTAGCTCACAGGTAAGTGAAAATAGTGCCGCTACTAGCGAAACCACAACACTAAACTTAGCCGCAGTTACAGATTCAAAAGTTGCTACTAGTGCTAACGTGGCTGAATCAAAAGTCGCTACTTCTTCGTCAGCGGCCAATTCCTCAGCTAGTGTTGATCTAAATTCAATCACTTTCTCTACCAACGCACATAGCCAAGCCTTCATTGAAAGTGTCGCTCAAGGGGCAATCAATGGTTGGCAAACGTACAAGGTATTACCTTCCATTACAGTTGCCCAAGCTATTCTCGAAAGTGGTTGGGGAAATTCTTATCTTTCAACTGCTGCTCACAACTTATTTGGGATCAAGGGGAGTTACAACGGTAATTCAATTCGTTTGCAAACACGCGAAGTTTACAATGGTCGAAGCGTTTATGTATACGACAACTTCCGTTCCTATGCTAGCAACAACGAATCCGTTGAAGATCACGGTGCATTCTTAAACGAAAATAGTCGTTACAGCAACTTACTTGGAGATACTAACTATACAAGCGTTGCTCATAAACTTAGTGCCGATGGCTATGCTACTGATCCTAGCTATGCAAGTTCTTTAATCAAGTTGGTTCAAACTTACGGTCTTGATCGCTTAGATACGATTGCCCTTTCTGGTACAACCGCCGTTAACACTAAGAACAACAGCACTAGTAATGGAACCTCATATAACACTAGTGATCGAGGCAACGGAACCTCAACTTCAACCGGGGGGACTAACTACTACACGGTTAAGTCGGGGGATACCCTTTCTGGGATTGCAAGTAATCACAGTACCACCGTTCAAACCTTAACCCAATTGAACCACCTGGCTAATCCAAACCTAATTTACGTTGGTCAACGGTTATTAGTTCGTCAAGCTAGTGCTTCTACTAATGTTTCCTCTGGTCAAACTAGTCAAAGTACTAGTTCAACCAATGCAACTACTTATACGGTTAAGTCGGGGGATACCCTTTCTGGTATCGCAAACCAATTTAGCACAACTACCTCAACCCTAACTAAACTAAACCAACTTACTAATCCAAACTTAATTTATGTTGGCCAAGTTCTCAAGGTTAAGGCAACTACTAATTCAACTACAGCTAAGACAAGTTCAAATACAACTTCAACTAGCGTTTCCACTTACACGGTTAAGTCCGGTGACACCTTATCAAGCATTGCTACAAGTCACAACACGACTTATGAAAAACTAGCAACTTTGAACAACTTAACCAACCCAAACTTAATCTACGTTGGTCAGACTTTAAAGCTCGCTAATAGTTCTTCTTCAACCGCCAAAACTAGCACTACTACAAAAGCAACTACTACTACTCAAGGTACCTACACTGTCAAAAGTGGCGATACCCTCTCTGGCATTGCTAGTGCTCACGGTACTTCCTATGAAGCCTTAGCAAAGGTAAATGGAATTTCAAATCCAAATATGATTTATGTTGGTCAAACTTTAAAGCTTAGTGGTACAACTACTTCAAATGTTACTACCAAGACTAGCACCACTGCTTCCGGTGCCTACACCGTTACTAGTGGTGACACGCTTTATGGCATTGCGACAAAGTTGGGCGTCAACTGGCAACAATTAGCTTTGCAAAACAATATTAGCCAACCTTATACCATTTACGTTGGTCAAAAACTATCATTCTAAAGTAAACTAAAAATGAAGTAGCTTCCCTTGTGTAGCCACTTCATTTTTTAACAAATTTCTTTAAAGGGAGGTAGTCCCGGGTGAATTATCAATCACTTCGCCAAGAAGAGCTCCAACGAGTTAGTTCCCTGTTTAAAGTTCTTGGCCATCCCAAACGACTACAATTACTTTATCTGCTAATGCAAAATCGGATGACCGTTTCAGAAATTAGTGCTTCGCTAGAATGGGAACAATCCGCCGTTTCTCATCAATTAAAGCTACTAAAGCAAAAAAAACTAGTTTCAGCTAGTCGTCATGGTAAAAATATGGTTTATCAATTAACTAGCCCTCAAATTATGTCCCTCATTGCGGATGCTGTCGAAAATTCCGGTTTGGGCCGGTAACAAAAGCGGGAGGCTGGGAAGAAACATAAGTTTCTTCTCAGCCTCCCGCTTTTATCGTATCTGCTAGTGTTCCATGTACTTTTGCACTAATTGGTTAATCTTTTTTGCTTCTTCTGGAGTCCGACTAATCGTAATAAAGGTATCATTTCCCGCTAGCGTTCCCGTAACTTCAGGCATCTGACTATCATCAAATAGTCCTGCTAAAATTGTGGCGTAATTTGAGTTCGGGGTTGTCTTAATAACATTTATAAATTGAACCGTGGTAATTGATTCAACCGTATTTCGAATCATCTCATACATCCGCTGATTAATTTTAGATGCGGCATTTTCAACTTGGATATAGTATGAATGCCCATTTTCATCATTTACTTTTGCGACGTTGAGTGAATGCAAATCCCGCGAAATCGTTGCTTGGGTTGCTTCTTCCCCGGCATCTTTTAGACGTTGTAACAATTCTTCTTGCGTACTAATTTTAAAATCTGCAATTAATTGCTTAATCAATTTTCGTCGATCTCTATTTCCCATATATAACACCCCTTTTTTAACGCTTCTATCTTAGCACATTTTTTAATTTAACTAACCGTTTATCCTATCCTAAACCGTTTTCTTAAAAATGACTAGTCCTCCGCAAGAGCATCAATTGGGTTTAATTTTGCTGCGCGACGGGCTGGTAGGACTGCGGCAAGGAAAGAAATAATGATCGCTGCCAAAAAGGCAAAAATTGCGTTCCCAACAGTAATCTGGACGATTTGATATTTTATCAAGTGTGCCAAAGAAGCGTTTAGGCCCCAAGCTACCAATAAGGAAATAACCAAGGCAAAAACTGCTCCAAAAAGGCCGATTAATAACGATTCAGCAGTAAAGAGGCGGCGAATATCTTTCTTCCGCTCGCCTAAGGCCCGCAAGATCCCGATTTCCTTCGTTCGTTCCGATACTGACATGTACATCGTTACGATAATCATCAAGGCAGAAACCAATAGCGAGATTCCGGCAATCGCTGCTAAAACGTTGGCCGCTAGTTTAACGTAGGTATTGACCCGCTTAAGAACCGAACCGATAGTAATTGCCCCGACGACCCGTTTACCATTCGTCTTTAAGTTATTAATCTGGCTAGCAACATGGTTTACTTGGTCAAGCGACTTAACCTTAACTGCTAGTGAGTTTGGTGAGGACGTTGCCTTTGCTTGCTTTAAAGCTTGGCGAACAGTTGGAGCATTAATTACCGTTGCCCCACTCGTTCCATCAGTAATCCCAGCAACCTTTAGATCAAGGTTAATTACCACTGGTTGTTTTTGGGTATTAACCCATTGAAATTCCATTTTTACGGTCTTACCAACAAATGATTTCATTGGGTGGTTACCAAAAAGTTCAATTGCATCTTGTTTTTTTAGGACTAGCTCCCCTTTTTTTGGCGTATGACCAACCTTTAGGAGATCTTTTTTCTCAGCTAAGGACCAGGTTTGCATCATCGTACCACTTTGTTCTTTGGCTTGGTTGGTTAACCGGTAAGCTGGAATAATATACCCAGCTTCAACCTTTTTAACCCCCTTTAATCGTTCAATCCGGTGAACTTCACTAGCCTTGATCGTTGAACCTTGCAAATTAGCGGCAATATTTTGAATTGATGATTGCAACTGCTCGTTGGTCATCTTCTTTCCGGTTTGATTCTTAAGGACGGAGATTACTTCTGGATTAGCAACCCTATTGATTTGGTTTTGGAGATAGCCATTGACCCCATTCCCAATTCCGCTAAAAAGGATCACTGCAAAAAGCCCGATCCCAACCCCCAACATGATCAACGAATTGCGCCAGAAGTTGTACATCAAGTGCTTAAAGGCCGTCCGATAACTTGAAATTGCAGGTAATGGCCGGGGGGTTAATCTTTCCACCTCTTGAACAGGGTAAGTTGGCCGTAGTTGTTCGTCGGCTTCGATCTTTCCATCTGCCAAACGAACAATCCGGGTTCCGTGATTAGCAACCTCGTTTGAGTGGGTAACCGCAATCACCAACTTCCCATCTTGGGCGATCCGATCCAAGATTTCCAAAACTTCTTGGGTATTTTGCGCATCAAGGGCTCCCGTCGGTTCGTCAGCAATGATAATTTGCGGGTCGGCAGCTAGTGCCCGAGCAATCGCTACCCGTTGTTTTTGGCCCCCTGATAACTGGCGGGGATGTTTTTTAATATGATCACTAAGGCCGACTTCGGTTAGTAATTGTATCGCCCGTTGTTTCTTCTCAGCTGGACTTAAAGTGGTCATTTCCAGCGAAACCATCACGTTGTCCAATACTGTTAAGTGAGGAATTAAATTATATGATTGGTAAATGTAACCAACCATTGCTCGCCGGTATTCATCTAATTGCTTCTCTTTTTGGTGATCGAGAACCCGACCTTCGACCTTAACTGTTCCCTTAAACTCACGGTCAAGTCCCCCAATAATATTCATGAGGGTCGTTTTCCCACCCCCGGACTCACCGAGAATGGACACAAATTCTCCGCGTTCAAATTGCAAGTCAATTCCTTTTAAAACCGGGAATTCTTCTTTCCCCAGATAATAAGACTTATGAATATCCGTTAACTCCAATAACGCCATCTCGTCGCCTCCGTTTTAATGTTGATTAGTTGCCTAAATTATACTCAATCTCCGACTTAAGGACCAGCTAGCGGATTTTTAAACATTAATTGTCAAGAAAGGGCGAGAAGAAACTCAGATTTCTTCCCACCCTTTTTTATCTCCGCATGTTACTCAGAAACTCAAGTCGAAAAGCCCACATCATTTAACCTGAATTAATTGGCCATCTTCAATTTTAGTAACCCGGTCAGCAAAAGGCATTAACCGTTGATCATGAGTTACCACTACCACGGCTTTTTGCCGTTCGGTCGCTAAATTTTTAAATAACTGGCCAACAATTTTTACTCGTTCACTATCTAAAGCCGCCGTTGGTTCGTCAGCTAAGATAATTGGTGGGTTAGCGTATAAGGCCCGAGCAATTGCCACCCGTTGATTCTGACCGCCTGAGAGTTGATCTGGATACTTATGGACGAGTTGACTAATCCCAAGTTCTTCTAATAAGTGTTGAAGTTCTGCTTGGGACAGATTTCCCTGCTTCTTTACCCGGTCAACAAGTTCAAATTGTTGTTGAACCGTTAAGTAGGGAAGCAAGTTATATGATTGTAAAACAAATCCAATCTCTTCAAGCCGCATCCGGTCGCGTTCCTTATTTGACAACTTGGTTGTATCCTTTCCATTGATCAAAACCCGTCCTTCACTAGGGGATTGCAACCCCCCAGTGATGGTTAGAAAGGTACTCTTTCCTGAACCAGAAGGGCCGATTACCAAGTTTAATTCTCCTGCTGATGCTTGGAAGTTAATCTTCTTTAGGGCTTGAACCCGGCCAACGCCCTCACCATAGAACTTACTGATTTGGTTTAATTCGATTACTGGCATCTAACTTCCTCCTCGTATATTAAAAATAATCCTTTTGTTTTTTGTGACATTACAACTTGCTTTCTGGTCACCGCATGATAGCCTCTAATTATCATTGGCTTTGGTCAACTGGTATAGGTTATTTCCTCCTGTAGTT
>DWYX01000058.1 GCA_019118465.1 Candidatus Limosilactobacillus faecipullorum | reverse complement strand
TGAAAATCATGGCGATCATAACTAGACTTAAAGTAGCTTAACAAGGCAAAGACTCCTTTTTTAGTCTACTTTGAGTCTAACCTTGTTAGGCTTTTTTTGTTAAATGTTACGAACTAGCAAATCGCGTATTATCTCTTTTTAACCAAAATGAAACTTTTTTCTGGTGAGAAATGTGTATAATTGATGAAGTTAATACTATTAGGTTTTAGGTGATAACGATGAAGAAAAAAGGATTGTTATTATTTGGTGCGGGATTACTGGCTGGGATTTCAAGCTCATTTGGTCTCAGCCATTCCAAAAAGAATTCGCCTGCGGTTGCTTTACCATTATTTTATGCTGGGACTTGGCAATACCATGATGAAGAACGAAATCGCGATCATACCATTTCAATTAGTCCAGATTTACGTTTAAAAATCGACAATCATGAAATTAAGGCGACCGTTGAACAAATCAGCAACGAACACCTAATATACCTTGATCAACTCGGCTATCACATTACGATTAAGGCGAATGAAAGTCGCCCAATCGCCCTCATTGATGAAACTGATGATGAGGTATATCATCTTAAACCAATGCAATAATTCATTCCAAGTGGCTGGGAGGAGACTTGTGTTTCTTCCCAGCTTTTCTAATACTTCCGAAGATTACACAAAAACTACGGTCGAGGCAGTTGGCCGGTTTGCTCCAAGCCACGGCCTTAGGGTAATAAAAAAGTCCAGGATGGTAAAATTCATCCTGAACTAATCTTAGATTGTTTTATTTATCCCTAAATAATACGCTACCGCTACATTATTCCAATTAGTCCTAGCTTAATATGTTAGAATTGATTCAATAGTCTTTTAGGAAGTGAGAATATGATTAAGCGAATTGCCGTTTTTTGTGGTGCTCAAGCAGGTAAAACTGCTGATTATCAACAATTAGCCCATCAACTTGGTCAAAAGTTAGCTCAACAACAAATCGAGCTTATTTATGGTGGTGGCGGCTACGGATTAATGGGGACCCTAGCCAACGCCACCCTCGATGCTGGTGGTCAAGTTACCGGGGTAATCACCAAAGAGCTTCTCGATCGTGGGGCTCAATTAGAGCGTTTAGAAAAACTTGAAGTAGCTACCAATATGGATAAACGTAAAGAGCGAATGATTGAACTGGCAGACGGCTTCATTGCTCTTCCAGGTGGTCTAGGAACCTTAGAAGAGATTAGTCAAGTTTCAGCTTGGACAACAATTGGTGATAATCAAAAGCCAGTTGCCATCTATAACTACCGCCACTTCTATGACGATTTAGCAAACCTTTTAACGAAGATGAGTAATCAAGGTTTTCTAGAAAAACAGTACCTTCATGCGATCGCCTTTGCCACTAGTTTAGATGAAATTCTAAGTTTTATGACTAATTACCAAGCACCGCATTTTCGTTCGTATCAATAATACTAGTAAAAAAGCGAGGTTGGGAATCTTCCCTTCCTCGCTTTTAACTTTGCGCCAACTGTAGCTCTTGATCAGCAATTGCTTGTCGGGCGACTTTCAGTTGCTCCTCTTCAAGAGAATACAGTTTCAAAAGCAAATAATTTTGAACCCCATTTTGGCCTAACATGACTGGAAAACTAACATACCCGCCAAATTGGGGTTGATTTACTGCTAAGGTATACACGGCCTGCCGGTCTTCTAAAATGGCCTGGATCAGTTCTAAGGCCAACCTAGTTTCCGTCAACGCTCCGGCTTGTCCACGTTTAATATAATAATTGATCAACCGGGCATTGATCACCAGCTTGTTCTGGTCAATCTTATGACCACTAATTGCTTGGTCATTAAAGCGTCCATTTACCCGAATGGTTGACCAAGCAGGTACTAATCGACCATCATGCTGGCCGTATACATAACCGGTAACGTTGTCGGAAGCCAACTGAAGACTTTCTCCAATGGCAAGTTTCAACGCTTGGGTATCACTCATTGTTCCGGTTCCAATTACTCGTTGAGGTGGTAATTGCCATTGTTGCTGAATAAAGGCTGTCGTGGCTTCATTGGGTTGCACTAAATTAATTACGATTCCACCAAAATTGCTCCCGGTAATTTGCTTTTGAACCTGGTTAATTAATTTAGCTTGCTTTGCAAGTTGCGGTTGAATCGAGTTTAGCTCACCACAAGCAACAACTAACACTTTTGCTTGATCCAAGCTACTCCACTCCTGTACCCGGTAACGTTTAAAAAATGGGTACGCTAGTTTCAAATCGTTCACTACTGCTACCGACCGTTGCTCATCAAGATCAAGTAAGATTAGTTCATCGACTTGGTGTTGACTAATCAAGTTAGCAGCAACTGTCATCCCAACCGTTCCTAAGCCGTAAATCGCAACTGTTCGCATTTTGTCACCTTCGTTTTAGTTTAAATCGGGAAAGACCTGTTTAAGATAACCATCAGCTCCGTCAGGAAGATCAAACTCTTCATCTGAGGCAACGTGAACGCTATTACCCCCAAATTCAAATTCAACATCATCATTGATCCAAACTTGGATCCCTAAAAGAATTGCCGCCCGGATTAGACGTTGAACCGTTGGGGAATATCCCTTAGCAATCACACTCAGAGTTTGACCAGACTGAATAAGATTTGAGAACCGGTCATTAGCAACTTTTAGCCCAAATGACAAGAACGTCCCATGTTCCTTCTTTTCTTGAAGTTGGCCAGCTAGGGTTAGACTTGGGTCTTCAATTCGTCGTTCCACAAACTTCAAAGCTAACCGATATTTTCTCGGCGCATCATAATCTTCGCAGAACTGTTCAAGAGCTTGCGTGAAGCTTTCTGCCTCTTGCCGCATCCAGTCAGTCTGGGTCAGTGGTTCTTGGAGGGCAACCTGATTGTTCCGCTGTTGGGCTGTCATGATTTGTTCCGCTGTGTAATCCGGCTGAGGTGTCAATAACAGATAAACCATAACTAATTCTAAGAAGTTAAGGGTATCTTCACTAATTCCGGCTGCCGCAAACGGATCAAGGTCAAACATCCGTAAGGAAATAAATTGCACCCCATCCGCAAGCATTTGATCAATATCGTCGGTTTCACCTCGCAAACTAACTGGAGCAAAAACTTCATGCGGATTTTGATACGTCCCATCAGCTAAATAACCCTTTAAACTTTCAACATAAGCCGCTAATGAACTATAATTCAGCCGCTCATCTGACAAATTACCATAACCATAATCACTAATCCGGAAACTCCGAACTTGGTGGTCTATGTCTGGCAGAATAATTGCTTTCGCATCATCTGGAATTGGACTTGCACCAAACAAGTAGGTAAACAGCCATTCCCACATGATATATCCCTGAGCGAGTTTAAAGTAAATGTAGTTTTTAAAGGCAGGTAAATTTTCGTGCTCAGCCTTGCCAAAACGGTTATATAATGCTTCAATTAACTCTTCTTGAAGTGAATACCCGACATGAACTCCTGCGGTTAAGAGCCGGTTCACACCATACTTTTTAACCAAGTAGTGGTTAAAATCAACCGCTCCGGGTTTAGTCGTATGGTCACTCAAGAACTCTAAATCATGAAGGTAAACTGGTGCTGGCGCCATTGAAAGCGGCCACAGGCGTTCAGTTTCATGTAGTTGGTGGTCAATAATTTGTTGGAGAATTTCAAGTTGACGAACTGCCGCTTTTGATTCCTTCATAATAACGGCATTAAATTCCATTAGATTATCATTAACCCCACTAGTAAGATAAGGGTTAATACCACGCCGATCAAGCGTTTTAGGGTATGGAAATTGACTTGCGCGGCCATTCGTTAAGACCCGGTGAGCTTCCATCCGGAGCCCAAAGCGCCCTTCATATAGTAATTTTTGCATTGCTGACTCGTGACAAGCAACTTGTAGTTTTTCTTTATCCATTTGTTGTCACCCCTTTGGGAGCATTATTTTAAATTTAGTTTTTCCGACCTCTTCTTTAAGATTCATCTTCTAACTTACCATTTTTTACTTAATTTTCAATCGAATTTCAAACTATTCTATCATCCGATTTACGACAAATGCCGATTATCAAAGATTCTCTTAAGGGATTAATTGGAAAGTTAATTTTACTGGATTATGATCAGTTTCCTTAAAATTAGTCTGGATGTTATGAGCTTTGGCTTTCACATTATCCGAAACAATGAACCCATCAACTACTGTCGTGTAAGTTTTTCCTGGGTAGTACGGCGTATCCGTCCCCCGTACCGTTGGGGTTGTCCAATAGTTATCTGCCCGAACAATCTCGAAACCAGCAGGAAGATCCCGATTATCCAGCTTGGAAACCCAAGTCGGAATCTTTTGGTTAGTTTTAAAATGGGTCATAATCTTACTTCCTAAAGCATGATTGAAATCACCACCAACAATTACATAATCGCCCTTTGCTCGGGCTACCTTCATGACGTGAGTTAATAGTTTTAATTGAGCGGCCCGCATTTTACCGCCTTTATCGTATGCCGACATGTGAGAATTGATCAAAATTAGTTTGTGACCATTATTAACCGGGAGTGTTAAAACAACAAAAGCCCGATCAAGGTCAACAAACTTTTCGATAAAGTGACTTGAAACCGGATATTGCCGGCGCTCGGCATTTTTAATTTGATAACCAGTAAGCGTTAATAATCCCGACCGAACTTTTCCGTGTGGGTTGTTTAAAGGAACCGCTAAGTATCCCGAATGAAAGTTCAAGGCAAAAGTACTTGCTAAATTAGGAAATAATTGCTTTGCCCGTTGGACTTGATTCACATGAAATGAACGGGTTGAATTCGTATCAATTTCTTGGAATAAAGCAAAATCTGGATGCTGCTTTTTGATCACCTTTAACGCATAATTTGTTGACTGAATTTCGGCTTGCTTACTAACGGCCGTACCATATTTTCCACGCGTATGATGACCATCCTTAGTTTCGCCGGTATCCATAAAAAATGAATAGCGTTGATTGTAGGCGCCGAAGCCAACATTATAAGTCGTTGCCGTATACGATTTTCCTGCCATTAACTCCCGTTTTTGTGGATTTTTCACCACTAACGATTGGTGATCAGCAATCCGATAATATGTTGCTTGTAAATACATTGCATATCCACCAATTATTGCGACTAAACATAGGATGATCACGCCCATTATTTTCCCAAATTTTTTCACTGCAAGTCCCCCTCATGTTATTCAATACTTTACCACATCTGTAATGAATAAAATAAGAGTTCTTTTTGGCTGAATTAATCGAAAATGATACAATGGAAAAAACTTTTAAAACGAAAGGATCATAAAATGCCACAAGGTGAATCTGAATTAGAACAACATCTTAATGCCAGTTTGCATGGGGTTCCGGAACTCAAAGCAACTGAAAAACGAAAATACTTAGGAACCTTCCGTGAACGAGTTTACTTGACCATTACAGTTGCGGAACTTGCAACTGATTGGCTACCAGTCTTCGAAAAAGAAATCGTGGCGAGTGCTGACCGGCTTGTCCTCATCAATGGCAATCTTGACGATCAATTGATCCGCCCATATTTACGGACTGCCGCCCAACATCAGATTAATTTCACCCTCAAGACGGGCGAAGAATATCAAACCACTCCCGGAAGCATGGCGATTGTGATTACCGCTTCAACAGCAGTTAACCTTCCAGAAGTTGATATTGCCAAATTGTACCCTAACAATGAATCCCGAGTTGATCATCAAAAGCATTCACTTTGGGATCACCTACATCACCGAAAGGAGTAATCTTTTGCAACCACTTGCTTTTCGTATGCGGCCTCGTTCATTAGCCGAAGTCGTTGGTCAGCAACATCTAATTAGTCCGGGAAAAATTATTTGGCGCATGGTTCAAGCCCGCATGCTTTCCTCAATGATTCTTTATGGCCCCCCAGGTACCGGTAAAACTAGTATTGCTAGTGCCATTGCCGGATCGACAAAATACGCATTGCGTACCTTAAATGCCGCTACCGATACTAAAAAAGACCTTCAAGTCGTTGCCGAAGAAGCCAAATTGTCCGGAACCGTCATTCTTTTACTTGATGAAATTCACCGCCTTGATAAGGCGAAGCAAGATTTTCTCTTACCCCACCTCGAAAACGGTCGCATCATTTTAATTGGGGCCACTACCGAAAATCCTTATATCACAATCAATCCGGCAATTCGATCGCGAACCCAAATTTTCGAAGTCAAACCTTTGACGGTTAACGATATGACCCAAGCTATCGACCGAGCAATTACCGACAAAGAACGCGGCCTTGGGAAAATGAACCTAGCTTTGACCGAAGAAGCTAAACAACAATTAATTTTAACTGCCAACGGTGACCTACGTTCTGCCTTAAATGGTCTTGAGTTAGCAGCCCGTTCAACCGCTCCCAGTGATGACGGCGTAATCCACTTAACAACCGAGATAATTGCTGATAGCATTCAAAAACGGCGAATTGCCGGTGATAAAAATGGGGATGCCCATTATGATGTTATCTCAGCTTTTCAAAAGTCAATTCGGGGAAGCGATACTGATGCGGCTCTCCACTACTTAGCCCGGCTAATCGAAATGGGTGACCTACCAATCATTGCCCGGCGACTAATGGTGATCGCTTATGAAGACATTGGGCTAGCTAATCCTCCTGCTTGTGAGCGGACTGTGCTGGCCGTCCAGGCAGCCCAACAACTTGGCTTTCCCGAAGCCCGGATTCCCTTAGCTAATGCCGTGATCGAGCTCTGCCTTTCGCCAAAGTCAAATTCAGCGATTTCAGCTATCGACGTTGCTTCAGCCCGGCTTGCAAAGGGGAATTATGGCGAGATTCCTAACCGGCTGAAAGATGCCCATTATAAGGGAGCGGCCAAATTAGGCCACGGAACTGAATACCAGTATCCTCATGATTATCCTGAAGATTGGGTCCGGCAACAATACTTACCTGATCAAATTAAGCATGATCAATACTATCAACCCAAGGCCAACGGCAAATTTGAAACTGCTTACGGTCACCAATACTTTCAACTTCTCAAAGCCCAACGTGGTAAATCATAGTTTTTTGACCCCCAGAAGTTTTCAAAAATAATCTTGATCAACTTAAGTATTTAATTCTCTTGTGTAACCGTTTCAAACGTTGCCCGATTAATATTCATGTGCTATGATAATGACAGAAGTTCTGTTGTGTACGCATTGTCCATCTCGCAGGTTTGCCTTACAGTCTTATTACCTTGGGGTTAGTGTTAACCATCTTGCCGGCATGCCTTTTCACTTGGTAGCTGAATATTTGGCAACCGTACCCCACCTGTCTTACACGCAGGTCAACACTGTCGGACAACCAACGGCACGAACGGAGCTTGTACATAAGCAAGTCAAAGGCTTGGGCTTCCAAGCCTTTTTTTTAATTCATTATCATTTGGAGGAAGTACTTTGTTAGTTCGAATTTTAGTATTTACTTGCGCCGTGGTTTTCTTAATTGAAGCCAGCTATTTTTATACCCATCAAACAAAAATGTATTTCGACATGCCAATGAAGTATCCAGAAACGGTTAAAACAACTAGCAAAACCTGGATGATCATGATGGGGCTAATGACAGTTCTTGCCTTAATCGCTACCTTTACAATGAATCTAATTATTATCTTTACGACTTTAATTCTGGGCTGTATTTTAGAATTATTAATGGCAATTTCGGTTAGTTCAATTTTACTAAAATCCTAACCTTCCTTTACGAAATTCCCAATCCGTTATAGAATATAAGTAAATAAGTAACTCATAAATAAGGGGGTAGTTCTTATGGCTGTTCAACAATATCATCACATTTTAGTTCCCGTTGATGGCTCAAAGGAAGCCGAATTAGCTTTTAAGAAGGCGGTTGCCGTTGCTAAGCGGAATGGGGCCGACACTGAATTACAATTACTTCACGTTGTCGACACCCGGGCTTTCCAAAACATTTCAAGCTTCGATAGTTCAATGGTTGAACAAGTTACCAAGACTGCAAAGAAGACCTTGGAACAATACATTGATTACGCTAAGCAACAAGGGGTTGAAAATGTTTCTTACACCATTGAATATGGTGCTCCAAAGACCTTAATTGCTAAGGAAGTTCCTCAACAATCACATGCTGATTTGATTATGATTGGAGCAACTGGGCTAAATGCGGTTGAACGGATTTTAATCGGTTCCGTTACGGAATTTGTTACCCGGACAGCCATTTGCGACGTCCTCGTTGTTCGGACTGACCTTGATAACAAGCCAATTAAGGTTGAAAAGAAGAAGTAAGTTAAGAAACTTATTAGGAGTGGAGGTTTATCCTCCACTCTTTTTTATGAATAAAGCTAAAAAGGAATCAGCGATAACTTTTTTATCTGCTGATTCCTTTTTTATAGGAAGAACAAGTAATCATTGCCACTCCTGGTTAAACAGTGATAGGGAGTAGTTGTTGAGTGAACGAAACCCGGAATGACAATGCCACTTTTTCTTCCGCTTACTTTAAATGGTTGAGCAATATTCAGATTGGATGAGATTTTAATAGACGAATTAGTTTTCAAAAAGTTGACCGTCTTGAAACTAATTAACACTAGCCTCTACGTCGAACTTGTTCATCATCGCTTGATTTCGAATGGAGCTTTTTTACTACCATTCATAATCCGTTGGGTCTTGGCGCCCGCGACCGGTAGCTTTGTCGAGCATGATCCGTTGTTCAAAGTGGGCAACGTTACGCTTCGTTTGCTTTACCATGTCTGGGTTAACGGATACGTAGTCAATACCACTTTGAATCAAGAATTCAGTAAATTCTGGGTATTCAGATGGAGCTTGACCGCAAATTGAAACCGTCTTGCCATCCTTGTGAGCGACCTTAATCAAGTGGCGGATTGCCCGCTTAACGGCTAAGTTTCGTTCATCAAAGAGCCGAGAAACCGTATCGTTATTCCGGTCACAACCAAGAATTAACATTGACAGATCGTTTGAACCAATCGAGTACCCATCAACGTATTGGTTAAATTGGTCAGCTAAGATGATGTTAGTTGGAATTTCAGCCATCATGAAGATCTTAAAGTCAGCACTCCGTTGTAGACCTTCAGCCGCCATAATGTCAGTAACCTTCTTGGCTTCATCAACCGTCCGAACAAATGGAATCATCACATTTAAGTTCTTCAAACCAAATTCGTTCCGAACCTTCTTAACCGCACCAAGTTCAAGCTTGAAAGCTTCAACATACTTTGGATCGTAGTAACGAGAAGCTCCCCGCCAACCAAGTAAGTCGGCTGGTTCAACTGGTTCGTACTTTTCGCCACCCTTTAGGTTCCGGTATTCACTGGACTTAAAGTCGGACAAACGAAGTACCATTGGTCGTGGGGCAATCGTCCGGGCAACCTTAGCAATTCCTTCGGCCAACATGTTAATAACCTTTTCGGGTTCACCCTTTTCAATCAAGTAAAGTGGGTGTTCGTGAATGTAAGAAGTCCAAAGGAATTCTTCTCGCATCAGACCAATCCCATCAGCTGGCAAGTCAGCGTACTTGTCGATTAATTCAGGGTCTCCAAGATTCATCATAACTTGCGTTGCTGTTGGGGCAAAGTATTCAGCCGCAACCGTGGCCCCAGCACTAGCAGTCTTAGTTTCCTTTGGTTGGAGGCTATCAACGATGTCGCCCTTATAAACAATCCCGTTCTTGGAGTCAACCGTGATAACATCCCCTGTCTTAACGACGTCCATAACAGCAGTCCCCCGACTCTTAGTCCCAACAATACATGGGATTTGCATTTCCCGGGAAACAATGGCAGCGTGACAAGTCATCCCCCCGTTGTTAGTGACGATGGCTTTTGCCTTCTTCATAGCCGGAACCCAGTCAGGTGAAGTCATTAAGGTAACTAATACTTCCCCTTCCTTGAAGTTATCAATATCATCTGGGTTTTCAATTACGTGGGCCTTCCCAGCGGCTAAACCAGGACTAGCTGGTAACCCTTTTACAACAACTTCGGCATCTGCTACTGACATCTTTGGCGCCTCCTCAGCATTCTTCTTTTCCTTGTTCCGCCGAGACCAAACCGTTTCTGGCCGAGCTTGGACAATCCATAGCTTATTTGTCCGTTCATCAAGGGCATATTCCATGTCCATGTAGCAACCATAGTGGTCTTCAACCTTCTTAACGTAACCCGCTAATTCTTCAACTTGAGCATCCGTTAAGACAGGCTTGTCCTTGATGTCAGCTGGAACATCTTCTTGTTCAACCCCGCTCCCTGGCTTCCGGATCAAACGTACAGGCTTAGTGGTAATGTCCCGGTCAACAATCTTTAAGGTCTTCTTGTCAACAATAAAGTGGTCTGGCGTAACCTTTCCGAGAACGATGTATTCACCTAAACCGTAAATCCCATCAATCACGATCTTAGAATCATCCCCATTGGTAACATCAACTGAGAACATAATCCCGGCTGCTTTGGAGAAGACCATCATTTGAACCGCTGCTGAAAGGGCAACTTTTTCATGCGGATACCCTTGCTTTTGCCGGTAGTAAGTTGCCCGGTCAGTGAAGAGGGAAGCGTAGCATTCTTGGACCTTCTTAACAACATCCTTAGCCCCTTTGATGTTGAGATAAGATTCCTGTTGTCCTGCAAAGGAGGCATCTGGCAGGTCTTCGGCCGTTGCACTCGAACGAATAGCAACAAATGGATCCTTTTCACCAACTTTTTGGCTTAATTCTTCGTAGGCATCTTCAATTTCTTTGGCCAGGTAATCGGGCATTTTTGCATCAACAATAATTTGCCGAATTTTTGAACAAGTTGCATGCAATTCATCAGAATCTTCATAGTCCTTGATTCCTGCTAATAGTGCATTAACTTGGTCATTAATCCCGGTTTCCTTCATGAAGCGCCGATAAGCCGTTGCCGTCGTCGCAAACCCATATGGTACCGGCACGTCCATTGAAGACGTCATTTCACCAAGTGATGATGATTTTCCACCAACAAGATCAACATCCTTGCGGTGAAGCTCATCAAACCATAAAACATTGGCATTTTCACGTTCAACCATGAGATAAACCTCCTTAACCAATGACAGCGTTTACATTATTATTCTAATTACTATTCATCATAAATGCAATTAACATTTTCTATATTTATATATATTAAGTCCACAAATTATTAATTTCACGACTTTATTTTTACCGGTTAACAATAAGGTTGGTAGCGTTACCACCTAAATTAAGCTTATAATAAAGCCATCAAAGGAGAATAGTTATGAGAACAACATTTACAAACGCAAAAATTTTTCTTGGGACTGATGAGACTAGTTTCGCATCAGCAATAACGATTGAACATGATCGGGTTACCTGGGTTGGTGACCAAAGCGAAGTTACTGATCCGACAGCAATCGATCTCCATGGTCAAACGGTCTTGCCAGGATTAATTGACTGCCACACTCATCCTAAATATATTGCCGATGCTTTACATGGCGTTGCTTGCACTCCTCCAAAGGTTAACAGCATTACCGAGCTAATTGCGGCTTTAAAAAAGGCTCCAACGTATGGTCAAGGCGAAGACGTATGGATTGAAGGCTGGGGCTTTGATGAAACCAAATTAGCTGAACACCGCGCCCCAACCGTTGATGACCTCGATCAGGTTTCAACCACCCAACCAATCTTTCTTTACCGATCGGATTGTCACTCTTCCGTTGGAAATTCAAAGGCCTTAGAATTAGCTGGGATTGATGCCAAGACCCCTGATCCCGTCGGAGGTAAAATCGGTCACTTTCAAGATGGTCGCCCCAACGGCTTTATGCGTGAAGTTGCTGCTAGCCAACTGTTAGTTCGAGCAAAGTCGGCTCAAAATTATCAAACCGATGTTACTAACCTTGTTAATTCTTCCCAACACTATCTTGAAAACGGAATTGTGGCTATCGGGGAAATGATGGGTCGTCTTCACCCTTACGACTCCCTTAAGCTATACCAAGACGCGGTTAAGGCTGGCTTCAAACCCCGGGCATCCCTTTACTATGTCTTTGATGAATTAGGCGATGAGAAGCTTGTACCCGGCGATGATGACCAACTTCGGATCGCTGGCATCAAGGTCTTCATGGACGGTTCGATTTCTGGTGAAACGGCTGACAATGAAGCAACTTATCCTTCCGGTAAACGAGGTGTTTTACTAACCAATCGGCAAAAGCTTAAACGTGCAGTTACCTATGCCAAAAAGCACCACCTCCAAATTGCCATTCATGCCATGGGGGATGCCGCTATCCAATTAGTGATTGACGTCACAAAAGATCTTAAACCATGGTTAACTAGGACGCCCTCCGTCCGAATTGAGCACGCTTCATTATTGAGCGACCAGATTTTACAGCAAATCAATGATGCTACCATGGAATACGGCTTGGCCACCCAGCCGATTTTCTTCTTTGCTGAAGATGAATCCTACCGGAATTACCTCTCACCTCAGCAATTTAAGTTGGCTTACCGGCTCAAATCAATGTTGGCTACGAATGCTTTAACCGCCCTAAGTTCTGACGCTCCATGCACTCCGTGGTACGAACCGGATAGTCCGTTTTATAGTATTTACGCCGCGGTTACCCGGAAAGCAGCCAATGGAGATGTTGTTAACGCTGATGAAGCAATCACCGTTCCTCAAGCCATCCTTGGCTATACCAAATGGGCTGCCCAACTTGGCCAATTCACTCATAACGGGACATTAGAGGTTGGCAAAGCCGCTGATTTTGTAATCCTAACAGCGGACCCCTTTACCATCCCTCACGAAGAACTCCAAAATATCCGGGTTAAAGAAACCTGGTTACGAGGAAAGAAAGTTTTTAAACGTTAAATTCAAAATTAAAACCGCCAAGCAAGAAAGACAGGGGAATTCTCCCACCTCTCTGATTGACGGTTTTTCATTTGATGAAATCATGCTCCAAATAAGCTGAATGCTTCAAAATTGACTAACGCTTTAAGACTCCAACGACGTAAATTACATTATTCTCGGTTAGCTCCTGCACAATCCGTTTTTTTGAAAATTAGCGCTCCAGATAAGAACAAATCCGGAAACAGTCTTTATCCAATCCAGCTCTCCATGACAATCTGACACTCTAAATAAGAACTCAGTCTTGACCACCTTCTACAACTGATTGTCCTTATTATTGGATCATCTTGGGAAGAGGCTTTTATCCTACCAACATCTCAAGTCCACAAGCGATAATTGCACCAAGAAGCGGGCCAAACATTGGAACCCAGGCATAGTTCCACTCGGCACTTCCTTTATTTGGGACTGGCAAAATGGTATAAACAAGCCGTGGCGCCCAGTCCCGAGCGGGGTTAATGGCAAAGCCAGTGGTGGTTCCAAGACCAGCCCCAACCATGAAGATTAACAGCCCAACAACAACTGGTTTTAAGCCAGTAGTAAAATTGCCAAGATTAAGTAAGGTAAAGACAAAAATTGCGGTGGCAATAACTTCAGACAAGAAATTAAATCCTGGCCGTTGAATGGCGGGCCGGGTCGCAAAGATGCCAACGTTATTTCCACCCCCACGAGTAACTAGAAAATGGGGATAGAATTGGGCGACGACTAACGCTGCTCCAATAAAGGCGCCTAAGAATTGTCCCGTTAAATACGGGAAAACTTGTGACCACGGAAACCGACCAAACAAGGCAAAGGGAAGCGTGACCGCTGGATTTAAATGGCCTTGGGAGCCGAAAACACCGGCAACGTAAACTCCCATTGTCACCGCAAAGCCCCAGGCTAAGCAGATAAAAAGCCAACCTGTATTTTGACCATACGTCTTCTTTAAACTATTACTTGCATTCGCCCCACAACCAAACAGGATCAAAATTAACGTACCAAAAAATTCACCTAGAAAACCATGCATCTTTTTTTCTCCTCATCATTTTATTCTTCGCAAATTATAACTGATTTTAGCTGAAATTGCTTCCTAACTTAATTTTGCTTATGATGAGAAGGATTATTTTAAGAAGGAAGATTTTAATGCATCAAGAAAATTCAATTCGAATTGCCGATATTGGAGACTATTTAAAGGTTTTTGCTTTCTTTGCGGTTGTCCTCCAATCAGTCCTTGCTTTTGCCCTTAAGACTTGGCCTAACCATCTCCACCAAATTATCATTGGCATCCTCTACAACCTTGCTAAGTACACGGCTCCAGCCTTTATTTTTGGGATTCTCTATACTTCGCTCCGAACCCAACCACGGAACCAGTTTCATCCCTATCGTTACCATCTTCATGGCGCTTGGCAGAACCTTTTTGTTCCAACGCTTTGGTGGACTGGGATATATCTACTTGTCTTGCCGCAGGTTCAGCAACATCACCACTATCACTCTGGATTTAGCTTTCTTTGGCAATTTATCAATGGTAACGCCGCTTCGCATCTATGGTACAACACGATGATGCTCCAATTTATTATCCTAATGCCGTTTTTTTGGTGGCTTACGAAATTGGCAGTCAGCCATCCAAGCCTCGTTACCATAAGCACCGCCCTATTTTATCTTTTTTGGTTAGGGATCTATCAAGTTGCGACTAAACAATCACTAGCTCATTGGTACCTCCTCGATCGGGTTTGCCTTTCGTTCATCATTTATGGTATCTACGGTGGCTTAGCTTGGCAGTTTGCTTTTCGAGTTAATCCCTGGTTGATTAAATGGCGAAAAGGGTTAATCCTAGCCACCACCTTAGTTTTTCTTTGGACCAACTGGGAATTATCCCGTTTTGGCTTTCCCATTCGCCTTACTAACGCCCCGTATTACAAAGTATCAATGACTTGTTATTCACTTTTGATCATTGCCTTAGTTGCCAACTTAAATCTCTGGCAAACTCAACATCAACAAGATCGTTCATTAACCTGTTTTCATTGGTTAGCAACCTTCGCCTACCGCGCCTTTTTATCGCACGTCTTTTGGCTATATTTTATTTGGCAAGGAATATTGCATCTAAAAATAATTGCTAATCACTTAATTTTAGCAATTATTTTAACCTGGTTAATTACCTGGACTTGGTCTTACTTAAGTGCTTATCTAATTCACCTTGGCTGGACCAAATTCAAAACATCAATGAACGATTAATTAAGGACCAAAGATGGCTCGCAAACCCACTCATCCAAATTACGTAAAGCCCGGCAATTCCGTATCCCCAACGGGTTCCTTTAACAGCAAGCTGTTCCACAACTTTAGCAAAAAGCGGTAACCGGCGAATGATGATGATTAACCCCACCATTAAGATTGACATTAAGCCAAAAACGACGGTTACCAATTCAATTTGATTTATCTTCATCACCCCTGCCCAAGGGACAAAGAAAGCAAGATTATCACCACCTAAGGCTAAACAAGCGAGAAACATTTGCCCCCGGTGGTTCTTTTTAATTGGTTGCGTTGTCGAAGTTGAGCAAATAGCTAAAATTAACAACCAAATTCCTAAAAAACCAGTCATCCAATTTGGCAGAAGATCAATCAAGGTAATTCCTAAAATGGCCCCAGCTAACCACAAAGTTTCATTAGCCAAAACCACTTCAATTAGGCTAGTAACCCATTTTGTCTGATCAAGAGTAAGTAGCAGAAAAATGAAAGTATCTAAATTTACCCCCACGAAAACTGATAAAATTGCCAATAACATTTTCCACTCCTCCTCACGCTTAACTTAGCTTATCAGAGAAGAAACCAAAAAGAAAGACGCCCTCCTAACCTCAAATTAGAAAAGCGTCTTGCTTTACTTAGCAAATAAAATTTCCGCTACTAAGTTACGCCAATTACCAAAAGCCACCGCAATGCGCTAATTTATTCGTCTTTGTCAATTTTAGCATGCTGAGCAATATCAGCTTGAGTTTCTTCAACGAGCTGGGCAATTGTAATTTTAGCTAATTTTGCTTCAATCTCCCTTTGAAGTTGGTCAAAGTGCACTGCTAAGACGTTGGGAAAGGCAACTCCTACCGTACAGGTTTGTGAGGTATTATGGTCAACCACTAATAGGTTATGGGTAGGCGCGCTCGCACGATAAACGTCAAGCGCCGTAATTTCGTCTAAAGGACGGCAAAAATCAATTTGCGTACTCCCTCGTTGGGTTTTTAAAATTTCTGCTTTGCTAAGTTGGCTAATCATTTGGCGAACCAAACTTGGATTGGTATTTAAGCTCGCCGCAATAATCGTACTTGGTAGTTTTTCTCCCTCGTGAACTTTCAAATAAACGAGGATTTGAAGTAAGTCACTAAGTCGCGTGTTTGCCATTTTAATTCTCCGTTCCTTTTTTCATTAACATTAGAATATCATTTACTTTTTGTAAGTATCAAGCAATCAAGCTTTAAAACTAAAAATGTTAATTACGTCAATTGCTAGTTTGTAACATTCCAAATTTTGCTAGATTATTCGTCATGACAAGTGCCTCGATCTGTGCTTGCAATCCCACCAAACTACGAGCATAAGTCTGTTCGCTTCCCAAGAGTTTCA
>DWYX01000057.1 GCA_019118465.1 Candidatus Limosilactobacillus faecipullorum | reverse complement strand
TGAAAATCATGGCGATCATAACTAGACTTAAAGTAGCTTAACAAGGCAAAGACTCCTTTTTTAGTCTACTTTGAGTCTAACCTTGTTAGGCTTTTTTTGTTAAATGTTACGAACTAGCAAATCGCGTATGTTAATTTAATTTTATTTACTTTCACCCCCTTAAATATGCATTCAATATTCGGCCACCCCTTTAAATCAATCTGCTGATTTGTTACAAAATTAACTTTCTAGAAAGAAGCCGCTAATTTTAGCATTTGCTATTTCTTATAATTATTTATTTTGAAAGCGATTGCTATAAATTCTCTATGGTATACTTAGTATAATAATTAACTTCTCATAACTTTATAATTGATTATTAACTTTAGAAAGAAGGATCTTCATGTCAAACGCAGATGATCAAGGTCACATAAAACGGAGTCTAAAAACTCGGCATTTAACGATGATTGCCCTTGGTGGTTCCATCGGAACAGGTTTTTTGATTGCTTCAGGTTCGGCAATTTCAACAGCTGGTCCTGGAGGTGCCCTTCTCATTTACGCCCTTATGGGGATTATGGTTTACTTCTTAATGACTAGTTTAGGCGAAATGGCAACTTACAGTCCAACAACTGGTTCCTTTGTCCAATATTCAAGTGATTACGTTGACCCCGCTCTTGGATTCGCAATGGGTTGGAATTATTGGTTTAACTGGACCATCACAATTACTGTTGATGCCGTCTCCTGTGGAGTTGTCTTGAACTTTTGGCTTCCTCACGTCCCAAGTTGGATTTTTACCTTAGGGGTTTTTGTATTTATTACCATCATTAACTGGTTATCAGTCCGTTCCTATGGTGAAATGGAGTATTGGTTATCCTTGATCAAGATTGTTACCATCGCCATCTTCGTTATTGTTGGGTTAGCCATTATTTTAGGGATCATGGGTGGTCATTCTGCCGTCGGGCTTTCAAACTTCACCTATAAGCAAGCACCTTTCGTAGGTGGGTTCCCAAGTATGTTTGCCGTCTTCTTAGTTGCGGGGATGTCATTTCAAGGAACTGAAATGGTGGGGATTACCGCTGGTGAATCCGCTAATCCTCGTAAAGATGTTCCAAAATCAATTAAGTCGACTTTCTGGCGAATTTTGGTCTTTTACTTGCTGTCAATTTTCGTAATGGCTTGTATTTTACCATACACTGATAAAAACTTATTAAGCCAAAACGTGCAAGATATTTCAATGAGTCCCTTTACGATTGTCTTTAAACGGGCTGGATTAGCGGCCGCTGCCAGTGTCATGAATGCCGTTGTCTTTACGGCCTTGCTTTCAGCTGCTAATTCCGGGCTATACGCCTCAACTCGGATGCTTTACACTCAAGCCAAAGAAGGTTATGCCTGGTCGATTTTCGGCTATGTTAATAAACGGGGGATTCCAATTTATGCCATGCTTGGTACCTTGACTATCTCACTACTAGTCTTTCTAACCCAGTTCTTAGGGAAAGAAGCCTATAACTACTTAATCGCCGCTTCTGGACTAAGTGGATTCATTGCTTGGCTCGGGATTGCGATTGCTCATTATCGGTTCCGGCGAGCCTTTTTAGCACAAGGACACCTATTAAGTGAGCTTAAATATCAAGCTCTCTTGTTCCCATTTGGACCAATTTTTGCCTTTATCCTGTGTCTAATTGCCGTAGGTGGACAAAACATTGATGCCTTTATTCACTGGGACTGGGAAAGCATCTTAATTACTTACATGAGTGTTCCCCTCTTCGTAATTCTTTTCTTGTACTACAAGATTAAATACCAGAGCCACTTAATTCCTTTGAAAGAGGTTAAGTTGCGTTAGGTTAATTGTAAGCGGCAAGGAGAAAATCTGCTTACCGGCTTAAGTTTCTGTATAACATTTGGAGAGAGACTGAACAACCACTAAAGCCACTAATTTAGCCACTAATTTAAAGGTTAGAATGTAGCCGACACAACTTTGAAATTGATGTTAGCTAATGAAATGAGCTTACATCAAGAGTGATTTTTGAGATTCAATAGAGGCTCAAAATCAACTTCACAACCGTAACCGAATGG
Source organism: Candidatus Limosilactobacillus faecipullorum (assembly GCA_019118465.1). GTDB lineage: Bacteria > Bacillota > Bacilli > Lactobacillales > Lactobacillaceae > Limosilactobacillus > Limosilactobacillus faecipullorum. The sequence continues at coordinate 42,353 of DWYX01000057.1, read as the reverse complement.
CAGTTGCTTCCCTAACCAGTCGCACCAACTTATTCAGTCTTGTATGGCACAGACACCAAGTAAGTTGGCTGATTTGCTCCAAGCTTCCCTTGTTAATGGATAGAACTTTTCACCATCCTCAGCCTTCGAATATTACTTAAAAACCCGACCACCTCACTCACCTGCATTAACATTGTGTTAAGATAAGAAGTTGTAACACGAAAGGATGGAATAATAATGAAGATTTTGGCACTTGATACTTCAAATCATCCCATGAGCATTGCCTTGGTCGAAGATGACCAACTAAAGGCGACTACGACTTTGAATACTGTTAGAAACCATAGTATCTATGTTCTCCCAACGATTGATGAATTAATGCACCGGGTTAATTGGAAACCTGAAGATCTCGATCGAGTGGTAGTAGCCAAAGGGCCCGGTTCTTATACTGGAATCCGGATCGCCGTCACCACTGCAAAAACTTTAGCGATGACTTTAGGCATTGATTTAGTTGGGATCTCAAGTCTTGAAACCGTCGCCGCAGGAATTCCATCGGTAACCGATGCGCTGTTAGTACCTTTCTTTGATGCCCGCCGAGGCAATGTTTTTGCGGGAGAATATCGCTATCAAGATCATCTATTAATTAATGTCTTACCCGATGGTCACCTTACCTTTGAAGATTTAGTTGACCAATTGCCAAGCAACGAACCGGTATACTTACTTGGTGAACTAACTAAAAAGCTCCAGGCTGCCGTTCCTAATTTACCTGCCAATGTTCAAGTAATCCAATCGGCGGCGATGGTATCAACCTTTGCCTTAGCCAAATTAGGCGCCAAAGCTCAACCAGTTTCTGACATTGATCACTTTATCCCGACCTACTTACGGATTACCGAAGCTGAAGCTAATTGGCAAAAGACCCATCCTAACCAAGGACCGATTGAATATGTTAAAGAAGTTTAACTCTTGGCTAAAAGTTTACTTTGGGATGCAGTATGAAAATCACTTGCAGTTTACACCCCGAACAATCGTAATTAATCAACGGCCATATTTGATTTCCCAAGTAACAGAAGTCGAAGTTCCCGAACTTGTTGAAATTGAACGTCTTATCTATCACATTCCACCATGGGATGAGACTGCCTTTTATTATGATTTACACCGGCCAAATTGCTTGTATTTAGTAGCCAAAGACCATGATACCGTCCTAGCTTATGCGGGAATGGCAGTTAACTATGCAGCTAAAGACGCTCACCTAACTAACGTTGCTACCCACCCCGCTTTTCAGCAACGCGGCTTAGCCTCCGCTCTTTTACGTTCACTAATGCAAGTTGCCATTGGCCAGCACTTATTAACAATGAGTTTGGAAGTGCGCGCTAGTAATTTAACTGCGCAACATCTTTATGAACACTTTGGCTTCAAAATCCAAGGTACCCGTCATCATTACTATATTGAAGATGGCGAAGATGCCTATACGATGGTGAACAACCTAAAATTGAAAGGATATTAATATGGTAGAACCAACCTATATTTTAGCTTTTGAAAGTAGTTGTGACGAAACCAGTGTGGCTGTTATTGAAAACGGGACTAAGATCCTAAGTAATATTGTTGCCACTCAAATCGCTAGTCACCAACGGTTCGGTGGCGTCGTTCCCGAAGTCGCTAGTCGCCACCATATCGAACAAATTACTAAGTGCACCAATGAAGCCTTGACTGAAGCGGACGTGACCTATGATCAATTAGCAGGAGTAGCAGTAACTTACGGTCCTGGTCTAGTCGGCTCCCTCTTAATCGGGGTTACGGCGGCGAAGGTCATTGCTTGGGCGCACCACTTACCATTAATTCCAGTTAACCACATGGTCGGCCACATTTATGCGGCCCGGTATGTTGGTGAATTTACTTACCCAATGATGGCCCTTTTAGTTTCTGGCGGGCATACCGAACTTGTTTATATGAAAGCCGAACACGAATATGAAATTATCGGTGAAACCCGCGATGATGCCGTTGGTGAAGCTTACGATAAAATTGGACGAGTATTAGGAATCAACTATCCTGCTGGAAAAACGGTTGATGAATGGGCTCATCAAGGCCATGACACCTTTAGATTTCCACGGGCAATGGTTCAAGAAGATAATCTCGATTTCTCCTTTAGTGGTTTAAAATCCGCTTTTATTAATACCGTCCACAACGCTCATCAACGGGGGCAAGAACTTAATAAGAATGACCTCGCTGCTAGTTTTCAAGCCGCCGTCGTTGATATTCTAGGCGAAAAAACGATGCGGGCACTTGATCAATACCCAGTAAAACAACTTGTACTTGCCGGTGGGGTAGCAGCTAACTCCGGTGTCCGGGCCCGCCTTGAAAAAGATCTTGCCAAATTTCATCCGGAAGTTAAATTGCTCCTCGCACCCTTAAAGCTTTGTGGTGATAACGCAGCGATGATCGGTGCCGCTGGATATGTCAATTACCAACATGGCGACCGAGCTAGCTGGGATTTAAATGCCGTTCCTGGCTTGTCATTTGACCGGGCAACTAATTTGACCCTATAATCTTCCTAACTGCTTTAGAGAAAGGATGACAACTTTGACAAGCAACAAGGCACCTAAAAAAGCTGTTCAAAGCGAAGTGGCAATTACCCTACAAGTGATTGGTGGTAAATGGAAACCATTGATCTTGCACTATTTAATGCACGCTGGTCCCCAACGTTATTCCGCTATTTTTCGTTATTTAAAGTCCGCCCCGAAAAAAACGTTAACGGCTCAACTTAAAGAACTGATGGCCGATGGGATTGTTGATCGCCAGGTTTTAAATACTTCGCCTGTGCAAGTACAATACCAAGTTACGGAGCACGGGATGACTCTCTATCCCTTACTTGAAATGATGTGTGCATGGGGCTTTGTCAATGGAAATGACCAATACGAAGTTATCCACCGGACTTGTGAACCCACCCCAGATGTCATCGCGGAAAAGCAACACCGTCTAGACTACTTAGCCGACTATTTCCGAGACGCTGATAAAGAAGATCAAGCAAGATAAACAAGTGAACTACTAAGGCCACTAATTTGAAGGTTGGAACGCAGCCAACACTCAACCTTCTTTAGTGGCCTTTTTGTTATAATTAAGGTTATTTAATAGTCATTCTAGCGTTCCCTAGCTAATGGTTGAGACTTTTCTTCCATCCTCTTTAATTTTTACACAAAATCCTCCTTTATTCTCGTTATCCTTTTCAGGCCATCGATGAGTTTTCTTCCTACCTAATTTTGGTTACCTTTTAGTTCCCTAGGTTCAAAAATGTACCGGATTGTTTTCAATTTTAGACTGCTTATAATATAAGTGTACTTACTTTTTGTCATAATCCTGTTTGACAGGAACTTTTTTGTTGTTTAAGTTTAATTGTGAAGGAGGAAGCTTCGTGAACTTACATCCAGATTACTTACTGAACAAGATCCAAGGTCCAGCTGATGTTAAAAAGTTGTCCCTTGACCAACTCCATCAAGTTGCCGATGAAATTCGTCACTTGGTGATTGAAAAGGATGCAGCCGTTGGTGGTCACTTAGGACCAAACCTGGGGATTGTGGAAGCAACGTTGGCCTTCCACTATGTTTTTGACTCCCCTCATGATAAGGTGGTTTGGGACATTTCTCACCAATCCTATCCTCACAAAATGCTCACTGGGCGGGCCTATGGTTTCTTAGATCCTGATCGTTACAATGATGTCACCCCTTACTCCAACCAAGATGAAAGCCCCCACGACTTTTACCGGGTTGGTCACACCTCAACTTCTGTCGCCCTCGCTGTTGGGATGGCAAAGGCCCGCGATTTAACCGGCCAAAGTGGTGATATTGTTGCGGTCATCGGTGACGGTTCTTTAAGTGGCGGAATGGCCCTCGAAGGTCTAAACAACGCCGGAAAGTACCATGGTAATTTAATTATCATCTTTAACGATAACCAAATGTCAATTGATGACGTTAATGGGGGGATGTTTGATCAATTAACCACCCTGCGGGAAAGCAACGGTGAAGCACCAAATAACCTCTTTAAAGCAATGGGGCTTGATTATCGTTACATTGCTGATGGAAACGACGTTGAAACGATGATCAATGCGCTTAAGGACGTTAAGGGGATTGACCACCCGATCGTTCTTCACGTAAATACCCTTAAGGGGAAGGGATACGAACCAGCCATCAAGGATGAAGAAACTTGGCACTGGCACTCTCCATTTAAGATTGAAGACGGCAGTGATAAAGCACCCGCTACTGCAACTGAAAATTATGATCAAATTATCAAGGATGAACTTGGTAACCAAATTGAAGCTGGTAAGCCATTGATGGTCATTACGGCAGCTGTACCTGGGGTCTTTGGCCTTGATGAAATGAAGGAAAAGTACCCAAACAACTACGATGACGTTGATATTGCGGAACAATACTCCGTAACCTACGCTACCGGATTAGCTGAAAATGGCGCTCGGCCAGTATTATTCCAAAACAGCACCTTCTTCCAACGGGCTTACGACCAAGTAATTCACGACATGGCTTTGAACCACTACCCGGTTGTAACGATTGTTAAAAACGGGATGATTTCTGACCAATCCAGTACCCACCAAGGTGACTGGGACTTGGCAATGCTTTCCAACATTCCAAACATTGAATACCTTGCACCAACGAATGCAGAAGAATTAGTTTCAATGTTGCAATGGGCATTGAAGCAAACCGACAAGCCAGTAATTATCCGGGAACCAGCTGGTCCAGTTGTTCATGGTGCCGCAAGTACGAATGATTACTCAACGATTAAGGCCCAAGTTGCCCAAGTTGGTCATCAAGTTGCCATTGTTGGTCTTGGTGACTTCTTCGCCTTAGGTCAAAAGGTCGTTGCCGAATTGGCAAAGAACAAAATTACAGCTACCTTGATTAATCCGGTTTCAGCAAGCACCTTAGACAAAGACACCTTCTTAAAAGTAGCTGACAATCATGATTTGATCGTTACCTTGGAAGATGCTTCCATGTCTGGTGGTTTTGGTGAACATCTCGACCGCTTGGTTGCACCAACTGGGACCCCAGTTCTTAACTTTGGGGCCGAAAAAGAATTCACCGATGTGGTACCAGTTACCGACCTTTACGAACGTTACCACTTGACGCCAGCTCAAATCGTTACTGACGTTAAAGCAAAATTAGCTGAACTTAACTCATAGTACCTCAATATAATACCAATAAATCAATTCTTATGGACATCAAAAACGAGGCTGGGAAGAAAGTTGACTTTCTCCCCAGCCTCTCATTTTTTTAACTCAAATATTACCCAGAAACTCAAGTTAAGCTACGACCACAAAGGATTTTTCCTATCCAGCTTGTCCTTCTGCTGCGGCCCGTTCCCGTTCCTTAGCTAATCGTTCCTTGATGTAATTGGCGGTTGTTTCAAGTTTGCTTTGTTCTTCAGCCGTTAAGTTAAGTTGAAGTTGCTTAACTACCCCTTTACGGCCAACGACTGCTGGATATGATAAGTAGGTCCCCAGTTCTTCCCGGTAATTAGAAACCGGCAATTCCGTCATGGCATCGTTTAGCATTGCCAAGGTAAGCCGCACGGCCGCCGTTGCAACCCCATAGTTCGTATACTTCTTCCCCTTGTAAACAGTATAGCCACCTTGGCGAGCCTTTTCTTCCATTTCGTCAAGGTTAACTTTAACCTCGGGATTTTCTTTTAGGTACGTTAATAATGGCTTACCGAAGACCCGGACAGTTGACCAAGCAGTAAATTGTGAGTTTCCATGTTCACCTAAGTTATAACCAACAACTGAGCGTGAATCAAGACCTAAAGCTTCACCAACAGTTGCCCGCATCCGTGCCGAATCGAGCAAAGTCCCAGTCCCAACAACTTGGTTCTTTGGTAATCCAGTTGCTTCTTGGTACATTGAGGTCATTACGTCACATGGGTTCGTAACAACGACCATATTTCCATGGAAGCCGTTTTCTTTTAACTTCTTTCCAACTACCGGAACTTGCGTCCGGGTAAATTTGAATTCTGCGAACCGGTCATGATCTGGAGTGTCAACCAATTTTGATTTCCCGAGGGCTGAAACCACTACATCACAGTCAGCAACTTGTGACCAGTCATTAACGTAAAGATTAGTATGCGTTGGCAAATTAGCCATTGCATCCCGTAAATCTAATGCATCCGAATTAACCTTAGCTTCATTAGTATCAAATAAAACCAAGTCGTCAACAAAACCACCAGAAACTAAATAATGTGCGACCGTGGCCCCAACATGGCCCATCCCAACAACTGCTACTTTTCTTGTCATATGTATCATCCTTTCAAGTTTTAAATTTTCTGATTATAAACAAATTAGAAAATTTTAATATGTGTGTCATTAATATAACACTGTTCCGAATTTTGTCAATGAAAAACGAAAAAAGCGACTAAAAAGAACCCAAAAAAGTTCTCTTTAGTCGCTAATCAGGCCGACAAAAAGCTTTTTCCCAACCTCTAATAAATTTTAATATAAAGTTGCTTCACCACGGTCATTGTAGCCAGCTGGATGGGTTGAGTGCCACTTCCAAGCTGTCGCAATGATATCGTGGACATCATCGTATTGTGGCTTCCAGCCAAGGACTTCGCGGGCCTTGTCACTAGCAGCGACCAAGGAATCTGGGTCCCCTGGACGCCGTGGTGCCATCTTCGCTGGAATTTCCTTACCAGTAACTTCCCGGGCTGCTTCCAACATTTGCTTATTGGAGAAACCAGTGGAAGAACCAAGGTTGAAGGCGTTGCTTTCGTTACCAGCCTTTAAGTACTTGATTGCTAAGATGTGCGCATCAGCCAGGTCCATAACGTGAACGTAATCCCGGACGTTGGTCCCATCTGGCGTGTTGTAGTCGTCCCCGAAGATACTCAGTTCGTCCCGCTTACCTTGAGCAACTTGCATAATAATTGGAACTAAGTGGGTTTCAGGACCGTGATCTTCCCCAATCGTTCCATCAGGAGCTGCCCCAGCAACATTGAAGTACCGCAAAGCAACAAACTTAATTCCGTATGCCTTATCAGCCCAAGCCATCATGTGTTCCATCATCAGCTTGGAAAGACCATATGGGTTAATTGGCTTTTGCGGATCAGTTTCCTTAATCGGCATATGTTCAGGAATCCCATAAGTTGCCGCCGTAGATGAGAAGACAATGTACTTAACCCCAAAATCATGCATGGCTTCAAGTAAAGTAATCATCCCACCAGTATTATTGTCAAAGTACTTTAATGGCTTAGCCATTGATTCAGGGACAATTGAAAAGGCAGCGAAGTGAACAACCGCCGTAATATCTTCATTTGTAAAAATCCGATCCAAGAATTGCCGATCCCGGATATCACCGTAGTAGAACTTGGCTTCCTTAGCAATGGCCTTCCGGTGCCCAGTTGAAAGGTTATCGGCGACAACCACGTCCTCCCCCTTTTCAACTAAGCGTTTTACCATATGAGAACCGATGTAACCGGCACCACCTGCGACAAGAATTGCCATAATTTGCCACCCTTTCTTTTAACTAAAATTTTAGTAAACAAACTTTTCACGCTAAATTATATCACAATAAAACGTTTACAAACAAAAAATTATGATAAATCATTAAAAAATAAGGTCAGGGAGAAATTAAAGCTTCTTCCCGACCTCCTTCCAATTAGTCAAGCTTTTGAATTGCTACTCCTTCTAATTGATGGTCCAGATATTCAAACAATAGTCCTTCCCGTAAGCCATTATTACTAAACATCACTTCTTGCATGGAAAGTTGCCGGAGCAAGGCCATCAATGGCAATAATCCACCAACAATCACATCGGCACGGGCTGCGGCGATTCCCCGCATCTTTGTCCGTTCAACTTTGTTAGCAGCCACGAGACTGTGCATTAGAGCAAAGGCATCTTGACTTTGCATCTTTAAACCATGAACTGGTTGAACGTGCGTTGGCGAAGAAGCCAGCTTCCACCGGAATAACTTTGCTAAGGCCCGGTTACTACCACCAAGGGCAACCACCCGGGTATGACGGGCCCGGTTAAGCCAGCGTTGACTGGTCAATACCTCATCGACCTTGATGACGGCATCATACAAATCAGCCGGATTGATAACATCCCCTAAATTGTATTGTTGGGACAAAAGAACTGACCCAATTGGAAGACTAACCACTTCTTCGGCTTGACCTTCATCCACCAAAATTAGTTCCATACTAGCCCCACCAGTATCGATAATTAGGCCGTTTTGAATCGGCAAGGTCCGGGAAACCCCAACATAATCGAGATAAGCTTCCCGTTCGCCGGAAATAATATTGATTTCAATACCCACTTCTTTTTTAACGCGGTTTAAAAACTCGTCTTGGTTGGTTGCTTGCCGCACCGCGGCCGTTGCGACCGCAATTAACCGGACATCTTTTAAAGCTTGGCATTCAACCGCAAACTTTTTCAAGACGGTAATCGTTCGTTCGATTGGTTCCGGCTTCAAAATCTTTTCCGGTCCCATATTTTCTGACAGGCGGACAAATTCCTTTTCATACTTTACTAGTTGGTGCTTCCCATTAGGGTAAATTTCACTGATCCGTAGCCGACAGGAATTGGAACCAAGATCAATAATTGCCAGGTTAGTCATGCTTGCTATCCTTTCCAGTGTTGTCTAAGTGTAAATTTGAAACGTGACGGGTTAAGGTTTCAAAAACATTCGAGAGCCGCTTATGGTTCTTTTTTTCCCGGTTTAAATCACTAAGTTGCTTTTGGGCTTGCTTAATGAAGTAGGCTTGAGAATCAAAGCGTTTGCCTTCTGGCGTTACCTTTTCATAAACCGTCCCTTTCAGGATCCGGGTCTTAACATTATCCCGCCACATATTTTCGAAAATATTAATTACTTGTGCTTTCGTATCTTCTTCGGTTACTGGATAAAGTTCTTCCACCCGCCGGTTTAAGTTCCGGGTCATCATATCGGCACTTGCTAGGTAAATTTCTTCGTGTCCTTCTCCTTCGAAGTAGTAAATCCGAGAGTGTTCAAGGAACCGTCCTAAGATGGAGTGAACTTCAATGTTCCCGTTCAAAACTGGTAAGTCATTCCGTAAACAAGTAATCCCCCGAATTAGCAGGCGGATCTTAACTCCAGCCGCTGCAGCTTCGTAAAGGTGGGCAATGATTTGCTTATCAGAAAGTGAGTTCATCTTCATGCTAATCCGGGCTGGATTCCCTCGCTTAGCAATGGCAATTTGTTGATCAATTTTGGCATTGATAAAGTCCCGAATCCCATCTGGGGAAGCATGAAGCTTATGGAAGTACTTGGTCCGGGCAAAGCCAGATAAGGCATTGAAGAGATTCGTTAAGTCTTCACCAAGTTCATAATCACAGGTTAAAAGGCCCATGTCCGTGTAGAAGTGAGCTGTGACATCATTGTAGTTCCCTGTCCCTAGGTGCATGTAACGACGGATGCCGTCATCATCCCGTCGGATTACTAAGGCAATCTTACAGTGAGTCTTTAGGCCAACTAACCCGTAAATAACGTGGCAACCCATTTGTTCAAGTCGCCGGGCCCAACGAACGTTATTTTGTTCATCAAACCGGGCCTTAACTTCAACTAAGACGGTAACTTGCTTCCCTTGTTGGGCCGCCTGACCAAGGTACTTAATAATTGGTGAATTTCCTGAAACCCGGTACAGGGTCATCTTGATCGCCAAGGTCTTCGGATCTTCAGCCGCTTGATGGATGAAGTTAACCACGGATTGGAAGTTATCGTATGGATGTTGCAACAAGTGATCCTTTTCCCGAATGGCCGCAAAAATATTGTGATCCATATCGAGCGCTGGATCCTGGTAAGCTTGGTACGATGGGTAACGCAGATCATCATGACCATCGACCATCCCGCTTAACTTCTTTAAGAAGGTTAAGTCAACTGGACCGTTTACCCGGTAAACCCAAGCTTCATCAACCTTAAGCCGGTCAATCAAGTGGTTCTCCAGCCAGCTATCAAAGTCTTCTTCGATTTCGAGCCGCATGACACTCCCGTGTTCCCGGGCCCGCAATTGATGTTGGACCGCCCGGAGCAGATCCGAAGTGTCTTCTTCAGCCACGTCCAAGTCCATATCCCGCATGACCCGGTATGTCCCGGTGGTTAAAACTTTATAGCCAGGGAAAAGCTTAGCAATAAATTCTTTAATCACATCATCGATTAAAACAAAGGAATTTTTCGTTGGCAACTTAATCAAGCGCTTGTAAATTTCTGGCACCCGGATCGTTGCAAACTTATCTTCCGGCTTCTCACCGTGTTCATGCATTTCCTGGTTATTTTCAGTCACTTCTTGATCCCCTTCAAGAACCTTCCGCGGTCGGTCTTCGATTTGGGAAAGATCCCGGATTAGCTTAACCGCTACGTTCAAGGAATTATTGGCAATAAACGGGAAGGGCCGGGAAGAGTCATCCGCCATTGGCGTCAAAACTGGCATTAATTCATCTTCAAAGTACCGGCTAATGAAGTCATATTCCCGTTCATCAAGGTCATTGACGTGCTTGATGTAAATTTCTTGCTTAGCTAATTCTGGTAGTAAGTAATCGTTATAAACTTGGTAACGCTTTTCTACCATTCGGTGTTCTTTTTCATTAACCGCTGCCAACTGTTCGGCTGGCGTCATCCCCGAAGCATCCGTTGTAGTGACATTAAAAGCTGATAACTTATGAAGAGATGCCACCCGGACCATAAAGAATTCATCAACATTACTTTGGGTGATTCCAAGGAAATTAGCCCGTTCAAGCAAAGGATTCTCTGGAGCAACTGCTTCTTCAAGCACCCGGCCGTTAAAGTCAATCCAAGAAAGTTCCCGATTTACATAGTTACTTGGTTGGTAAAAATCAGTTTCATTCATTTTACTTTGCCCCCTTCGCAATCAATTCCGGTTGCAAACCATAGACCTGGGTAAAGAGTTTATTCTTCCGCAAGAAGGCCCATTTTTCCAAAACCAAATCATCTTTCGCCTTTGCCTTAATCAGTAACCGATCTCCCCTCAACTTCAAGCTAATTTCGGAGATCTTTTGTTGCCGCGAATCATCGAGTGAATCGGCTACCCGCAAAATCGCAGCTAGCTGAGCAATTGGCAACCGGAGCCGACTCCGCAACTCCTTGAAGTGGTGTTGATCAATCTCTGGCGCTTCTGAGGAATGGTACCGCGAAACTTCCGCAATGATTAAATTATCCACATCCGAAATTCCAATCAAGGGGTTAGCTTCTAAAATATAGGCTGAATGGCGGTAGTGACCTTGGGGATTAATGAAGTTCCCAATATCATCAACCTTACATGCTAATTCCAACAGCAAGCGGTAATGATTATTCAAACGGTGAATTGGTTTTAAGGCATCAAAGAGTTGCATGGCGACTTTGGTAACAAATTCTTTATGATAAACATCAATTCCATACCGTTGGGCCATCTTATCAGCAGCACTCCGCACAAGGTCATTTACCGGTAACTTATTCGCGTAGTCCGCCAGTAAACCATCTGGTTGAGCTAAGCTCGTTACGTAAAGTTTCCGGGCTTTCAATAGCCGCATCGTCTGCCGGACAACCAAATAACTTGGTAAGACCCAATCTACACTTTGTTCATCGACGTCGTATTGATGAATGATGTACTGGTCAGATGAGGAAAGAATCTGCCGGAACCGTTGCTTGAAGGAGTCCGTATCCACCTGGGCAATCACGTTTGGAGCTTGGATATACCGTTGGGCTAAGGTTTCGACCCCTTGGACAAGCAAAACTGGGGCAGATTGACCACTTAATTCCGGAACCAAGTATTCCAGTTTGGAACTAATAAAGTCGGTAATGATATCACTTGGAGTCGCCGTTGTTTGCCGAAGGTTTTCCGCTAACTGATTAATCCTTGCCTTCCCAAGGTCAATGTCCCAGCAATTCATGAATTGTCCCTGGTTAAAGTAGGACAAGGTACTAGTTGAAAGCCCAACACACAGAACGTATCCCGTTAATTGCTGGTCACCAAGTTCATGCTTAAACCGTGGCCACGTTTGTACTAAGGTTTGAGCTAACAGCTGATTTTTGTTGAGCCAACGTAATTTCAATCCCACTCGGACCTCAATTTGGTCGGCCACGTATTGGGCCGAAACATCATCCAAATCATCTAAATCACCAAAACAAGCAACTTCTTTTACATCATATTCCTTCAACACCCGTTGGAACCCAACCAAGTTAGTAGTAATGGCATCCATATTTTCCAAATAATTGGCAACCAATTCATCCCCAACCCGGAGCGCTCCAGACCGAACCTGTGTGACCACCTTTTGATTTTCATCTTGAATGGTTAAGGTCAGGCGGTCCGGCCGTAATAGGATAATCCCGACAGTTTTTTTGGTCACATCACTCAATCCCTTCTAAATTTTCGCTTGGCAAATCTTCAATCTAGGTATCGTTTATCAAACTTTAAGCTAAATTGGTTTTCAAGTTATAAAAAGATTGTAAACACTACCACTTTTAACTTAAGGATACCACGGATTTTATAATCAAAAAAGAATTTCTCAAGGGGAAGATTGACTAATTATTATCGCCTTTGATTGTTATCTGAGGAAAAATCAGATTGCATACAAACGTTTAAAGATCTCCATTTTAATGATCGTGATCAGTGCCAAATTGAACTCCAAAATCGTTTAGATAATTAAACAACCCGTTTTGCAAAATTATAAATGTATCCTTTCGATCCTAGATGGATCTAGAATGAGCCTTTTTGCTTACGATAAGACCCAGCTTTGAAAAGTGAATTAGCAAGAAAGTTTTCAAACTGTCCTGTGAGATAAAAAAACAGCCGGAGTGAAATTTGCAAAACAAATCTTCTCCGGCTGATTTATCTATAAGGATTGTGCTTGAAGAGAGCTAGCCGACTTGTTTAGCGTCCGCAAACCCATGCAAGGCTGAATAGGTTGGTGCGACCGTTAGGGAAGCAACTGCCATTCAGCTACTGCTTTTTGCCACGATAGTTGTCTAACAGAGCTACTCTCAAAGTTGTGTTGGTTACGTTCCAACCTTTAAATTAATGGTCTTTGTAGTTTCTTCCCAACCTATTTTTTAATCAAATTGACGGTGCCGGCACCATCTTAACTGGGACAAAACTTGGCCAAGATTGATCAGACCCAGTCTCAACTTGTTGGAGTAACTTTTGGGCAGCTAATTGGCCCATTGTTTCCATATCTTGTTGAACCAAAAAAATCCCATCTCCCACAAACCGTGACCACGCCCAGTCATCAAAACTAACGAGGCCAGCATCGTCTGGAAATTGCCACTTTAACATTTTAAAAACATCTAATAAATCAAATAGAATCGGGCCCATCAGCGAAACGATGACCGTCTTTCCGCGCAAACTTTGAACCCATTGTTTGATCTTCGGTGCTAAGTCGGTAACGGTATCGCTCTTTTTAGTTGCGATGTTAAGGTAATTAAACCCAATTTGTTCGGCCGCTTTTTTCAATCCCGCAATTCGGGGAATCTGGCCAGAAGCTTCCGCATACCTAGCACTTACCGAAATAATATTCTGGTAGCCCCGCTCAGCTAAGTATTTTCCTAAGTCAAAACAGGCAGTTTGGTTAGTACTAGTTACCTTCCCCACCGTTGCTGGCTGATCATGAATTTCCCGGTCAACAACGACTAAGGGAATTTCATGATCAGTTACTGACTGAAATTGACTAAATTTCCCCGCACTTGGTTGCACAATAATTCCATCTACTTGTTGGGTATATAACCGATCTAATGCCCGGGCCTCATTTGCCACTGAATCGTTGGTATTCATTAACAAAACATCATAACCAGCTGGTTGTAAAACATCGTAAATCCCCTTCGCTAGCAAAGATGAAAAGGGATTAGCCATATTTCCCACTAGCAAACCTACCAAATGACTCTGACTTTGGCGTAATCGTCGGGCAGAAGCTGTTGGCGCATAATTTAACTCTTTAATGGTAGTAGTGATCCGTTCTTTGGTTTCCTTCCCCATCCGATCATATCGACCATTCAAATACCGAGAAACGGTGGTAACCGAAACGCCCGCCGCTTTCGCTACATCTTTAATTGTTACGTGTTGCCGCATTTACCTCTTCTCTCGCTTTCCAAACTAGTAACAATTATCATACCCCCAAGGAAATTAAAAAAACAAGTTCAAAAAAGCTGAGAAGGAATTTTGTGCCTTCCCAGCCTTATTCGTATCTCTGAAATTAACCCAGAAATTATCTTATACAAACATTGCCATTATAAGGACTGTTGCTAACCCAGCTAGAGCAAGCACACATGTTAAGGTTGTCCAAGCAATGAAGTTTTCTTTTAGCGATAAACCAAAGTATTCCTTAATCATCCAGAAACCAGCGTCGTTAACGTGACCACCAAAGACGGAACCCGCACCGACGGCAAGAACCATCAAGGCTGCCATCGTGGAGTTAGCCCCAAATTGGTGAGCCATTGGCGCAATTAAACCAGCAGCCGTCATAGCAGAAACGGTTGATGAACCTAAGGCAATCCGCAAAATGGCTGTAATTAACCAAGCGGCTACGATTGGAGACAAACTGGTGTGAGCAAATAAAGCGGAAACGTACTTGGAAATCCCTCCATCAACCAAAACTTGTTTGAAGGCACCCCCACCACCGATAATTAAGAGCATCATGGCAATTTGCTTAACGGAAGTGACCATTGAGTTGGAAATTTCTTCCATCTTCTTGTTCCGCATCAAGCCCATTGTAAAGACGGCGAACAGAAGCGAGATTAACATTGCGGCATCCGGTGCCCCAATAAATTGGATAAATTCATTAACGGGGTTACCCTTTGGCAAAATAAAGGAACAAATCGTTGCGACCGCGATCAAAATGACCGGTAACATCGCCGTTAAAACAGAAATTCCAAAACCAGGCGTTTCTTCAAGCTTAAATTCCTTGTATTCCCCTAAGACCGAGATGTCCATATTATTCCGGTAAACCTTTGGGTAGAACTTGTGTAAGCAGTAGTTGTATAGCGGACCGGCAACAATAATCGTTGGAATCGCTGCGATAATCCCAAGTAAAAGAACGTGGCCTAAGTTAGCCCCTAAGATATCTGTAATTGCCGTTGGCGCTGGGTGTGGTGGCAAGAATGCGTGGGTAACATTCAAAGTTGCCGCCATTGGAATCCCCAGATAAATCAATGGCATGTCCATTTCCCGGGCAATAATGAAGATAATTGGAAGAACAACGACCAAACCAACTTCAAAGAATAAGGACAACCCAATGATAAAGGAAGCTAAAATTACGGCAACTTGGATCCAACGCCGCCCAAACTTTTCAATCAAAGTCGTAGCGATCCGATATCCACCACCAGAGTCGGAAACAAGTTGACCAGCATGGAACCAAAACCAAAGATGACAGCCAAGTGACCTAATTGACCCCCAATCCCAGTTTCAATCGTTGTTGGAATTTTGGCAATTGGAATTTGAAGCATTAAGGCAATTAAGAAGGATGTAACAACCAAGGAAACAAAGGTGTTCAGCTTCAACTTAATAATCATAAAGATTAAGAGAGCAACCCCAATTAAAACAATCAATAATGGCATTTTTTAATCCTCCTTTGATTTTTGTTTAGCCTGCAGTTGAGCAACAACTGAATAAGCTGGCGACAATAATTCTTCAACTTGCTTAAAAAGCGGTAAGTATTCTTGATAGGTTAGAACTACTTTAGGATTAGGATTATAACTTTCAATTGGCCCCATAAAGTCCTTTACGATTTCATAGTCTTTAACCAAGCCGAGGCTCTGCATCGCCATCGTAATTGCACCAAGGCAACCAGACTCAAATGATTCAGGAATATTGACAGTAACGTTTAAGATATCGGCCATCATTTGTTTCCAAACTGCTGACTGGGCAAATCCTCCCGTTGCGGTAACACTGGTTGGTTCACCAATCAAATCACGCACTGCCGCAAAAACAGTGGCGATGTTGAAGTTAATCCCTTCCATTACCGCCCGAAGCATGTCTGCCCGAGTATGAAGTGGCGTTAAACCAAAGAAGGAACCCCGAGCATTGGCATCCCAAAGTGGTGCCCGTTCTCCACCAAGGAAAGGATGGAAAATTAAGCCATGGGCTCCAGCTGGCGCACTTGCAATCACTTCATTAGCTAGGTCAAAAGCATTTCCACCGTTTTGTTTAACGGCTGAGTTATCCACGAGGTGTTCAACTGCCCATTGGAAAACGTCGCCCCCGTTATTAATCGGTCCCCCAACGACATACATTCCTTCATCAATGGCATAGCAGAAAAGACGCTCTTGGGGATCAATGACCGGCTTAGTCGTCGCAACCCGAACCGCTGCTGAAGTCCCAATCGTAATTGCAACCGTATCCGGCTTTAAGGCGCTAACCCCAAGGTTCGACAAGGCTCCATCAAAGGCCCCATAAACAAATGGCGTTGTAGCTGGAATTCCCATTTCTTGGGCAGCCGTTGGTACAAGGCCGTGGGCTTGACTAGTGCTCTTTACAATTTGAGGAAGTTGTTCTTTGCTAACTTTAGCAAGTGTCAAAGCTTCTTCATCCCAAGTACTCGTTTGTAAATTAAAGAGTCCCGTACAGGAGGCAATTGAGATATCAACTTTGAAGGTTTGGAATAACTCCCAGAATAAGTAGGACTTGATATCTGCTACATAGGTTGCCTTCGCCATCAATTCTGGTTGGGTCTGATTCAACCACATTAACTTCACCAAGGGTGACATCGGATGAATTGGTGTCCCAGTATGTGCAAATAAGGTTTTAGAAACTAATTGCCGCCGCAAATCCTCAGCGACCTTACTTGCCCGGGTATCAGCCCAGGTGATTGACCGGGTTAAAGGCTGATGATTTTCGTCTAATAAGATCAGACTTTGGTTTGCACTCGAAAATGATACCGCTAACAATTTTCCGGTTGTTAAATCAGCTTCTTGGGCGGCTTGTTTAATCACTTGCTTGACCGCTGAGACAATGACATCCGGATCTTGTTCTGCCATCCCACTCGCATCCCGGTATAAGGTATAGCCCGCTTTAAAACTTGCTAAGACTTTTGCTTTTTGATTATAGAGAACCGCCTTTGTTGACGTTGTTCCCACATCGACTCCAATTAAGTAATCCATGTTCCTCTCCTCTTTTGCAATCGCTTACGTTTATCGATACACCAAGTATTATCTACAAAAACAGGTGGTGTGTCAACCATAGATTCGTCATTATAGGGAAACGTTTCCCTAAAACGGTTACAAAAATTGCATGAGACCAACATTTTATGGAGGTTAAAATTTTTTTAAGATGCTGGAAAGAAACTAACAAGGCCACTAATTTGAAGGTTGGAACCTAGCCAACGCGATTTTGAGAGCATCTCTATTACTCAGATATCGTGGCAAGAAGCTGTAGCTGAATGGCAATCACTTCCCTAACGGTCGCACCAGCTTTACATGGATTCGCGGACGCCAAGCAAGTTGGCTAGCTCTCTTTAAGCACAGTTCTTATAGATAAGTCAGCCGGAGAAAATTTGCTTTGCAAATTTCACTCCGGCTGTTCCTTATCTTATAGGACCGTTTGAAAGCTTTCTTGCCGACTCACTTTTCAAAGCTGGGTCTCATCGTAAGCAAAAAGGCTCCACTAGGAATCTTACGATGATAAAAGTAAACAACCATGGAAGCTAACTTTAGTTAGATTCAAGGTTGTAGCTCTTATCTAGAGGAAGATTCCTTAATGGAGCCGGATTAGCCAAGCTGCTAACGATAATTTGGCTACAGTAGCCAAGTGGATATTGTCTGCTTTGAAGTCGGTACTACCCTACTTGGCCCTCGCAATGGTTCACGAACGACACCAGCTCACCGCAACTTAACCTTTATTAGTGGCCTTTTAGTTATATTTTAAGTCATCAACCAGTCATGCCAGAAGTGGCGAAATTGATGTTAGCGAACTACGTAAGCCTACATCAAGAGTGGGTTTTGAGACTCTTTTGAGGCTCTCCACCACGTTCCCTGGCTAATGGCTAGGATTTCCTCCCATCCTCAGTTTGTTTGTTCTTCTTTTTCGACTTCTTTTTTTACTTGCTGACGTAAATTGGCTAAGTACCAGGCATGGGCCATTGTTGCTCCCAAAAAGATAATTAAGCTAATCACAAAAATGATCCAGGCCTTAACCATCATTGCCGCTCCGGCCGCAAATATTCCCAGGTTCCCAATCGCATTGAGAATAATCACTCCGTCATATTTCATAGGATCACCTACTTTTGAATAATTTGGGTAGTGATAATCGCTAATTGTTGACTATTCGAGGTAGCATTATCTTTCAATAATTCTGGCAGAATCTTCTTCAAGAAATATTGAACACTAGCCATTTGCTTAAAGTTCATGATAGCTTCCAGGCTCGACTTATATATATCCATATAAACTGGTTCCGGATTGCCTTTTTGAATTTCACCAAAGGATTCATACATCAGGTCAACTTTATCAGCAACTGACAAAATCTTCCCTTCAAGTGAATTATCCTTGCCTTCACCTAGTCTCCGTTCATAAGCTGCCCGGTATTCAGCGGGAATTTCAGTTTGAATGAAGTTTTCCGTTAACGAACGATCGACTTTGGCTAACATTGATCGTAACTCCGGCGTCGCATACTTAACGGGCGTTTTAATATCACCAATGAATCGTTCCGTATAATCATGGTTAAGTGCTTTTTCGTATAGCGACCGCCAATCAATTTCGTTCCCTGCGGCTTCTTCAATATCTCCTAACATTTGAGCTGCTTGGGTCACCTTAAAAGAGTGCGCCGCCACATTGTGTTGTTCAAACTTAAAATAACCTGGTGCCCGGTTAATCATTTCCAAGTCACTTAAACTTTTTAAATATTCGTGCATCCCCATTTACTCTTCCCCATTTCTTTTGGTTATAAGAAAGCCGTCTCAAACTAGGAATCCTAGCCAGACGGCTTGCTTGATTAATTAATTTTAGAATTCAGCTAAGGCAGCTTCAAAATCAGCTAACTTTTGACTAGCTTCTTCTTCAGTTGCTGCGGAAGTTCCGATGTAGTACTTCAGCTTTGGTTCCGTTCCTGAAGGCCGGACCGCAATCCAAGTTTCATCATCGAGAACGTAACGTAAAACATTGGATTCTGGGATATCGAGTTTTTCAATCGTTCCGTCAGCCAAAGTCTTAGTTCCCTTTGCTAAGTCTTCTAAGGCCATCACCTTGTGACCCGCAAATTCCTTTGGTGATTCTTCCCGGAACTTCTTCATCAAAGCCTTGATCTTAGCTGGCCCATCAACCCCGGCGTAAACGTTAGCAATCGTCTTTTCCTTGAAGTAACCGTACTTCTTGAACAGTTCTTGAACCCCATCGTAGAGGGTCATTTGCCGGCTCCGGTAGTAAGCAGCCACTTCAGCCAACAAGGTTAAGGATTGGATAGCATCCTTATCACGAACAAATGGCTTAACTAGGTAACCATAACTTTCTTCGAATCCAAACATGAAGGTATGGTTGTGCTTAGTTTCATATTGGTGAATTTGATCAGCAATCCACTTGAACCCAGTTAAGACATTGATCATCTTAACTCCGTAGCTTTCCGCAATCTTAGCGGCAAAGTTAGTTGAGACAATTGACTTAACCGCAGCGGCATTTTCTGGCAAAGTCCCAGCTTGCTTGTGGGCTTCAAGAATGTAAGCCAACATCAAGGAAGCGATTTGGTTCCCAGTTAAAAGTTGGTATTCACCATTTGGTTGCCGAACGGCACAACCTAACCGGTCAGCATCCGGGTCAGTTGCAATCAAAACGTCAGCATCAACTTGCTTACCGAGGGCAATTGAACGGGTAAAGGCTTCCGCAAATTCAGGATTTGGATTCTTTAAACCTGGGAAATCACCATTTGGTTGGGCTTCAGTTGGTTCAATCACGAAGTTAACAAACCCTGCTTGCCGCAAAGCCCGTTCGCCAAGCATCCGTCCCGTCCCGCAAAGTGGGGAAAAGACAAACTTCATGTCCCGGCCATATTCCTTAGCAAGTTCGTTGTTAATCGTAACGGCCTTAGCTTCTTCAAGGTAAGCATGGTCAACATCTTCACCCATCAAAGTTTCAAGACCATTATTTAGCATCGCTTGTTCATCGGCTAATTCAATGTCAAAGATATCGTCAATTTGGCGAATGTAAGTCGTCATTTGGTCAGATTCTTTTGGTGGTAATTGCCCCCCATCTTCCCCGTAAATCTTGTAACCATTGTATTCCTTAGGGTTGTGGGAAGCCGTAATCATAATCCCAGCGTAAGCATGGTTGTAACGAACCGCAAAGGATAATTCTGGCGTTGGCCGTACGTTATCATAAATGAAAACAGGAATTTGGTGCGCTCCAAGTACCCGAGCACAATCATGCGCAAATTCAGCGGAATGATGCCGAGAGTCATAACCAATCGCAACCCCGCGTTGCTTCGTTTCGTCACCAAGTGATTCCATCAAAGCAGCCAAACCCGCCGTTGCTTGGCGAACCGTGTAAATGTTCATCCGGTTAGTCCCTGGACCCATTAAGCCCCGCATCCCAGCGGTCCCAAACGAAAGTGGACCGTAGAAAGCATCTTCCTTTTCTTCGTCCGTCATTGTCGTTAATTCTTGCTTTAAATCAGCAACCAAACGTGGTTCATCTACCCAAGCTTGGTAAGTTTCCTTCCAACTCAAAGAAACATCTCCTATCTAAAAGTCGATTTATCAATTCTCACAATTCATAGTATACCGCATGGCTAATTGTGTGAAAATACACGAATTCAAGATTGTTGAAGAAAATAAGCAATCCCATCATTTTCATTATCTGGAAGAACTGCTTTAGCAATCGCTTTAAGGGCTGGCTTAGCATTGGCAACCACTAATGGCATCCCCGCTGCTTTCAACATTGGTAAATCATTTAAATCATCGCCAACCGCAACAATTTCACGCCTTGAAATTCCTTGATCCAGTAAATACTGAATCGCTTGGGCTTTGTTAACACCAGGGGCGGTTATGACAAGGTAGCCGTCACCCGAATTTGCCAGAGTTAAGCTTGGCAATTGTTCATGGATTTGCTTTTGAACGTGCTCAAATTGCTCTGGGTCTGGAATCTGAACTAAAAAGTCATCAATCGTGGCTGGCGGTAATTGCGAAGCGTAGTGGACTTCAATCCCGGTATAATCAATTTCCATTTGAACTTGGGGTGTCCATTCGGTTGACCAAAATTTATCGTCGGTAACCCACTGAAGGGGAAGTTTCAGTTGTTCATGAACCAATTGAAATAATCGTCGAGCTAATTTACTGGGAACCGATCGCCGTTGAAGAATCCTTATCTGACCAGCTTGATACTCAAAAATAATCGCCCCATTCAAAGCTAATTGCGGACCCGTCAATTTCAAATCTATAATTAGATCAAGCATTTGACTAGGCATCCGAGCGGAAGCTAAGAGCACCTGCCAATCACTTTGACGGATCACCTTTTTTGTTAGCTCCGAAACTTTACCTTTTTCGTTTAACAAAGTGTGGTCTAAATCACTAATTAAATATGGCATTTTTCTCATCCTAAAAAATACAAGAAAAGAGTGAACCGATGCCCAATTGCGTTCGGATTCCACTCTCCTTTTACTGATATTTTAGATAATCATTTGCGCTTAAAAGCTAGCACTCGAGATAAGTAAGACCGCCTTGAGACTAGCTAACGCCAGTTTTTACGATTCTTTTCTCTTATCATCGTGTAATTACGGGTAGAGATTTTTAATCTTCCAAATACTTATACACTTGTTGGCCGGCGATGGCACCGTCACCAACGGCAGTTGCGACTTGACGAAGAACGGTATTCCGAACGTCACCAACGGCAAAGATACCAGGAATCTTCGTAGCCATCTTTTCGTCGGTTTCAACCCAGCCCTTTTCGTTAAGGATGCCAAGATCCTTAAATGGTTCGGTCATTGGAACATTCCCAACGTAGATAAAGACCCCGTCAGCAGCGATTTCTCCAGTTTCACCAGTTTGATTATTAATGGTCTTAACTCCGGTTACCGCCATTTGATCCCCAAGAATTTCCGTGACACTCGTGTTGTAAACAAATTCCATCTTTGGGTTCTTAAAGGCTTTATCTTGCACAATTGGTTGAGCCCGCAACTTATCACGCCGAACAAGAACCGTTACTTTGGCGGCTAGTTGCGTTAAAAACGCCCCTTCTTCAACAGCAGAGTCACCCCCACCGACAACAATCAAGTTCTTTCCCTTAAAGAAGGCCCCATCACAAACTGCACAGTAAGAAACCCCCCGGCCAGAAAATTCACTTTCTCCTGGAACGCCAAGTTTCCGTTGATCAGAACCAGTGGCGATGACCAAGGCCTTCGCCGTGAAAGTTTCACCCATATCAGTTGTAACTTGCTTTGTGTCACCAACTAATTCGACCTTTTCAACAGCTCCGTACGCGTAGTCAGCTCCAAATTGAGTTGCCCCTTCATACATTTGCTTAGCCAAGTCTGGCCCTTGCACTGACTTAAAACCAGTGTAGTTTTCAATTTCTGAAGTATTATTTAGGTTTCCACCGTAGATCCCCCGATCGAGCATTAAAACGGAAAGATCTGCCCGGGAAGCGTACATAGCGGCCGTCATCCCACCAGGACCAGCGCCAATCACAATTACATCATAGTTGGTTTTCTTTTCTTCACTCATTCTGATGCGCTCCTTTAATTTCTCTAAGTATTATCGTAATGATACTTGCTTTTTAGCTTTCTGTCCATCATCTTGCTTACTTTTAGTACCCAACCTTCTTGCACTACCATGTTATGGTAATCAAGATAAATTAGGTCCAGGAAAGACGAATATCTTTACCTATCGTCCAAAAGCA
Source organism: Candidatus Limosilactobacillus faecipullorum (assembly GCA_019118465.1). Classification (GTDB taxonomy): domain Bacteria; phylum Bacillota; class Bacilli; order Lactobacillales; family Lactobacillaceae; genus Limosilactobacillus; species Limosilactobacillus faecipullorum. The sequence goes on along the minus strand of DWYX01000057.1, from coordinate 19,575 downwards.
ATGCCGTTTATTATCGTTCCACTGTTATAACCATTTCCGGGATTAGACCGTAAATTAAACGAATTTTAAATTTTGTCTTGCTTTTTTCTGGACAATCATGTATATTCTTTCTGCCTTAATAGTAATAATTACTATTTGAATGGAATTTAGGAGGGATTTTTTCATGTCCAAAAAAATTACACTCGGAATAATTAGCTTTTGCCTTATCATCCTAGGAGCACTATTTTACTTTCATCATCAACAAGTAACAGATGCCAAACAGCCCCCTATTCGGGTCGCTACAAGTCTGAACTTTTATGGTGAAGTTGCTTCAGCCGTTGCAGGAAAACATGGACAGGTTACATCGATCATCAATAGTGAAGCAACCGATCCCCATGATTTCAAAGCAACAACCAAGGAAGCAAAAGAAGTTAGCCAAGCTAATGTTATTATTGAAAACGGTCTCGGTTATGATGGATGGCTAACTAAATTAGTCAAATCGGCGGGAAAAGAAAAGCAACAAATTGTAGTTGGTACAACGGTAGCCAAAAAGAAAATGGGTGCAAACGAACACGTCTGGTACCAACCTCAAACCATGGCTAAGCTCGCCGATGTCCTGGCCCAACGATTTGGTCAACTTGATCCCGCACACAAAGCCGAATTTAAACAAAACGCCCAGGCCTACCAAAAGAAGCTTAACAAGTTGGACAAAGTTATCCAAGCTAGCAAGCAAAAGGTTAAAGCAAATAATAGCCGCGTGGACGTAAGTGAACCAGTTTTTAATTATGCCTTAGCTAACTTGGGTTACCAGATCAATAACCACCACTTCGCTAAAGCGATTGAAGATGGGACTGACCCTTCCCCAAAGGATATTCAAGAAATGAAAGCAGATATGCAAAACCATCGGATTACTTTTTTTGTTAACAACCCCCAAGAAAGCAGTCCTGTTATTAAAAATCTGCTTAAAACCGCTAAAGAAAACGACATTCCCGTCCTCAACGTAACCGAAACCAAACCCGATGGCAAAACTTACGTCCAATGGATGCTAGATCAATATCAAGCACTGGCAATGATTCAAGAAGAGCAATAAAATAAAACCTCCTAGTGAGCCTAACAACTCATTAGGAGGTTATTCATATTTTAAGCAAAGTGTTCCTTCACAACTTCATCCGCAATCTTAGCGTAGTGATCTAAGAAGCCAGCGTATTCATCATCGTAAAGGTAATCCCTATCCGCTTCTGGATCTTGGGAGGTTAAAATCTTTGGTCCATCTTCAGTAATTACCAAGGTATGTTCATATTGGCAAGAAAGACCACCATCGGCCGTCTTAGCTAACCAACCACTTGGATCAGAAGTATCAGCCTTCCAAGTTCCAGTATTAATCATGGGTTCAACCGTGATTGTCATCCCCTTACGAAGCCGGATCCCGTGACCAGCTTCACCGTAGTGGGGAACCATTGGATCTTCGTGCATCGTTGGTCCAATCCCGTGACCAACAAATTCACGCACGTCTCCGTAACCATTTTCATCTTCAGTGTAATGTTGGATAACAGCTCCAATATCACCAATTCGGTTACCAACCTTACATTGATCAATTCCCATGTAGAGAGACTTTTTGGTAACGTCCATTAGCTTAGCAACTTCTGGCGTCGCCTTGCCAACTACGTACGACCAGCAAGAATCGGAAAAAGCACCATCAAGGTTTACAACCGTATCGACCTTAACTAAGTCACCTTCCTTTAGGATTAACTTTCTCCGTGGAAAACCATGACAAATTTCATCGTTGATACTTACGCAGGTAGCGTACTTGTAACCTTCAAAACCAATTTGAGCCGCAATGGCACCAGCAGCTTTAAAGTACTTCCGGGCAAATTCTTCAATTACCCAACTTGAAATGCCAGGTTTGATAATTTGGCGAATTCCAAGATGCATCCCAGCTAAAACGGCCCCGGACTTTTCCATCGCACGGATTTCCCGTGGTGACTTTAAACTAATCATTCCGTTCATTAACTCCTTACATTAAAAAATCTCACTCTCCAGTATATCACCAGTTTGGGACTTAAGAGTGTGATATACTGTATTTTGATTATTATTGAGAAAATAGGTGAAAAAAATGACGAAAGCAGTTGTAGTTTACGCAACCATTACTGGAAACAACGAAGACGTTGCTGACTTGGTAACTGACGCTTTGGAAAACCTCGGCGTCGAAGTGGACGAAAAAGAAATTACCATGGCTGATGTTGCTGATTTTGACGACGCTGATATCTGTGTCGTTTGCCCATACACTTATGATGAAGGAGCCTTACCAGAAGAAGGGTTAGACTTCTATGATGACTTACGGGAAGCCGACTTGAAGGGTAAGATTTACGGAGTTGCTGGCTCTGGTGATACTTTCTACGCCGATGATTACTGCCGGGCTGTTGACGATTTTGGTCAAGCCTTTGAAGACGCTAACGCTACCAAGGGAGCTGAAAACCTCCACATTGATTTAGCCCCTGAAGCTGACGACGTGAAGGCGATTGATGCTTTCGCTGCCGAATTAGTTAAGCAAGCCGAAAAATAGGTGGAGTCGTTTATGCAAGCTCTTTGGCAAAAGTATAAATCGGTCATTGCTTACCTCTTTTGGGGTGTTGTAACCACGATCGTTAACCTAGCTTCATACCAATGGTTAAGCACTGGCCTTCACTGGAACTTTGAAATTGCGACCGTTATCGCTTGGCTCCTTTCGGTTTTGGTTGCCTACTTTACCAACAAGGTTTGGGTATTTGGCTCCCACTACACGACTGTTAAAGCCTTCTTTGTTGAATTAATCCAATTTTTCTTCTACCGAGGACTCACTCTCCTACTTGACATGTTAATCGTCTACGTTGGGGTTTCACTATTAGGTTTCCGGTCACCACTTGGCCAGTTTATCGTTAAGGTAATTGATAACGTCCTCGTTGTCATTGCCAACTACGTCTTCTCTAAATGGCTGATTTTCAAGTCAAATGAGGGAATGATGAAAAAATGACGACTATACTAAGATCAAAAGAACGAGGCTGGGAAGAGACTTGTGTTTCTTCCCAGCCTTTTTCGTACCTCCGAATATTACACAGAAACTACAATCGAGGCATTATCCTACTTGGCCTTGTGTGGGCTCACAAACGCCAAGCAAGTTGGCTAGTTCGAGCCAAACCACGACCTCAATTTTGCATCGCCAAATATTTCTCCCTACCTCAATCAACAAATCGTTTCTTCAATTCCGCAACAATCCGCTCGGCTGCGTGACCATCCCCGAAAATATCAGCACTTTCACTCACCATAGTCCGGTAAAGGTGCTTGTCATTTAAAAGATCGAATACTGCTTGTTGAATACTGGTTGGATCGGTCCCCACAATTTTGGTTGTTTGGGCAAATAAGGCTTCGGGACGTTCGGTATTTTGGCGAAGTAATAGGACTGGACGATGGAAAACGGTGGCTTCTTCAACCGTCCCCGCTGAGTCAGTCAAAATCAGATAGCTCCGCGCCGCAGTATTAATAAAATCTCCCAAGGTCATTAGCGGCATTAAATGGATCCGCTGATGGTTGGCTAATAGCTGTTCTGCTAGCGAAAAGCTTTGGAAATCAACTGGCAATGGGCAGATTAACTCCACATCGGGATTTGTTTCGACAATATCGCGCACTGTCCGAAGCACCCGTTCCATTGGGAGGCCTGTATTTTCCACCCGCCCCATGGTTAACAAAATTATCCGGCAATGATCCGGTAATCCTGCTAATAGCGCACTGGCGTATTGCGGATCATATTCGTTTTGAACCACGTCAACGATTGGATTCCCCGTTACCACAACTTGGGCTTCTTCTTGGTGTTCAAACAGCAGATTCTCTTTTGCAGCTTCAGTTGGGGCAAAATAAAGATCGGCCAACGCATCAGTAAGTTGTCGATGCATTTCATCCGGAAATGGTTCGTGCTTATCAAAGGTCCGCAAACCAGCTTCAATGTGGGCAACTGGTAAATGACAATAAAAGGCACTCAAACTAGCGGCCAAAGTTGCAATTGTATCTCCTAAAGTTAACATGATATCTGGCTGGGCCGCATTAATCACTGTCTGAAGATTATGCAATAAGCGACTTAGTTCATCCAACTGTCCCCGTTCATTTACCGGATCGACATTGAGTTCAAAATCAGGTTTTAAACCAAAGTATGCTAAAACGGAGTGGAGTTGCTGATATCTTTGCGAAGCAACCACCACCACTGGTTCAAAATTAACTTGATCAGCTTGCATCGCCTTAATCACAGGTGCAAATTTAATGACTCCCGCCCGAGTACTGAGGGGGATCATCACTTTTAAATTGGCCATTTCCCCCTCCTTTTAGGGTTAAACTAAACTACTTCTTCTTGGTCTCAATTGGTTTTGTTTCCCTCGGGGCATACAACTCCGCCACCCGGTTGACCATCGTTAAGAAATTATCAGCATCCAAACTAGCCCGTCCAATTAGAACGCCATCAATATCACGTTTATCCATGATCTTTTGGATGTTATCGGGGTTAACACTCCCACCATACAGGATTCGAATCTTGTCGGCCACTTCATAAGAGTAAGTATCAGCGATGCTTTGGCGAATTAATCGGCATCCTTCTTCCGCAAGGGTCGGATTAGCATGTTGACCAACCCCAACGGCCCAACTTGGTTCATAGGAAATGATCACATTTTTAACCTGGTCAAAGGAAACCCCGTGCAAAACGTTCATTAGTTGGGCAAAAACATAATGAACTTCACCGTTAAATTCTTTTTGGACCATCGTTTCATCGGTACAGATAATCGGCGTCATTCCGGCTTGTAAAACAGCGGTAACTTTTTTGGCCACCAGGTCATTATCTTCATGGAAGATCGTCCGCCGCTCAATGTGGCCGCACATTACATACTTAACTCCGGCTGCCGCAAGAGCCCGAGGACTTACTTCACCCGTGAAGGGTCCAGAAAATTGGTCATAAGAATTTTGCGCGATGATTCCTAAATTAATCCCTTTCGTCTGTTGGACCATCGGGTATAAGGCCAAAAAGTGCGCCGCAAGCCCACAAGTTACGACCTCTTCACTTGGTAAGCGCCGCTTAACTTCTTCGACAAATTGTAAAGCTTCATCAACCGTCTTATGCATTTTCCAGTTTGCCGCAATAAAAGGCTTTCGCATGTTAGATCCTCCATTTTAGATAAATTGATTTTAATTTTCATAGCTTAAGTGTATCATATTACTATTACCTTTGAATCAATTTTGCAATCGTTTCCAGGAAAACTATAAAAATGTCTAAGTTAGGAAGTGACCCCGATGCAGTTTCGACGGTTAATCTCGCTTTTATTTTACTTAATCTTACTTGTGGGCGGGATGCATTTTTATCAAACCAACTCAAATTTCCAAACTCGAGTTAATATCGGGATCGCCGCCGTTAAGGATTACATCAATCGCTTCCAAGCAAGCTTTGATGATCCTTCAACCACCAAAACGACTAAACAAACTACGAAAGCAACTACAAAAACCGACAGTGATACCAACGGTCGGTGGACAAGCGCTAAAGCAACCATCTACCTTGATTTTCAAAATCAGTCCCTGGATAGCGCCATGCGCGAAGCCATTAATGCCTGGAACGCTACCGGTGCTTTCACCTTTCAAATCGTGAATAATAAAAAATCAGCTAATTTAATTGCGACCACCATGCAAAATAATCAAGACCAAGCTGCGGGGTTAACCGATATGTCCGTTAATACTGCCACCGGCTACTTCACCGATGGGCACGTTTATTTAAACACCGCCTACCTTTTGAACCCGGAGTACGGTTATACTCACGAACGGATCGTTAACACTGCTGAGCACGAACTCGGCCACGCCATTGGGCTCAGCCATACTAATCAAATTTCAGTGATGCAACCGGCTGGCTCCAACTACGGCATTCAACAACTTGACATTACCGCCGTCCAACAATTGTATGCTAAGGCACCAACTACTAGCACTAAGCAAACGACGGTAAATGACAATTAAGAAGTAAGTCAGTGTGAACTATTAAGTAGTCTTGTAAAAAGAAAAAGCGGAGTAAATTCGATCCACGAACTTTACTCCGCTTAATTTATTTATAAGAAACAGACTTGGAGTATGCTAACCAACTTAGCTTACTTTCTACCCTCTTTACATATTCTAGTGAGTCAGTTTTAAACTAAACTTCAACTCATTAACCGGGTGGCAATCCCGGGTGTAGTATTGGACTTCAAAAGTATTTGAGGTAACTTCGACTGTTGCGAAAGTCCCCCCTAAACGGGTATATTCTCCCCGCGGTTGGCTAATACTTCCTGGATTGATGAAAAGGGTTCCCTTAACTACTTCGCATCCTAATTGGTGAGTGTGACCGAAACCCATGATCAAAGCTTGCTTTTCTCTGGCAAGCATCAATAATGGTGTCAAGCTAGTATTGACTTGATACTTATGCCCGTGGGTAATTACCACTTTGCCAGCTGGAAATTCTTTTTGAACAATCGAGGGATAAGTAAATCCCCAATCAGTATTGCCAATCACCGTTTGGTAAGGAGCCATCACTGGGTCATTGCTTGGCAAATTTGAATCCCCGCAATGAAAAAAGGCATCCACTTTTCCTTCAAAGTGATCATGAATGGTTTGTAGGATTTGGGCATCCCCGTGATTATCGCTAACTAATAAGACTTTCATTAATCTTCCCACCAATTATTAAAGTTTTCCATGAACTGACGGAGGGCCCGCCCTCGATGGCTAATTGCATTCTTTTGGTCAGCGGTCAAGTTCCCCATCGAAGTGCCAAGTTCGTCGACGTAAAATAATGGGTCATAGCCAAAGCCATGGGTTCCAGTTAATTCCATTAAGATGTGGCCTTTAACTTCCCCATTTGCGACTAACTTAGTTCCATCTGGTTTCATCCCCACAATCGTTGTGTGGAAATGAGCCGTCCGCTTTTCGGGCGCCACATCCGCTAATTCACGAAGAAGCTTAGCATTATTAGCCGCGTCATCGTGATCACCAGCGTACCGGGCCGAATGGACACCTGGAGCTCCATTTAACGCATCCACTACTAGTCCCGAATCATCAGCCAGTACCGGGAGCCCTAATTGTTGACAAGCGGTTTGGGCTTTAATCGTGGCATTTTCTTCAAATGTTGTCCCATTTTCATCAATCGCAAACGCCGGAAAATCAGCCAAAGTTTTTACTTCAATTCCTTTTGGGGTCAACATTTCACTAAATTCCCGAGCTTTTCCCGGATTCTTAGTTGCAATTACAATCGTTGCCATTTAAATCCCTCCTAAATTTAATTGATGGTAGGTCATTGGTACTGGGGCTAGCCATTGATCAGCCCCTTGCTTTAGGTCAGCAATTTCACCAGTCGTGTATAAGGTTACTTCACCCCCAGCTGGATTTAATTGGTCTTGTTGGGTTAGCTGCTTCTTCACAGTCGCAACAACCTCGACTGCCGGATCAACCAACGGAACTGCTCCCAAGGTCTGGTGAATTTCTGGCGCTAAAAATGGAAAATGAGTACAACCTAGAATTAAGGTATCTACTTTCTCAGCCTTAAAACTAGCTAACTGTTCATCAACCGCTACTTGAGCTTTTGGTGTTCCAGTTAAATGATGTTCGACGATACTTACTAAGGGTTGCGTAGCCTTGGTAATCACCGTTGTTGCCGGAGCCTGGTGCTTAATCTCTTTAACATAGGCCCCATCACTAGTGGTTGCTGTCGTCGCAATTACCCCAATCCGGGCATGCTTTTTTTGAGCCAGGGCCGCTTTGACTCCGGGAATAATCATCCCAATCACTGGAATTGGTAAGGCCGCTTGTAAGTTTGGTAAGGCCGTTGCCGTTGCCGTATTACATGCCACCACCATCATCTTAACATCTTGAGTGACTAAAAACCGGCCGATTGCAAGTGCTAACTGTTGAATATCACTTGGCGTCTGCGTTCCATAAGGAAAGTGGCCTTGATCACCCACGAAAACTAAGGATTCATGTGGAAGCTCTTCTTGTAGAACTCGAGCAACTGACAGGCCGCCCAAACCAGAATCCATTACCCCAATTGGTCGCTTATCCATTGTTTCACACTCTTTCGTTTTAATCGTTTTTTGCTTGAAACTACATTATTATCTTTTCTAATCACTTTTGCAAGTTTTCGTTAAATTCACTAGGTTTACGACCAGCTTTTTTGTATAATAAGACACGATTGACAAATAAGGAAGTAAATTAAATGACCCAAAAACTTTATGATCAACTATCAAATAGTGTTCGGGGAATCAATGCAGCAACGATGCGTGATGTTTTGCTACCCCTAATTTTAGGGAACGAAACTAACGGGATTCTTTACTGGATTGGTAAAGATCTGGCCCGGCAATTTCCAATTGCCTCAGTATCAGAGTTAGTCACTTTGACCCGGCAACTTGGTCTTGGCAACTTAAAGTTAGTGACCGAGAAAAATAACACCCGGATTTGGGAACTCACTGGCCCAGTGGTTGAAGAACGAGTGGGAATCAAAAAAGAAAATACCTCTTTTACCCTCGAAGCTGGTTTCCTAGCTAAGGAAATTGAGTTTCAACTTAGCCGCTTAACCGAAGCCAAAGTAACCGAGCTCAAAAAAGACCGGGTTACCATTATTACCGAAAGTGAAGCCGTAACTGATGAAAGCGAAGTCGAATTAGTTACCTTCATTAAATTAGCTGATCAAGCATCAGCTTTAGATAATAATTCCGAAGTTAATGAAAAAACTTCTCCTAAGCCAACTGAAAAGAAGCCCCGTAAGCTAACCCGGAGCGAAAAACGCCAACAAAAAGCTGAAGCCCGAGCTGCTAAGTTAGCCGCTAAAAAGGCGAAAAAACAAGCTAAACAAAACTAAAAACGCAACTCGTTAAGGAACCCAAACTCGGTCTCCTTAACAAGTTGCGTTTTTTCGTCGTCAATTGTTCACTCTGCTATTGCCACTTTAAGCAGGTTAATGACAACTATGGTCATAAAAATGAGCGTAATCAAACTTGCTTACGCCACAATACGTTTACAATCAAGCAGTTAAACAATCGCGGTGCCGATTGGAGTGAAAATTATTTTGCTTTATCTAAATCAAGTGCCTTAAAGTTGGATAAAAGAATAAAAAAGTTCAAGGCAGATTACCTTAAACTCTTTTATTCTTATGCAACTACTAATTGACTCACCGGAAATGGCTTTTGCCAGTAGTAGCCTTGCTGAAGGACATAGTTTTGCTTTACTAACTCGGCCGCAATTGCTTCCGTTTCGATCCCTTCAACCACAAATTCAAGTTTAACTGATTCGGCAAATTTAGCCCATAGATTTAATAATTTTTTAATTTGGTCTGGTGACAAGTTTCGAAAATCGATTAAGGAAATTTTGGCCCGATCAATGTAAGCCATATTCTGTGCTACCACTTGAAGTGAAAATTGCCCACTCGAAACATCATCAAAGGAAATCTTAAAGCCAAGCTCTCGTAAACGAGCAATATAATCAGAAAATTGATCGATTTGATTATTTAATTCCGCTACCCGTTCCGTAACTTCGATTATTAATCGGGAAGAAATTGCCCGCAACCGTTTTAAGTAGTTCCAAGTATCTGAATATGCTAATTGCCAAGGATCAATATTAATTGCAAAATTAGCATCGCAACGTTGGGTCAAATTAGTTAACTGGCCAATCATCCAGTCTTCAAGTTCCTTCCGAACTGAGACTTGAGTTTTTAAAGCTTGGAAAAACTGGGCCGGGAAACCACCTGTATGCTTATCACGAAGCAGAATCTCATAATCGGTAACTTGGTGGCCAAGAGCCTTATCAATCCGACAGATGGGTTGACAGTACAATACTAGTTGGTCATTTATTGAACTTCCCATTTGACACTCTCCCATCCTTTAATAACTAAGATTATAGCAAATTTCACTTCCTAAAACTCACTTTGTTCATTTTTTATAAGAAGTTAAGTAAGTCAGTTTAAGAAAGCGACTCACTAAACAATCTTTTTTTAATTTCAAGCAACCGATTGCACTTACAAAATTAAGTTATTCCCATTATAAATGATTTTTGTAACTTTATGAAAAATAACGTTTCAACATTACAAGTCAAATAATGTAAACTGTGCTCAAAATTGATTTTGATCATTTAAGGCAAAATTTGTGATGTATATTTAGTAAAAAAGAGTTACGAACGTTCAACGTGAACTTCCGTAACTCGCATCGATTATAGATATTGTTCCAAGACTTGCTTCAATTGTTCTTTACTGTGGTAACCAACTACTTGGTCGACAACTTTTCCATCCTTCTTAACCAGTAAGGTCGGAATACTCATGATCCGGAACTTTTGAGCAGTTTCAGGATTAGCATCAACGTCAAGCTTGTTGAAGGTAACTTGGTCGCCCATTTCTTCGGATAATGCTTCGACTACTGGTGATTGCATCCGACAAGGACCACACCAAGTTGCCCAGAAGTCAGTTAAGGTTACCCCATTTTGGGTATCTTGTTCAAAAGTTTGATCAGTCGTAACTGCTACAGCCATACGATTTCCTCCTCTAACTAAACGAAAAGTCTTTAATTCTATAGTTCTCATTTTAGCAAACTTAGGGGATAGTTCAAATAATCTGCCTACTTTTTGTAAGTCTTACTCAAAGTAAGCAATTGTGGCCCCATCCCCACCATTGCTTGGTGAAGCATAAGAAAAGGACTTCACCCGCCGGTTACTTTGCAAGTATTCTTGGGTCATCTTCCGAAGAGCGCCGGTCCCCTTCCCGTGAATAATCGTAACGCTTGGTAAATTGTTTAAGAGAGCGTGATCAACAAAGTCAGACAGCTCACTGTGGGCTTGTTCATAACGATGGCCCCGAAGATCAAGCCGTGCCCCCGTCTTTCGGGTTTGAACGGTCCGGACTCGCATCCGTTTCGGCGCTTTGTCAGTTTGCTTTTGCAGTTGTTTCTTGGAAAGCTTTTCCAAGTCGGCTTCATCAATTTCCATCTTCAAGATACCAAGTTGAACTTCCCATTTGTGGTGACCACGTTTGCTCATTAACTCCCCTTGTTGGCCATAGGATTTAACCAGTACTGCATCCCCAACATGAAGATCATGCTTAGCTTTGGCCCGTTGCAACACGGAATTGTGCTTCAACCGCGGGTTTTGGTGGAGGGCATTCAAAGCCCCTTGGGCATCAATTAACTCGTGTTCTTTAACTGACCGCCCTTGTTGCATTTCCAGTTGCCGCAAATGATGGATAATTTGGTCCGCCTTCCGCTTAGCCTGTGAAACTTCATGATTAGCCTTCTTGCGAGCATCTTCATAAAGCTTATCCCGTTGTTCATTGAAGCGATCCAGTTTCTGAGTTAATTCCGCATTCTTAGCTTCACTATCCGCTAAGGTCTTCGTTAAAGCCTCATTCTTCTCACGGACTTCCTTACGTTGTTCAACCAAGTCCCCAATCATGGCGTTAAGTTCTTGACTATCATCCTCAACCAGTGATTCAGCCATTTGAGTTACGGCTTGATCAAGGCCCAAGCGCTTAGCAATCGCAATCCCGTTTGATTGCCCAGGGATCCCAAGGAGTAACCGGTAGGTTGGCTTAAGGGTTTCTTGATCAAATTCCATGGAGGCATTGATCGTTTGCTCCCGATCATAACCGTAAACCTTTAATTCTGGATAGTGGGTCGTAATAACAACTTCCGCCCCAACCGTTCCAATCTGATCCAAAATAGCTATTGCCAAAGCGGCCCCTTCTTTTGGATCCGTTCCGGCACCAAGTTCATCTAACAAGACTAAGGATTTTGCCGTCATGGCTTCTAAAATCTGCTTGACGTTTTCCATGTGACCCGAGAAGGTTGAGAGGTTTTGTTCAAGCGATTGTTCATCCCCAATATCCGCAAAAATATTATCAAAAACGGTCACTTTTGAATTTTCGTTGGCCGTGATGAAAAGTCCGGCTTGCGCCATTAGTTGAATCGTCCCTAAAGTCTTTAAAGTAATCGTCTTCCCACCAGTGTTGGGACCTGTGATCACAATGGCTTGGTAGTCTTTGCCTAAAATAATGTCATTGGCAACCACCTGCTTTAGATCAATCAACGGGTGGCGCGCTTGCCGTAAGTAAACTTCCCCGTGGTCATTTACCAGCGGTAAGCTAGCCTTGGTTGCTGCGGCTAATTTAGCCTTGGCATTGATAAAGTCTAAGTGCCCCAAGATCTTTTCGTTCTCACCAATTTCTTGCCGGTAAGGGGCAATTAACTTGGAAAGTTCGGCTAAAACTCGCCGGACTTCTTGTCGTTCTTCGATTTGAGCCGTCCGGAGACGATTATTTAATTCCATGGTACTTGCTGGTTCAATATACAAGGTTTGACCACTAGCTGATTGATCATGGACAATTCCGCCAAATTGATTCCGATATTTAGCAATTACCGGAATTACGTACCGGTCGTCCCGGATGGTGATGATTGGTTCTGACAGGTGTTTGGCCGCCTTTCCTCGGGTATAGCGTTCCAGGGATTGGCGGATTTCACCTTCAGTCTGAGTGATTAATTGGCGTAAGCCATGGAGCTTGGAAGAAGCCTCATCAGTTACCCGGCCGTCCGGATCAATTGCCACTAAGAGGCGCTTAGTAATGTTGGGAATCGTCACCAAACGACCAACTGAATTAGTAATTGTCCGGAGGCGGACCTTCTTTTCAGCCAATTGGTCAAAGAAGTTTTGGACAGCCATACTAGCCCGTAAAACTTGACCAATCTGAGCCAATTCCGTCCCATTTAAACTAGCTTGCACCTTCAGCCGCTTTAATTGCGAGGTAACGTCGGCCAAACTGGGGAGGGGAATCCCCCCTTCAAGCCGCAGAATATCAGCCCCGTCTTCAGTTTCAGCTAACCAATGGTTGATGGTTGTTAAATCGGTTGCTGGGACTAGGGCCTGAACTTCCCGTTGGCCCGCCGCGGAAGCGAGGTACGGAATTAATTGACCCTTAATTTTATCAAATTCAAGTGTGGCTAGAATTTTATCATTCATCAAATTTCTCCCCCTATCGTTCTACAGCCAACTTAAAGCTGCCCGGGCTAGGCCAGGCGTTTTTTGGATCATTAGCTGAGCAAGCCCTGATTCAGCCAATTGGTTTTGCCACCAGGTTCCTGGTAAGTATTGAAAGACTACTAGTAACATAAAAATAATTACGTAACCAACTAAGAAGCTCAAAGCTGCGCCCCCATAACGATTAACGGTGCCAACCACCGGAACCTTCTTAATAAACCGCAGTGTCCGCATCAACCATCGGCCTAAAAAACTAGTCCCCCAAAAAATCACCATGAAGGCTATACCATGGTAAAAGAAAGTATTGGTACTAGTCGTGACTAGACTAGTAGAACTAGCGGCACTCCCATGGTCACCAATTGCTGGGAGCATGCTAGCCAGGGCATTTCCTAAAGGTTCCGCCGCAAAGTGCGCTAAAAACCACCCACAGAAATAGGTGATGGTTGAAAGTAAGATTTGAACTAAGCCCCGTTCCTTGCCATTAATAAAACAGCCCAACAGGAGCACTAAGATGGCGGTTGTTAAAATCATAAGCGATCCTCTTTGAAAATTTGGTAAGATTAATTATACACTCTCAATGTGAAAGGAAATTGAAATGCAAGCTGTTATCAAAGTTACTCCTAGCCAATTAGATGAAATAGCCGCAACCTACCCGGCTAACCGCAAGCTCCCGAATGGGGCGGTTTTCGCCAGTAAGATTACCGGTGTTACGATCACGGGATACAAATCCGGCAAAGTTCTCTTTCAAGGACCGCTAGCAGAAAAAGAAGCCGGCCGTTGGGGCACCAATTCAACGCCACATTCACCAAAGAAAGTAGCATCCGACCTTCCTGCTAACTTTGCTCACTTGGCCGTTTTAGGCTCGGATGAAGTCGGAACTGGTGCTTATTTTGGTCCCTTAACGACCGCTGCCGTTTTTGTACCAGCAGATCAAGTTGATGAACTCATCAAACTTGGGGTGAAAGATTCAAAAAAACTAACTGACCCCAAGATTCTAGAACTGGCAAAGGCCATCGAACAACGTTGTCCCTACCACGTCTTAGACCTTGCTCCGCATGACTATAACCGCTTAATTAACCAATACAATCAGGCTCAATTAAAGGCTCTCTGCCATAATTTTGTTTTGTTAAAAGTCTTGGATAAAATTGCCCCCACTAAACCCGATTCAATCCTCATCGATCAGTTTGTCCAGGCTAAGACCTACTTTAACTATTTAAAGGGACAGGACCGGATCTTAAAAGATCAAGTGTACTTCAAAGAAAAAGGTGAAAGTTATCACGTTGCTGTCGCAGCTGCTTCAATTATTGCCCGGGCCTACTCGCTTGCAACCATGAACCGCCTTTCTGATGAAGCCGGGATGACCCTCCCCATCGGAGCTGGTAGCACGGTTGACCAAGTAGCGATTAAACTGGTTAAAGCCGGCAAGGATCTTGATCATTTCGCCAAACTTCACTTTGCTAACACGAAAAAAGTTAAGCGAGCTCTTAAATAAATTAAAACTAAAAATTTAGGCTACCAATCAAGAGGTTTTACCCAACCTCACATTGGCAGCCTTTTTAGTATCTAAAATTACAAGTTCAAGTTCCCTTCATCATCAATAAAGGTGTTCATTACTTCTTGGACCATGTCCCATTCTTCATCACTTTCAATCGGGAGCAGTTGAAGTTCTTCGCTATCATCTGCCGGTTCATTGAAAGCGAAGGCTTGAATATCAACTTCGTCGTCGTTTTCTTGGTCTAGTGGGTAAAGACAAATGTACCACTTACCGGTTTCCGGGTTTTGAAAGCGCATTGCTTCCTTATAAAGTTCTTCATTGCCTTTTTCGTCAACGAGCGTAAACACTTCGCCGTCGTCTTGAATTGGTTTAATCTCTTCTGCCATTTTTCTTCCTCACAATCTGGCGGTTAATTTTCCCTTTCGGTCAAGGTAATTTTGTAAAATCAAGCTCGCCGCTAATTCATCAATGACTTTCTTTTGCTTCCGTCGCGAAATGTCGGCCTCTTCCACCAACATCCGGTGAGCTTGGACCGTTGTTAACCGTTCGTCTTGGTAGTCAACGGGTAACCCAAACCTTTCTTCTAGCATTGCTCCATAACGGCGGGCTGCTTCGACCCGGGGACCTTCCGTATTATTCATATTTTTGGGTAAGCCAACCACGAAGCCAGCAATCTGCCGGCCCTTCATTAGTTCCGCTACCCGATCAAGGCCAAAAACTTCCTCGTCTTCATCAATTGGAATGATTTCGATCCCTTGCGCCGTCCAACCTAAGGGGTCACTTTCGGCAATCCCCACGGTTTTTGAACCGACATCTAAACCCATTAACCGCATTAGTGTTCACCATTTCGCTTCAAGTAATCCTTAACCAGCTCTTCGATAATTTCATCACGTTCGTGTTGGCGGATTAAGTTCCGAGCATTGTTAAGCCGCGGAATGTAAGCTGGATCCCCAGATAATAGATACCCCACGATTTGGTTAATTGGATTATAGCCCTTTTCTTCTAAGGCTTCGTATACCGTTTTCAACGTTTCCTTAACGTCTTTTTGATGCTTTTGACCAAAATCAAAAAACATTGTTTCATCGCTAGCCATTTTGGTCACCTCCACAAGTTTATCAATTATCTATTTTACATTATCCACCCTAAAAGTACAATTTTCAGCCTTCAATTCGGCTTAAATAAACTTTTTGTGTTGTCATTGCAAAATACTGACAATCCAATATAACTAGAAATAGAAAAAGGCTACAGAGCTGGAACTCCGTAGCTGCGTCGAGAAATTGACGGCGCTTAAACATCTGTTTTAGCAACCGTCCGGAGACTCCAAACTCCGGACGGTTTTTGTTGCTCTAATTCTATCGACGCGGGCCGTACTTGGTAATAAAACAAAGACCCGTGATACTGCAACGTGAGTACAAACCCAAGCAACGAATCGTACTTGTGATTAGTTAGCTTTCCAAGCATCGTCACTAGCTTGGTCAGTGATGAGATGGTACGCATCG
Source organism: Candidatus Limosilactobacillus faecipullorum (assembly GCA_019118465.1). Classification (GTDB taxonomy): domain Bacteria; phylum Bacillota; class Bacilli; order Lactobacillales; family Lactobacillaceae; genus Limosilactobacillus; species Limosilactobacillus faecipullorum. The sequence continues at coordinate 3,576 of DWYX01000057.1, read as the reverse complement.
TACCGATACATGATTGGTTGTTCCTTTCCAAAATGTGGGAGGTCCATGCCACAATAATTTTCTAACCTTTTTCATTGGCATCACTCTCCACTGAGCTATAGAAGCCTTTGGTAAAGTGCCGCCAACGTTTCGCCAAGCGCATATTATGCCGGATTTAGTCCTTGTTATGGTGATTTTCTATTATTTTGATTAAAAAAGCGGCTGGAAAGAAAATTGTGTTTCTTTCCAGCCGCTCTCGTACCTCCGAACATCATACAGAAACTATGGTTGAGGCAGTAGCTAAGTGAATATTGCCTTCCCTCCAGTCGGCACGATCCTCCTTGGCCTTGCCAGGTAGTCGAGAAGGTTTGCTCCCGACCTTTTCTATATCATAGGTTCAATACAAGGAGTTATGGATTAGCTAGCAGATCAACCTTGTATCCACGTAATCCAGCTCCACTTCGGGATCTGTACTCTAGAATCTCAAACCTGGCTAGCGCCAGCGTTCGCGATTCTTTTCTCTTATCATCATACGATTCCGATGGAGCCTTTTCCTACTTCATCCATTCCTTCGCTTGGTCGATTGCTGTTTGAAGACCGGCAGGATTCTTTCCACCAGCTTGGGCAAGGGTTGGACGACCACCACCGCCACCGTTGATTGCTGGGGCAATAGCCTTAATCAAGTCACCAGCCTTTAATTCCTTGCTCTTAGCATCACTGACGGCAACTAACAAATTAGCCTTGTCATCAACTGCCGTCCCAAGAACCAAGACATCAGACAAGTTCTTTTGCCGCCATTCGTCAGCCATTTGCCGTAATTGACCCATTCCAGCAACCTTAACAACTGCCGCAATCAAGGAACCCTTAGCCGTGGCTTCGACCTTGTCAAAGACAGCACCGGCTTGTTGAGCAGCTACCTTAGCTTGTAAGGCTTCGTTAGCCTTCTTAGTTTCCTTCAAATCAGCTTGGATTTCAGTTAAACGGTGCGGCACATCCTTAACCCGAACGGCCTTAACTTCACTAGCAGCTTGGTCAAGCAAGTCAAGCCGTTCTTGCATAAACTTGAAGGCGTCGCTTGCGGTAACGGCTTCGATCCGCCGAACACCAGCACCAACCCCACCTTCAGAAACAATCTTGAAGAGGCCAAGTTCGTTAGTGTTCTTAACGTGATCCCCACCACAGAATTCAGTGTTGAAGTCACCGATCTTAACAACCCGAACAGTGTCACCGTACTTGTCAGAGAAGAGGGCAATCGCCCCCATCTTCTTAGCAGAATCAATATCGGTTTCAACGGTCGTCACTGGAATTTCCTTCCAGATTTGTTCGTTAACCATGTCTTCAACCTTCTTTAAGTCTTCCGCCGTTACTTGGCCGAAGTGGTTAAAGTCAAACCGGAGGTAGTGGGCTTCCACTAAGGAACCCGCTTGTTGAGTATGACCACCAAGGACGTTCCGCAAAGCTTGGTCAAGCAAGTGGGTTGCCGTGTGGTTCTTTTCAATCTTCAAGTGGCGCGCCCGGTCAACAACTAACTTGTAACGAGCACCTAACTTCAATGGTTCATTTAGTTGAACCCGGTGTAAGTTTTGTTGGTTTGGCGCGTGTTGAACATCAACCACCCGACCAACAACTTTGCCGTAGTTATCGATGATGTCACCAGTATCGGCCACTTGTCCACCCATTTCGGCGTAGAATGGCGTTTGGTCAAAGATTACTTCGACATCTTCAGCACTAGGCTCAGCACTTTCAACGTGTTGACCATCACTAGCCAAACCGATTACCTTGGCGTTTTCAACTTCAAGGTCGGTGTAACCAACGTACTTGCTTTCATCTTTGAAATCGGTCCAGAGGTCCGTTTGAACACCCATCCCGTTATCCATGTCACGGGCATTCCGGGCCCGGTTTTGTTGTTCCGTCATGGCAGCCGCAAAGCCCTTATCATCAACCGTTAAGCCTTCGTCAGCGGCGTATTCTTCGGTCAATTCAACTGGGAAGCCATAAGTATCGTAAAGCTTGAAGGCTGTTTCCCCATCAATTTGCTTGGTGCCAGAGGTCTTCGCTTCTGCGATCACTTGGTTCAAGAGGCTCAAACCACCGTTCAAAGTTGCGCTGAACCGGTCTTCTTCAGACTTGATAACCTTGGCCACGTAATCAGCGTTTTCCAAAACATCTGGGTAGTAGTCCTTCATGATTTCACCAACCGTTGGCACCATCTTAGCCAAGAACGGTTCGTCAATTCCAAGCTTCTTACCAGCAACAACCGACCGCCGTAAAAGTCGCCGAATGACGTAACCCCGGCCCATGTTGGATGGCAAAGCACCATCATTGATGGCAAAGGTAATTGACCGGATGTGGTCAGCGATAATCTTAAATTGGATATCGTCAGTCTTGTTTTCACTATACTTCTTACCATCACTGAAGCTTTCAACTTGCTTGATTAATGGCATAAAGAGATCGGTTTCAAAGTTGGTTGGGGCGTTTTCAAAAATGGAAACGACCCGTTCAAGCCCCATCCCCGTATCAATGTTCTTATGTGGCAATGGTTCATAAGTATCTTCTGGGGTATGGTTGAATTGGGAAAAGACGATGTTCCAGATTTCAAGGTACCGTTCATTTTCACCACCTGGGTAACTTTCGGGATCATCTTCTGGTAAGTTATTAAATTCTTGTCCCCGATCGTAAAAAATTTCCGTATCTGGACCCGAAGGACCTTGACCAATATCCCAAAAATTGTCTTGATCGGCAATCAAGTGGTCTTCCTTAACCCCAGCCTTCAGCCAATTCTTCTTAGCCGCTTCATCCTTTGGATAGTAAGTAATGTAGAGCCGTTCGGGATCAAAGCCAAACCATTCATCACTGGTCAAAAGTTCCCAGGCCCAAGGGATTACTTCGTCCTTGAAGTAATCCCCAACGGAGAAGTTCCCCAACATTTCAAACATCGTGTGGTGCCGGGCTGTCTTCCCCACGTTTTCAATATCATTGGTCCGAATACTCTTTTGGGAAGAAGTCATCCGCGGATTCTTTGGAACAACTTGTCCGTCAAAGTACTTCTTCATTGTTGCCACCCCAGAGTTAATCCAGAGTAAAGTTGGGTCATCAACTGGCACAAGGGAACGACTTGGCATTTCCGTGTGACCGTGTTGAATAAAGAAGTCCAAGTACATCCGCCGAACTTGGGCACTATTAAGCTTCTTTAATTCTTTCACCATTCTCATCCTTTCTTATAAAAAACAAAATCCACCGTCGGAACAGAGACGCCAAGACGCGGTACCACTCTGCTTGCAACGATGGATTTCGTAGCCACTTTAAGCAAATTATTTTTATTTTCAAACTGGGTAGCAACCTAAATCCCAAATTACCACTTTTCATCTTCCCGTGGCTCGCTGAAATTTGGTCCAACTTAGGTCATGTCCCAAATACGCTAACATTATACAAAAGGCTTCACCCGAAATCAAGTTTGGATAAAAAGGGTATCTGTCAAGGTTTTGGGGGCAACCCGTATATATGCACTTTTAGAGTCTTAAATTTTTTACCAATTGACCAAGTGGTCTACTTGTTGCTTCATCCAGATAAATCCGTCCTTGTTTAGCTCCACAAGAA
>DWYX01000056.1 GCA_019118465.1 Candidatus Limosilactobacillus faecipullorum | reverse complement strand
CGGAAACGGTTTTAACTGTTCGAGAATCAAGCGTAACTTGATTCTCCATTGCCTAAACGATTTTCAGATCAAGAGGCACACCGTTGCCTTTCGATCCAGAAGCTCGGTCATTTATGGCCGAGTAGTTCACGTAAACCAATTGTCATCTAAAAAGTGTATAATGACAAGGATGTTAAAAGGATACTATGAAATTTTGTGGGGATGAACGAAATGAAAGGAAGCATTAAACGGTTAGTTGTCACTGTTGTAGCAGGTACCTTTGCAGCAACTGGGGTGATTTCCACTAATAGTGGGGTCCATGCCGATACGGGGACGGCGGTAACTACTAGTACGGCACCAACAAAAAGCACAACAACGAATTCGGTTTCAGCGAGTCAACTAGCAACGAAACAAGCGGCGGTCCGGGCGGCGGCGCTAAAAGTTCAATCAGACAATGACCAGGTGGACCAAATTAAGACGCAATTGGCTAATTTGGATGCTAATTCGGATGAGGCAAAGACTTTAAAAGTAACCTTAGTAACCGCCAAGGAAACCTTGGAAGCTGATCAAGCTACTTTAAACCAATTAGAAACGGAATTAGCAGCGCTAGAAGCTGGTCAGATAGCTTCAACCAATAATCAGTCAACTGACAATTCAACGTCAAAGCCAGTAGCAACACCGTCAACGACACCAAAGACAATTATCACCCATCCAGCAAGAGTTCAAGCTGAACAATCACAAGCTGAAGCGATTGCAAATGGTTACCGGATTGTTGATAATCGGGTAGTTGACAATACTGGGAAGATTGTCGATGGCTGGAAAGTCAAAAACAATGTTGCTTACGATAATAACGGGAATGTCATTAAGATGACGGTTGCCAAGGCCCAAGTCGTTAACACTAAAAAAGTAAAATTGCATTCAGTTAGTGCCAAAAACCCAACGACAAAGAGTGGTTGGGAAAGTGATAGTCATCACCAAAGCAAGTTGCAAAAGCTAGTTGCAAAGGTATTTGGTTGGATTGGATAGAAATGCCGATGTGTGCTACTTCCTAAAAAGTAAAAGCTAGTGAACAGGTGGGATCCTGCTCACTATCTTTTTTATTTCTCCTTCACTGTTATTTTGATTCCGCTTTCGCAAACTTGTTATTCGGTATAATTAAATTTTTACTTACATCAACTAAAAAATTTTGGTAAGGTAATCAATTGTGAACAGAGAGAAGGAGTGAAAAATATATATGGATAATGCACAAACTCAACCGGTAAGCCATCATATTCAACGGGTTAATCACCCGAAGTTAGCGATGGTTTCTATGTTACTAGGAGCCTTTGTTGGGATGTTCTCCGAAACGTCCTTGAATATTGCTTTACCAAAATTAAGTTTAGCCTTTGGGCTTTCACCAGCGACCCTGCAATGGTTAGTTACGGGATACATGCTTGTGATTGGGATTATCATGCCTTTGTCATCAATTATTACCAAGTGGTTCTCAACGCGGAAGATTGTTATTTTTGCCCTGCTAATCTTCATTTTGGGGAGTGCAATTTCGGCTTTAGCACCAAGTTTTGGGGTATTATTAACCGGTCGGATGATCCAGGGGATTGGGACCGGGTTGATTTTGCCGTTGATGTTTGCGGTGGCGATGCAAATTTTTCCACCAGAAAAGTTAGGGGCCGTTAATGGGATGATGGCCTTGGTCATCATGTTTGCCCCTGCCATTGGGCCAACTTTAACTGGGGTGATCTTAGGGATGGCTTCCTGGCGGTGGATTTTCTGGTTCTTTATTCCTTTCTTAGTGTTAGCGCTGATTTTTGCGATTTTTGAACTGGAAAATGTTGGTTGCTTAACGCGGCCAAAAGTCGATGTCCTTTCGATTTTAGAATCGATTATCGGTTTTTCCGGGATTGTTGCTGGGGCTAGTTTAGCAAGTCGTTATGGTTGGGGAAGCTGGCAAGTAATTGTTAGTTTGTTAATCGGAATTGTGGATCTTGGCTTATATACTCACCGGCAATTAAAACTTGAAAACCCAATTTTGAACTTAAGGGTGCTTAAGAACAAGGACTTTACGGTCGGAACCTTAGTGGTTATGTTAGACTTTGGGATTATTCTTTCAGCGATGTACTTGATGCCTCAATACATTCAAAATGGGGTTGGAATTGCGGTGGCCTTAACTGGGGTTATTATGTTACCTGGTGGGGTTGTTAACGCGATTACCTCAGCCGTTGCGGGGCGGATGTACGATAATGTCGGAGCAAAGAAGCCAGCTATGATTGGGTTAGTAGTTGCCTTCGTCGGGGCTTTGATGTTAGCCTTGGCTTCTGATCACGCTACGATGGCTTACATTATCGCCGCTCACGTTATCTTAATGATCGGGGCACCACTAGCAATGTCACCTTCGCAAACTTCAGCTTTGAACGCTTTGAGCGGTCGGGAAGCAGGAGATGGTTCAACCATCTTAAACACCATCCAACAAGTTATCGGGGCCCTAGCAACGGCCTTGGCAACTTCTTGCTTGGAAATTGGACGCCACGAGGCGACTGGTTCAGCAGCGGCTCGTTTTACTGCTGGAGCTCACGTTGGTTTCTACTTTACGATTGTTTTGATTATCATTACCTTCGTCGCAGCTACCCAGTTAAAGGGGCGACCAGTTAGTCATTCAATTAAGATTGATGAAAAGCAGTAGGGGAACCTACTAGAAAAATTGGTATGTAAAAAAGGTCGGGAAGATAGTTTCTTCCCGACCTTTTTTGACTTCGGATATTATATGGAAACTTAGGTCGAAAAACACGACCTAAGAGGAGGTTTTCTCGCTACCGCTTAGATAAATTGGATCCCTCCATCGATTTGGACAGCTTGACCAGTCATGTAGTCAGAATCCTTAGAAGCTAAGTAAGAAACGTAACCAGCAACGTCGTCGGCAGTTTCAACCTTGCCCATCGTGATTAAGCCGGAATACTTCTTGAGATACTGGCCTTTTTCACCACCCCAAGCGTCAACCATCTTTTCATCGATGTAATCCCACATGTCAGTGCCAACAATTCCTGGGCAGTAAGCGTTAACCGTGATTTTATCCCGGCCAAGTTCCTTAGCAGCAGCTTGGGTTAAGCCTCGGATGGCAAACTTAGTTGCAGAATAAGCCCCGAGCATGTCAAAGGCAACGTGACCAGCGATGGATGAAGCGTTAATGATCTTCCGAATCTTGTCACCATCAGCTTGCTTGCGGAATTGGGCCGTGGCAGCTTGAATCCCGAAAAGGATGGAGTAAACGTTGGTTTGGAAGATTTCGTCCATGTCTTCCTTGGTTTCGTCTTGGAGGAGCTTGATTTGGGCGATCCCAGCGTTGTTAACGTAGGTATCTAAGCGACCAAAGTTATCAACGGCAGCTTGAACAAACTTTTCGTGGCTTGCCTTTTCGCTAACGTCACCGGCAACAGAAACCACTTTGCCTTGGTAACCAGCAGCTTCTAATTCAGTAACGGCTTGCTTTCCGGTTTCTTCGTTTCGGTTAGCAATTACGACATAGTAACCATCCTTGAGCAAGCGGTTAGTAATTCCACGACCAATACCACGTTCACCACCGGTAACAACAGCAACACGTTTTTCGTCAGACATAAATAAGTCCCTCCTTAAATGTGAAACATTTAACATTCGCTAACGGTTATTATTATACATCTTTTCACAACTAGATCAAGTGGTTTGTGATCCAATAAATATTGTTATTGAGAAACCTTTCACAAGATAAGGGTCAACTTGTGACTATTTTAAAGCCGCTTTTATTACTAGACCATTTCTGGAAACTTTGTGCAAAAAAGCTCTTAATGGTTATCGATTGAGTTTTATCGAAGCTGATCAAAAGAATAAAAACAATGGTAAAAAGGTTAGTTCATTTGTCAACTAACTTACTTTTTGGACAAAATAAGGAAAAATGTTTCAAAAAAGGCTGTACGGATTAATTAAGAAGTCTATAATGATGATAACGCTAACAAAAAGTCAGAAAGTGAGACCGTGGAGATGGAAAAAGAAGTTAAGTACACCACTTGGGTTGAAAATGCGACTGGAATTCAAGGACCAACGGGAAGCTTAGATGGTGAATTACAGGTCCAAGTTAGTAGTCCTTTAAAGGCGGTTGCCGGAACCAATCCTGAACAATTAGTTGGCTTAGCCTTTGCGACTTGCCTCAATGCGACAATTGAAGCGGAAGAGAAGCGGCGGGGCTTTGATCACCAAAGCGTGGTACGGGTAAAAAGTGAAATGGGACCAGATACGCTGGGATACCAATTTTGGCTAACTGCCTATGTAAAAATTCCACAGGTAGATCGTGCAACGGTACAAGCAATTCTTGAAAAATCAGAAAAGCGTTGCCCAATGGCTAAATTATTAGGGGCTAGTCTAAACGTAACGATAAAGTTGGTTGATGAATTTGAGGAGGTCTAATCGTGAAGTACTTAGTAACTGATAGTCGTGATATTCGCTATAATTTAGCTTTAGAAACAATTTTGATGGAACACGCTGATCTGAGTGAACCAATCCTTTATTTCTACATTAATTCGCCATGCATTATTTTGGGCCGGAATCAAAATGCTTACGATGAAGTTAATCTCGATTACGTAAAACAACATGATATTATCGTGACGCGGCGGACTTCCGGTGGTGGCGCCGTCTTTGATGATCTTGGGAATGTCAGCTTCTCCTTTATTACTAAGGATGATGGAAATTCCAACGGAAACTTTGCTAAGTTTACGACGCCAGTCTTAGATGCCTTACATGAAATGGGAGCAACAAAAGCTGAGTTAGTTGGTCGGAATGACTTGCAAATTGAGGGTCAAAAGTTCTCTGGAAATGCGATGCGGCTTGAGCACGGGCGGATGTTCTCTCACGGGACGTTAATGTATGATGTTGATTTAGATGTGATTAGTCATGCCTTGACGGTTCCAAAGGATAAAATCGCAGCAAAGGGGATTAAGTCAGTCCATTCTCGGGTCACCAATTTGAAACCGCACTTCGCTTCTGAATACCAAAACCTAACGATTGAAGAATTTCGGGATACCTTGGCAAAGAAGATTTTAGGGGTCAATGATTTAGCTCAAGCCACGGAATACGAACTCGATGACGCCACGAAGCAAGCTGTTGATGACTTAAATCAACGCTTATTCTCAAACTGGGACTGGGTGTATGGCAAATCGCCAGTTGCCGCAATTCAACATCGGCAACATTTCACCCAGGGGACGATTGATTTCCGGCTGCAAATTGAAGGCGGAAAGATTACCTATTTAAAGACTTTCGGTGATTTCTTTGGCCAAGTTAACGTTCAAGAATTTGAAGAACGCTTAATCGGGGTCCGTTATGATCGGGAAAGTGTTGAGGAAGCTTTGGTAGATCTAGATCTTAGTGCATACTTTGGTAAGATTCCACGGCGGGAAGTCGTCGATCTATTATTACGTCAAGAGTAAGATTCATGGTGGCGAGAGTAAGTTTCATGTGAAACGACCGCCTTAACAAAATTAAGCAAAAGTTCAATTATTAAACATAAATAAAGTGGGATAGTGAATCTAACGAGGCTAATTTGCTATTCTGCTTTATTTTTGTTACTTTGGTCGCTTTTTGTGCTTAAACCAAGAGATTTGCGCTTCAGGTTTTCACATGCTACGCTTAATTACATTAAAAATAATAACCCCCAGATCTGATCGGGGTTGTAAATTCACAATTTAATTTCCGATAACACAAGAAGAAAATTAGCTAGAAAGCTAAAATTACCGTTACCGGGAAATGGCTAGAAAGAGAGAAATTTATGAATAATAAAGTTGATATTAGTCAACTTCTGCGGAGCATTAGTGCTAAACCGGAGGAGGAGCGAACGTTAAGCCTTTTTGATTTATCCGTTTTAGGAATTGGGGCAATGATTGGGACTGGAATCCTGGTTTTAACCGGGGTAGTCGCGGCGACTGATGCTGGTCCTGGGGTGGTCTTTTCCTTCTTAATTGCTGCTTTGGCGAGTGGCTTAATCGGAATGTGCTATGCTGAGTTATCAACAACCATTCCAAATTCGGGGAGTGCTTATATTTACGCTTGGGTTACCATGGGTCAATTTATGGGCTTCTTGGCTGGCTGGACCTTAATTGGAGTTTATATCACCACGACGGCTACGGTAGCAAACGGGTGGACCGGGTATTTCCAATCCTTCCTTGAAGAAATTGGTATTCATCTTCCCCATGCCTTCTTAAACAATCCAGCCAGTGGGGGCCTGGTTAACTTACCAGCCCTGCTAATGACCCTGCTGATTACCTTTATTTTGACACGAGGGACTAGCGAGAGTAAGTTTTTAAACAATGTCTTGGTGGTCGTGAAAGTAGCGATTATCTTACTTTTCATCGTTGTTAGTGTTCGAGATGTTAATGCAGCCCATTGGCACCCCTTCTTACCATATGGTACTAGTGGAGTAATGTCTGGGGCCTCGGCGGTCTTCTTTACTTTCCTAGGTTTTGATGCTTTAGCCACTTCAGCGGAAGATGCCAAACACGTCCAAAAGAACCTCCCCCGGGCAATTATCATTTCCTTGATTGTATCTACGACGCTTTACGTGATTGTTAGTTTGGTAATGACCGGAGTGGTTACCTACAAGGACTTGAACGTTTCCGAAGCAATGGCAACCGTTCTTTTGATTAAAGGGCACACCGTTACGGCAGAAATTGTTTCAGCTGGGGCGATTCTTGGAATTATGGCCGTGGTTTATGCTTTTGTCTACGCGGGAGCGAACGTTACAATGGCGATGAGCCGGAGTAACTTTTTACCATCATCATGGGCCAAGGTTAGTGCTAAGCACCAAAGCCCAAACCGGGCTCTTTGGATCAATGGGATTATGGCTGCGATTCTAGCTGGTTTTGTTAACTTGCGGAACCTTGCTTTGATTGCTAACGTTGGTTCCTTGACGGTCTTTGCCTTGATTTCATTAGTTGTTATCCTATTGCGTAAACAACACCCAAACTTAGAGCATCCATTTAAGGTGCCGTTTGGAAATATTATTCCGATTCTTTCGGTGATTATTTGTATCACGCTGTTATTCAATATAAGTTTGGATGCTTGGCTAACTTACTTAGCTTGGCTTGCTTTTGGAGTAATCTTCTATTTTGCTTATTCACGGCAACATATTATGTAAATAAAATTAAGTTAAAGCAACCGGAAAGCGGTTGCTTTTTTTGCGTTGCATACTTATAGTAAGAGACACAGTTAAAGTGAAAGGAAGGCGCATTATGAGACAAGTTAAGATTGGTGGAACGAACTGGACTACTTCTAGTGTTGCATTAGGAACGATGCGGATGGCAACCCTTGATATCAAGCAAACCGCTGTCGCTTTAAACGCTGCTTTAGAAGCGGGGATCAACTATATTGATTCTGCTGATATTTATGGAAACGGTCTCTCTGAAGAACACTTTGGAGCCGCAATAAAGGAAGCCGGAATTAGTCGGGATCAATTCTTCATTCAATCCAAGGGTGGAATTGTTCTTGATCCAGCGCGTTCACATGGGGACTTTGCTTTTGGTCAACGCTATGATTTCTCAAAGGATCATATCATTGAAGCGGTCGATGGGATTTTGAAGCGGATGGATATTGATTACCTAGATGTTTTCTTGCTTCACCGGCCAGATCCATTAATGGAACTGGATGATGTAGCCGCTGCCTTTGATGAATTGGAAACCAGTGGGAAGGTACGCCACTTTGGGGTATCGAACTTTAACCCGCGGCAAATCGAATTTTTACAAAGTGGGGTTCGCCAACCGTTGTTGATCAACCAAGTTCAATTTAGTTTGGCTCATACTGGTATGGTTGACTTTGGAATTCACACGAATATGGCGGATGATCGTTCTGTTAACCATGATGGCGGAATTATTGAATATGCTCGGCTTCACAAGATGACGATTCAAACTTGGTCACCGTTCCAATGGGGAATGTTTAACGGGACTTTCATCAATGATGATGAACACTACGCCGAATTAAATCAATTGTTAGCTAAGTTAGCTGATAAGTATGAGGTATCTAAGAACGCCATTGCAGTGGCATGGATTCTTCGGCACCCAGCTCATATGCAAGTTTTGTTAGGGACGGTTAATCCACAACACATTCTTGATAGTGCTAAGGGAAGCGACGTTGAATTAACCAAGCAAGAATGGTATGATCTCTATTTCGCGGCCGGTAATGATTTACCATAAAATCTAATTATTAAAATTGCAAAGGGGTAACTTGATGTTCATTATTAAAATCAAGTTGCCTTTTTCTTTTTAAAGGGGGAGATTTTTAACGTTTTCCTGTGCTTTTCTTGTATACTAGACAATAGTAAATCAAAAAGGGGTTCGGAAAATGAAATTTATTTCTTGGAATATTGATTCAATCAATGCTGCTTTAACGGGGGCCTCTGTTCGGGCTGAAGAAACCCGGACAATTTTAAAGAAAATGGCGGTTGAACAGCCGGATGCAATTGCCATTCAAGAAACAAAGCTTTCGAAGAATGGTCCAACTAAGAAACACGAAACGGCCTTGAAAGACTTCTTCCCTGAATACCAGGTTTTCTGGCGTTCTTCGGTTGAACCAGCCCGGAAGGGATATGCCGGAACGATGTACTTGGTTAAGCAAACCTATGATCCAAAGGTGACTTACCCAGAAATTGGTGCTCCAGAACCGATGGACCAAGAAGGGCGGATTATTACTTTGGAATTTCCAACCTTCTACTTGACGGAAGTGTATACGCCAAACTCCGGTAGTGGCTTAAAACGGCTAGCTGAACGGCAAATATGGGATGATTGTTACCGTGAATACTTGCACCAATTGGATCAAACCAAGCCGGTGATTGCCAGTGGGGACTTCAATGTGGCTCACGAAGAAATTGACTTGGCCCATCCAAGTAATAATCACCATTCTGCAGGCTTTACTGATGAGGAACGGGAACACTTTACGAAGCTTTTAGATGCAGGTTTTACTGATACTTTCCGCTATTTAAATCCAGAGAAGACAGGGGCCTACTCTTGGTGGGCTCAACGAGCGGTCACATCTAAACAAAATAACTCAGGGTGGCGGATCGACTATTGGTTAGTTAGTGATCGCCTCAAGGATCAAGTTAAGACTTCTACAATGGTGGATACCGGGGAACGCCGGGACCATGCTCCGATTATGCTTGAAATTGATCTGTAGGTGAGACCGATGGGGACGGTATTAGTATTACCAGATTTAGCAAGTCCACTTGAAGGGTGGCATCACTTAAATGTCGGCCATCGAGAACTCAGAATTGCCGATTACAGGGAGCTAAACGGCGAAAGCGGAGATTTTGATCAAGTAACGGAAGCAACGATTAGCTTAGTGCGTAAGTTACCACAACCAGTGATCCTCGTTGGCCATGGCTTTGGGGCATTTCTAGCTTTAAATGTTGCAACTACTCAGTTTGGACGGTTAGACCGCTTGATGTTAATTACTCCCATGTACCAGGCGAAAAAGCGATTGGTGTTATCAAATGGGATTCGTTTTAAGAGCAAGGGGAGCTTTAAAACGACAGCCTTAGATAAGGCCGCAACAAGTCAATTGGTTAAGTCAACAGTGGACCGCGATCTAACAAACCAGTTAATGCATGTACAGTGTCGAACGGATATTTTCTGTGGTGAACAGGACCGGCGCCATAAACAACAAGCTGAAGATTTATATCATCGTTTGTTAGAAGGGCACTTAACCATGGTTCCGCAGATGGATACTCAATTAGCTAGTGAGACGTTTAATGCTTTAAATGAAATTTTGCGGTGAAACCGTTTCACGTGAAACTTATTACGTAAAGGACTTGTCTAAGTAAGAAAAGAAGTGAATTCTAGCAACATGAATCAGCACAGTCGATATTTATGCATTTTTCATTACTTCACGAAAGAGAGCGGATAGCGATTAGGCAAGTTCACGGATTGGATGAGAATTAGATTGGAGAGGCTAGGGTTTCCTTGGCCTCTTTTTCGTTTGTTTCGCGATGAAAATGTCAAATTCTGGTATACTAGGGATGCCATCTTAGCTCAGCTAGGTAGAGCACATCCATGGTAAGGATGAGGTCGGCGGTTCAAGTCCGCTAGATGGCTTAAATATCGTTAGAAAAGAATCGTTAACTGTGGAGAAAGTTTGACAAGACAAGGCTTGGTTTAGGAAAAATAAGTTGTAGCTAAACGCTGCAACAATTTTGCAACAGACAAGCATGGCGTGTTGCACGTAAAAATCTTGAGGGGTTCTAAATGACTGCTGAATCAGCGTTTTTTGCCGAAAAACGTGTTGCGGAAATTAACTGCAACATATGATGTGAGTAGCAATCATGAAGGCCAAAGTTTGGGTTTCGAGTCCGTGAATATCGATACGACACTATTCGGTGCTTCTTTGAAAGCAATCGACAAGCGACCTTATTCCTTTGGGAGTAGGGTCTTTTTTATCCACTGAGCTGCTTATTAAGACTCTTTTAATATTCTTCAAAGCACTGAATTAATCAAATGCTCAGTGTAGAATTACTATGAAGCTAATTTAAGGAGTTTGACATGAGAAAAATTAAACAGGTGTTGGGAATCATTCTGACAATCATAATAGTTTTTATGACTAGGATTACTCCCGGAATGGCAGCAACTCAGACGACTAAGTTCAATGCGAAAGCGACTTTGATGGTTGATGCGCAAACCGGCCAAATTTTACAGCAACAAAACGCCAATCAAAAGTTACCGATTGCTTCGCTAAGTAAACTACTAACGGTATTAGTAATCCAAGATGAAATTAAACACCATCAATTGAGTTGGCAAACGAAGATTAAAATTACTCCTGCGGTTGGGGAAGTGGCCAATAACCCTGAGTTCTCCAATGCTGGTTTGACAGTTGGTCAGTCTTATTCAGTCAAGGAACTCGTAACGGCTGCCCTTATCAAATCAGCTGATGAGGCGACTTTGGCTTTAGCTGGGGCAACCGGCGATAGCACAGCTACTTTTAATCAGAAATTACAAAAGAAGGCCAAGCAATTGGGGGTAACGGATGCTACAATTGTGAATGCCGTTGGGTTACAAAATGGTGATCTACCAAAATCCTTGCAAGTCAAGGGGGTTAAACAGAACGCCGAAAATATGATGACGGCATCTGATGTGGCTAGAATTGCCTCAGTATTGGTTAACGATGAGCCTGAGCTTGCCCAAATTGCAAGCCAATCGACGTTTACTTTAACCGGAAAGTCGGGAACCTTACCCACAACAAATAAATTATTGATGGATGCAACATACCAGGTTGCTGGGGTTAAATACACTGGTTTGAAGACGGGGACTTCGGGTGCAGCGGGATACTGTTTGGCTTCAGCTGCCACTTACCAAGGTCGAAAGCTAATTACCGTTGTCCTCCATACAAATGGCCAATCTGATAATCGGTTTACGGTGACCCAAGCAATGTACAAGTGGTTAGTTAATCAAAAAATGCAACCTCAAAAGTTAGTCCTAACTGAGGATACTCAAAGTGTAAAAGTTACGGGGGGCCTGCCAACTGAAGTTAATGTTACAGCGCCGCAACTGGTAGTTTGGGGAAAGCAGGCAGTTAGCAAAGATGCGCCAAAGATGATGATTAAACTAACTAAATCGCTAGCACGGGGTGAATTACTTCGTGCTCCAGTTGGTGCTAACCAAGTAATCGGGACTGTCTACGCTCAGGAGAATGGGGTTGCAACGCTTGACACTAAAGGATTAAAGGCTTCCCTTGAAACCAGTGCTCCAGTGCGCCAAGCTAATTTCTTCCAGATTCTTTGGCACCAAATTAGTGGTGATAATTAACTTTTCTGAAAACTTTGCTTCCAGTGATTCCAAATGGTTCACAGGAAGCCTTTTTTATTGGTATAATTAGAACTAAATCAATAAAATGTCGTAAAGTGGTCTAACTTTCGCCAAAAATTTAGCCACGGGAAAATTATAGAGAGGGAGGATTTCGATGGCTTTTATTGCCACCTTAGCTGGAATTTTACTTGTAACCCAGATCGTCTCACATGCGTGTACCCGGGTTGGCATCCCAGATGTGATTGGGCAAATATTAGTCGGGGTTGTGGCGGGACCAGCGATTTTAAATTGGATTCATCCCGGCGGAATGATTTATGAGTTCCAAGAAATTGGGGTCATCATTTTAATGTTTATCGCTGGCCTGGAAAGTGATCTTTCCCTTTTAAAGAAATACCTAAAACCAGCGGTGGTAGTTGCCTTAGCGGGGATTTTATTACCAATTGTCGTCATGGGGATTGCGGCAGATCTCTTTGGTCTCCAATGGTTTGAATCCCTCTTCATTGGGGTGATTTTTGCGGCAACTTCCGTCAGCATCTCGGTTGCTGTTTTACGTGAATATCGCCAATTGAACTCCAAAGAGGGGGCAACGATTCTAGGGGCAGCAGTTGCTGATGACATTGGCGCTGTGATGGCTTTGAGTATTTTGATTAGTATGAGTGGGACCACGGGTGGTGGTGAAGTTGGCCATGGTAGCCTGCTATTTACTTTGGTAAAACAGATCCTCTTCTTCGGAGGGGCATACCTCTTGATTCGCTGGTTAGCTCCTTATTTGATTCACTTGTCAGGTCAATTATTAACTATCGCCTCAACTTCGGTGATGGCGATGGTTATCTGCCTTGGTATGGCCGCCTTAGCAGATGCAGTTGGTCTTAGCGGGGCAGTTGGTTCTTTCTTTGCTGGGATTGCGGTTGCTAATACTAAGAAAAAGGAAACGATTAACCGGAGTTTTGTGCCAATTGGTTATGCTATCTTCATTCCAGTTTTCTTTGTCAACGTTGGTCTATCAATGAAATTAACGACCTCGCTTGAATCCTGGATTTTTATCATTATCATGACCGTCTTAGCTTGCTTAACCAAGCTTTTTGGTGCCGGCGGTGGTGCAAAACTAATGGGTTTTTCAATGCCAAGTTCCTACATCATTGGGAGCGGGATGATCGCCCGGGGAGAAATGTCTTTGATTACTGCCCAGATCGGATACGAAGCTCATTTGTTGTCCGCTGAATATTATTCAGATGTCATTACTGTGATTGTTTTAGCAACGCTATTAGCACCGTTTATTTTGAAACACTCGCTAAAGGCGACTCACCATTTAGGAATAGCCGAATAGAAAAATAAGTTTACTTTGGCAATTGATTGTTTCACGTGAAAACACAAAAAAGGACCGCAAACTGCGGTCCTTTTTTGGTTCCCTAACCATTTGCTTTTCGTCCTTGTTGGAGAACGAAAATAGCAACTAAAACGATGATTACCCCAACGGTTTCAATTAAGTTAACGTGAAGGTGTAAGAAAATGACACTTAGGATAATGGTAACGATTGGTTCAAGAGCGTCCATGATTGAAACCACATCGGAAGGGGCAAAGTTACTAGCATGAAGTAATAAGCCGAAAGGAATAATTGTTCCAAGTAAAACAATACAAGTGGTTGAAGCCACCAAAGTGGTAGTAACTTGTGGTGGGGTAACCCAAATTGGGTGAATGAGGTTAAACATTAAAGCGGCAGAAATTGTTCCCCAACCAAGAACAATTGGCGGTGGCGTCGTTTCATTTGCTTTTTTAGGTAGAATGATGCAAAAGGCGGCGGCGACCCCAGAAGCTAATCCCCACATAAAGGCAGAAAAGGAAATTGATAGATGGGTAAAATCACCCGCAGTAATGCAGCAGAATACTCCTAGTAAGGCCAAGAAAAAGGAGATTAAGTCAGTTCCCTTTGGTCGGACATGTTGGAAGGCCACCGCACCAATGACAATAAATAGCGGTGAAAGATATTGTAGGATGGTAGCCATTGAAGCATTGCCCTCTTGGGTTGAAAGATAGAAGGTATACAGATTTAATCCTAATCCGAAAATCCCATAACTAATGACTGATAGCAACCCTATAGGTGATTTAAAAATTTTAAAAGTCGCTTTGCGATAAACAATAAGGTTGTAGATCAAAAGGAGCAGGCCCGAAAAAAAGGTCCGGGTAGAAAGCATCCATAAGGTTGGAATATCAATGTTTTGACTGAGGACTTGGAGAACTGTATCGGAAACTCCCCAACTAGCAGCTCCAATTCCAGCCCAAAAGATCCCCTTAGAGACGTTACGGTAGTTTTGCATAGTATTTTTCCTCTAACGTTAATTTTGCAAATTAATGCAGTTTAATAAGTATATCATAGTCAAATGATTAATTATGCATTAAAGTCTAATAAATCAAGCGGATTGTTGGAATAAATAAAAGATGAGGCTAACTGAAATGTTCTCAGCTAGTCTCATCTTTACTATGCCTACATTGCCTTTTGAACAGCAGCCTTTAGGTCGGGGAGGACCTCTTCAGCAAACCACGGATGCTTCTTCATCCAAATTTGGTTCCGGGGTGAAGGGTGAACTAGTGGAAAAATTTTTGGCTGATAGGCTTGGTAATCTTTAACGATGTCTGTTAATTTGGCAGATGACTTTAAGTGTAAATACTTCTTGGTGGCGTATGAGCCAACTAGAAGAGTTAATTGAATTTTTGGCATGAGGTCAAGAATTGGTTGGTGCCATTTAGCAGCAAAATCTTTGCGGGGTGGTAAGTCACCAGATTTCCCTTTTCCTGGGAAGTAGAAGTCCATTGGGACCACGGCAATTTTGCCGGAGTGGTAGAATTGTTCGCGATCAATTCCCATCCAATCCCGAAGCCGGTCACCAGAGGGATCATCCCAAAAGACCCGCTTTGCTTGGGCAATTCGTCCCGGCGCTTGACCGATAATTAGAATGGTTGCTTCCGGGTCACAGTTAAAGAGGGGGTCAATCCCTTGTTCAGTATATTTAGCGTTTTCAGGATCAGCCTTAATTGCTTCGATAATTTCAGTTAATGTTTGTGACATCTTTCCACCTAGCCTTTTTAAATTTTCCTTAACCTAGCATACAACTGAAAGTTCGGAATTGATTTAAATCAATTCCGACTTAAATTAGTCATTTTTACTTGAACTAACTTCCGAGCAGCCGGAGTAATAACAGGGCTTAATGGTCCTTGACTAAGAATTGTTAATTGGTGCATTGCACGGGAAGCCATCGTATATAGGAGTCCAGTATCATTTGGTGTCAGAACTTGCTCACTTACATCTGGGATGATAACAGCGTCAAATTCGAGCCCTTTAGCCAGGTAGGTTGGGAGAATGATCACTCCGGTTGGCAGGGAACTATCTTGATCAGAAAGCATCGTTAGTTGACCAACTTGACCGTAGAGAAGCTGGTAAAGCTTTTTAGCTTCCCCTTGATTTTTAGTCAATAAAGCAAGGGTTGGATACTTTGAACGAGCCTTTTTTACAGCTTTAATTAGGTTTGCTTGCCAGTCTTCGATGGTGTTAGCCATGATTAATTCGGGAACTTCTCCGTGACGGGTAAAGGAAATAATTTGGTCACCGTCGGGAAGCAGAGCTTTGGCAAAGTCAGTAATTTCTTTGGTTGACCGGTAAGATCTTCTTAGGGCAACCAACCGGGGATGCTTGGCAGCTAAGATTGTTTGCGTTTGTTGGAGAAGTTCTTCAGGAAGTTCAAGTGGATAAAAGAGGGCTTGTTCACTGTCACCAAGAATGGTGAACTTAGCAAGTGGGAAGGCGTGGTGCAAGTAAACCAACATCGCTGGAGAATAATCTTGCATCTCATCAATGAAGACGTATTGAAAGGCTCGGTTGATCCCACTTGCACTTATTAAGTCCCGTAAGTACATTAAGGGGGCAGTATGGACAAGACTAATCTGGTGCCATTCAAGTTGATCATAGTAGCTTTTTGCAATTTGTTTGGCATTTTTAACTGGTAAGGTTTGTAAAAAGTTGTGATATTGGGCGTAGAAGTCAATGAAGTAATTGTTGTAAAGGGCATCGTAAACGGTCCGGAGCCGCTTGCGGGCCCACCGACGGGCCAAATAGCGATTTAAGTGTTCAGGACTATTGAAATCATCCACAGTATGTTTGCCCATCAACGTGGTGATTTGTTGGGTGGTTAGTTCATCCATTTCTTTTGCCACCCAGTCCTTTTTTGCTTCTTCTCTGATCCGCCCTTTAAGTTCTTTGATTAGGGCATTCTTGGTTGCTAGAAGTCGATCAGCCACCGCCATTGATGTCGATTGAGCATCATAGATTGCTTGAATATGTTCGGCAGTAAAAAAAGGCGTTTCATTAAAGGTGATGGGAACAAAAGCTGGTTGGACAGTCTTTGCTTTCATGTCTACCAGGTAAGCTTCAACTGCCTTCATTACCGCTGCTGATTCAAGATACTTTTGGGTTGGACTCGTGGTAAGTCCTTTTTCATAGCGTTCAAATAGGGTTTCGACTTTTAATCCTTCAAACCGCCGTCGTAAAAAGCCAGCTAGGGTAACCTGGCGCATGTTCTTTTCCCCGAGTTTTGGTAAAACTTGGGAAATGTATTGGGAGAAGAGTAAGTTCGGCGAAAAAAGCACAATCTGATCTGCGTTTAGCGAATCCCGCGAATGAAAGAGTAAGTAAGCAATTCGTTGGAGGATGGCAGAAGTTTTTCCACTGCCGGCCACCCCTTGGACTACCAATAAGTCACTTGTGGTGTTGCGGATAATATCGTTTTGTTCCTGCTGGATCGTGGCCACGATTGATTGCATGTATTGATCGTTTTGCCGGCCTAATGCCGCTTGGAGCATTTCGTCGCCTACGGTTTCGTTGGTATCAAACATGTTAGTGATTTTACCGTCCACAATGGTGAATTGCCGTTTTTTAACCAGCTCAGTGGTTTGGAAACCATTTGGGGTCGGGTAAGTGACAGTTCCAAGGGTCCCGTTGTAGTAAACCCCAGAGATTGGGGCTCGCCAGTCGTAGATCAAAAAGTCACTTTTATCATTATTCATCAAAGAAGCTACCCCGATGTAAAGTGATTCCGGCTCTTTTTCACCGGGATCAAGGATATCAATCCGGCCGAAGTAGGGACTTTGTTTTAATTCTTGAAGGGTTGCCAGTTGGCGTTTTAGAATATCTTCATTTTCACTAGCTTGAAAAAGAAGCCGCCGTTGTTGTTCGATTTCAGCCCGTGATTCCGCAATATCATCAATTTCGTAGCGGTTAATGGAAGTATTAGCACCGTAGTTCTTTTCCACCGCTCGGGTTTCAGCGTGGGCTTTTTCCACCGCTAATTTGGTTTGCGCGATTTGGTCATCAATGGCTTGAATGACCCGGTCAACTCGCGCTTGTTCCATTTGTAATTCATGATCAGTGATGCTCAAGGTAGAACCTCCCTTATGGTTACTTTTTCCGTTAATTGAGTGTTTCTATTGTAGTGAGGAAGTCGGGCGAACGCAAGATATATCGTTTGGTTAAAAAGCTTACATTCCCTTTTCTTTTCCCTTCTGTCTACCTTTAGAAAATGGTATTATTAAAAGTGATATTTTACTGAAAATTAATCTTAAATTGAAGAGAGGTGAGGAGTCGTGGAAAACCTTGCGATCGTTGACCTGGGCTCCAATTCCGCTCGGCTAGCGATTACGCGAATTTCACGTAATGGTGAATATCGTGAAGTTAAACGGGTAAAAGAAAATAGTCGTTTGTCCGAGGGAATGGGACCAGAGCGAATGCTCCAGCCAGCGGCGATGGATCGAACCATTGTGGCATTGAAACGATTTAAACGTTTGTATACCGGAATTCCGAATTTAACCGTGGTCGCAATTGCGACGGCAGCAGTTCGGCAAGCTAAAAACCAAGGTGAATTCTTAAACCGGGTTAAAAATGAAGTTGGAATTGAACTTCGAGTTTTATCAGGTCGGCAAGAAGCGTATTATGATTATCTCGGGGTTGTTCGAACATTAAAAATGGATCATTGTTTGATCTTGGATGTTGGAGGCGCAAGTTGTGAGTTGGTGCTTGTTCAAAATCAACGGGCACGGGATTTGATTTCGCTACCGTTTGGGGCAGTTAACTTGTCTGAACAATTTCACTTAGGTGGCTATGTCAAAGCCAGTGACCTTTTCCGAGCGGAAACTTTAGTTACGGACCGCTTTAATAAGGTGCCGTGGTTACGGTATGCGAACCGGGTGCCGATCGTCCTTTTGGGTGGTGCTAATCGGACTTTAGCCCGGATGAGTAAATCCCATCGTCATCAGCAAGCTGGCCGGATTCACGGTTATCGACTATCATCCCGAGTGGTCTATGCGACCTTTCGCGAATTGTTAAACCGGAATTTATCCCAACGGAAAAAGATGAGTGGGTTGGAGCCTGACCGGGCCGATATTATTATCGGGGGGATGCTACCATTGATCTGCTTATTGCAACGTAATAGTGATGGGCGAGTGATCTTTTCTGAAAGTGGCGTACGAGAAGGAATCATTACGGAATATATTCAACAACAGAAAGGACCGAAGAAAAATGGGTGAGGATTGGCAACACGGTTTTTATCGGCGGTCACTAAGCGAACGCCAAGCCCGATTAGTCCAAGGAAAGCAATTGAATCAAACGGCACTTGAGCAATTGCAAGCAAATGAAACGACACAACATGATTTAGTTGTTGAAAATTACATCACTGATTATCGTCTTCCGGAAGGAGTCGCTTTGGGATTGGTGGTTAATGGGAAAGCCTACACTGTTCCAATGGCAACTGAAGAACCCTCTGTCATTGCGGCAGCTTCCAACGGGGCAAAACGAGTTGCCCAAAGTGGAGGCTTTACTGCAGAAGTGAAGGAACGCTATTTAGTTGGCCAGGTTGTTTTAACCGATGTTGAAAATCCTGATCGAGTAACGACAGATTTGTTGATGCACCAGGACGAATTACTCCAGGTTGCTAATGATGCCCACCCATCGATGAAAAAACGTGGTGGGGGCGCTAAGCAACTCCGGATTCGCCAAGTTGGTGACTTCATTAGCGTTGATCTTTTAATTGATGTTCAACAAGCAATGGGGGCTAACACAGTCAACACAATGGCTGAAGCGGTTGCCCAAAACTTACGGCAAAGTGGCTACCATGTTTTAACCGCCATCCTTAGCAACCTAGCTGATCAGTCCTTAGTAACGGTCACCTGTCATGTTGATTTCAAAGCCTTAGTGACGCCTGCATTTGATGGAGCTTCAGTGGCTGAACGAATTGCAAAGTTGAGTGAGCTCGCTCAAGTCGACCCTTATCGGGCAGCAACCCATAATAAGGGGATTATGAACGGGATTGATGCAGCTGTCCTGGCCAGTGGGAATGACTGGCGAGCCATCGAAAGCGGCGCTCACGCTTATGCGGCAAGAAGTGGTCAATATCGTGGCTTAGCAACATGGACCCTAATGGGGGAACAATTAATTGGTGGTCTAACCATGCCAATGCCAGTTGGGGTGGTTGGAGGCTCGATTAAATTAACTCCTCAGTCCCGAGTAAACTACCAAATTAGTGAGATTCAAACCGCTCAAGAATTGGCGGGTGTGATTGCGAGCCTGGGACTAGCTCAAAACTTAGCGGCCTTACGAGCTTTAGCAACTTCGGGTATCCAAGCCGGCCACATGAAATTGCAATACCGCTCCTTAGCGATGAGTGTCGGGGCAATTGCTACCGAAGTGGCGCCGCTAGTTAGCCAATTAAAACAATACAAGCACGTTGACGCAACGCTTGCTCAGAAAATTTTAAGGGAGATGAGAACGCAACATGGCACAAATTGAATTGAATGCAGAAGTTAAAAAGCTGTTGGATGAAGTGAACGCCAACTATCCGGAAGGAAGCGTCTTCGTTCAATTTGGTGATCAAAAGGTTGGCTATGTGCGGCATGACCAAGCAAGCCAAAAGGTTTTGCCCGGTGGCTTATTTATTACTGTTAATGACCTTACGGCGCCGGATTACACGGCGAGTCATGAATTGTTACACTTACTGATGCTATTAAAAGGTTTTCCGCAGATCTTTTTCCAATTGTCGTTAGGCAATAGTCAGTTGGACGAACAGATGATGATCATGGCAACCGACCTTTATGACACGGTAATGCACCGGGTAGTAGTTGATGTTCAACGCCAACATGGCTTAATCGATGACGAAATTGAAGCCCAATACTTGAAGGGAATTCAGGCAACTCTAAGTCCGGAAAAAGCCGGGGATAATGATGAACGGACGCTCCGCTTACTTACTTTGCTTGATGCAATCGTCTTTTATGGTGACCACCTAGCTTCAGTTGCGGACGAATTAAACCGGGATTATCCTACTGCCTTTGCGGCCGCTCAAAAGTTATATCAAGCATGGGCAACCAAGCCAGTTACGTCACCTTTCGAGATGCGACGCCAAATTGTAAAACTCTTTGGTCTCTTTGATGGTCAACTGCGGGAATGGGGCTTACCAGCTTTGCGGAACCGGGATTTTACCACGTTAACGCCTGCTTTAAGCGAACGGCAATTACGTTTGAAGGTGCGGCAGGTCTTTGAAATTTTCCATTCTGAAATGACGGGCCGGCATGGGGAAAAAGATGTTTATGTTGGGGTACGGCGGAATGATGGGCAAAATTCCTTTGTGATTGAAGCCCCAAAGCCAAATAAACCCGAAACATTCGTTAAACTTTATGATCAACCGGTTCAAGAATTTTTGGAGAAGCATGGCATTCCGTACATTTTAAGGAAGTGATCGCATGGATGCAGCTATTCAAACTTTATTTGATCAAGCCCACCGCATTGTTTTTATGACGGGAGCGGGAGTTTCTACGGCTTCTGGAATTCCCGATTTTCGGTCGGCGAACGGACTGTATACTAAGAATAAAAATGCTGAGTACTACCTTAGTCACCGTTATTTTATGAGTGATCCGGATGGCTTTTATCAGTTCTGCAAGGATAATTTATACTTTCCGGATGCTAAGCCTAATGTGATTCACGAAAAGCAAGCGGCTTTTACCCAAGTTGATCGGGCAACCGTAATTACCCAAAACATTGACGGCCTTTATGAAAAAGCCCACACGAAGCATTTGGTTAATTTTCACGGAACCCTAGAACGGGTTTACTGTGAAAAGTGCCATCAAACGGTTCCGGTAGCGGACTACTTGAAGAGCCGAATTCATGAAAACGATGGGGGAAGTTTACGTCCAGACATTGTTCTATATGATGAGGCAATCCCAGAAGTAGCTTTAAGCCAGTCTCTAGCGGCCTTACAAGCGGCTGATTTAGTAGTAATTGTTGGGACCTCGATGAAGGTTTATCCTTTTGCTGGGTTACTTAACTATGCTAATTCTGACGCGAGAATCCTAGCTATTAACCAGGAACCATTGTCATTGCCAGGTGACTTTACGATGGTAACCGGGGATGCAGTTGAGTTCTTTAATGAACTACAAGTTAAATAAGTGAATGAAAACAACCGCCATGAGGTAAGAACCCCACGGCGGTTTACCTTTACAATAATTAAGAAAGGACGATGCTTTAGCATGACGAAAATGGTAAAACACACAATTTGGATCATTCTCGCTTGCGAATTTTTAATTTGTTTAGGGCTAAGTTTGATCTTTCCGGTGATGCCCTTTATTAAGAATGAGTATCACTTTTCAGCTTTTGATATGGGGGTGATGTCGGCGCTCTTTGCTCTAGTCCAATTTATCGCTTCTCCAGTGGTTGGGAGAATTTCAGATAAGACGGGACGGAAACCGATGCTCGTTTGGGGGATCGTCGTTTTTGCCCTTGGGGAATTTATTTTTGCGGCCGGAAATCATTTATGGCTATTTAATTTGTCGCGGGTGATTGATGGTTTATCAGCAGCGATGTTTGTACCAACTTCAATGGCGCTCGCAGCGGATATTACTACTGAACGGGAACGGGCCAAAGTAATTGGCTGGCTATCAGCGGCCTTCAGCGGTGGCTTGATTCTTGGACCAGGACTCGGTGGTCTACTAGCAACTTATGGTTATAAAGTGCCGTTTTGGATCGCTGGAATTTTAGGAACAGTCAGTGTTTTCGTTGCAATTATTGGTTTGCCTGATGAACGAAAGGCCGGGATTGTGATCCACCAAAGTAGTCATCATGAGGAAAAGGGGATGTGGCATAAGTTAAAGGGGTTGTTAACGCCAGAATTGACCGCCTTATTCCTAATGATCTTCGTTGCTTCCTTTGGTCTTGCTGGTTTTGAGAGTATCTACAGTCTGTATGTTAATGAAGTCCACCAATTTAGTTTAGGCGCCATCGCTACGGTATTGACCTTGAATGGGATTATTTCTTTGATCCTTCAGGTTTTCTTCTTTGAGAAATTAACCCTCTGGTTGGGAGAAGTCCGCTTGATCCGCTATAGTTATTTCTTAAGTGCTTTAGCAACCTTTGTTGTGATCTATGACCATTCCCACTGGCAGATCATTGTGGCTACTTTGGTTAGTTTTGAAGCTTTTGACCTTCTTCGGCCCGCAATTACAACTTTGCTTACGAAGGCTAGTGACCACGATCAAGGACTAATCAACGGGGTTAACATGTCTTTAACCAGTATTGGTAACATAGTTGGCCCGTTGCTTTCTGGGGCCACTTTAGACATGAACTACCAAGCTCCGTATTTAATTGTGGTAGTCTTCTTAATGCTCGCTTTTGGGATTTCTTTTCGGATTCGGAGAGGATAAATAAAATGACCGTTAGCCATTAAAATGGTTAGCGGTCATTTTATTTAATGCTGTACCGTCACGTCACCGTCACTAGTTGTAATAGTGAGAAGATTAGTGGCAGTTGGATTTTGACTAAGGCTACCGTCTTCACTGTGTTGATTAAAGAGATGCAAGTCCCCATCAGTAGCTTGGAGTTGGTAACCATCGGCTTGCGGATTGGTGATAGTGATATCGCCGTCGCTAGCTTTTATCGTGTATTCCTTTTTGATCTTCAAACTATGAGCTGCCAAATCACCATCTGTAAGGTTAATTTCCCCACCAGTAGCAGTCACTTGGTGGAAATAGGTATCACCATCGTGATTATCGAGCTTGACTTGTTGAAGGTCAGAGTTATTGATTGTCACATCGCCATCGCGAACGGATAAATTCCCGCCTTTAAATTGGCTTTGGTTGAAGGTGACATCGGTATCTTTGGCGTTAGCGGTTAATTGGTTAACCGTTGCTTGGCTAAGAGTGAAGTCACTATCAGTCAAATCCAGTTGAAGGGCTTGAATCATAAGCTTTGCGTCACTTGAGATTCGAGTGTCATGACTCGTGATTTGAAGTTTAGCAAGTTCTTTTTGGGGAAGAGTAATTGTGATTTGACTATGCATTGCGTGGTGATTTAATAGACCAAGGTCCATAAAAACATGATGGTTAGTTGTTCTCGGTTGAGAGACGGTTACTCGGGTACCACTTTGAGTAACTTTGGGGGCAACATCTTTGCTTCCCTGATAACTTACTTTGAATTGTTTACCAGTTTTAAAGTTAACTTTCCCCCGGTTAACGTTTAAATTAACCTGATTAACTTGTTCAAATTGGTGAACTTGATGGACAACTTTGGTATTGATAACTTTTGGTTGTAAGCCATTAAATGCCACCGATTGGTTACCTCCTAAACCAATTCCAATGATAGTCAGAACCAAACCAAATCCGAGGAAGGTTAGTCCAGTAACAATGATCTTTTTCATTTTGCTCCCTCCCGTTTAACAAAGTGGTGATATAACCATTGGCATCCCCGGGTGATTAGGCGAATTAGTACCAGACAGAACCAGGTTCCAACGGTAATGATGAGTAAGCCAAGGCCAAGTAAGGCAAAGCCTAAACCAAGGTAGAACAATCCCACGCTTAGTTTTGTAAAGAGTAAGGCAAGTCCTACGTAGAAGAAAGTCCCGGTAGCCATAATTGCACTCCCAATTAGAGCAATGGCAGTAACTACAAGTGAGAATATCACAGCAAGTACAGCAATTAATCCGGCTAGTAAGAAGATCTCGATAAAGAAAGTTACCGGTGACGCTAGGAGAGCTAAGACAACTAACCAGATAGTTTTGATGTTGGTTTCGGGATGCCACCAGTGCTCCTGCGGTTTTTCATCAAAACTGTGTTCGGCTAAAATTTGGAGACTTAAAGCACGCGGGCTTCCAAGGGCCTTTTCGACAGCTTGGCGGTCAGTAAAACCAGCATCTTCACAGTATTCAGTATGGTATTCCATGACCTCATCACGTTCTTCAGCTGGCAAGCGCCGAAGCCGGTGTTGTAGTTCATTGAGGTATTGTTTAACTTCATTATTCATATTCTTGATTCCCCCCCTTAAAGATTTGGTCTAGTTGTTGCTTATAGTGATTCCATTCCGCAGTAACCTCGGTTAAGCGTTCCTTTCCGGGATCAGTAATTTGGTAGTAACGGCGATTACGCCCTTGAAAGGGGTGATCATAGGTGATTACTAAACCAGCCTTTTTCAATCGTCGCAAAACTGGGTATAAGGTTGATTCCGAAACGGGGATCGCTGCTTGCATAGCTTGGGTGATTGCGTAGCCATAGTTGTCTTGCTGATTTAATAGAGCTAAGACCAAGCCGTCTAGTAAATCGGCATTAACGGGAATTTTCATGTCATCACCTCTTTTAACAATGTTATATTAAATATAGTATTGTGCTGTCAATAAATGAAGCCATAGAAAAAACACCGCCATCGAAAATTCGATTGGCGGTGTTTTGAACTAAGTTAAGTAAAAAATTACTTAACAGCGTCCTTCAAAGCCTTACCTGGCTTGAATGCAGGAACCTTGCTTGCAGGAATTTGGATTTCTGCCCCAGTTTGTGGGTTGCGACCCTTACGAGCGGCACGGTTCCGAACTTCGAAGTTACCAAAGCCGATCAATTGGACCTTTTCACCCTTAGCAAGGGAAGCTTGGATGGAGCTAAATACGGCGTCAACAGCACGCGTAGCATCCTTCTTAGCTAAGCCAGTGGCGGTAGCAACGTTACCTACTAATTCTGCTTTGTTCATTAATAATCCCTCCGATAAATAATCTCTTAAGATATAGGTAAGCATACCATAGCTAATCGTTGATAACAAGGCATTATTACCAGGTTTTCTGGAAATTGATAAAATGATAGTCAATAAAATATAAAAAAGTAGAAAGGGTTTTCAAAGTTAGCGCGAAGTTTGCTATAATAGTAATAATTATCTTATTGGGAACGGAGTAAATGGTATGGCAAGGGTGAAACTACAAGATGTTGCAAAACGGGCAGGGGTTTCGGTTACAACGGTATCGCGGGTCTTAAACAATCGGGGGTACTTGAGTAAGCAAACCATCCAGAAGGTTCACCAAGCAATGGAAGAATTAAATTACCGCCCGAATGCGGTGGCCCGGCAGCTCTTTAAGCAAAAAACCGATTTAGTGGGCCTGGTTTTTCCAACCGTGAATAACCCTTTCTTCGGCGAACTTGAAGCCGAGCTAGAAGAGCGACTTTATGAACTTGGTTACCGAGTAGTGATGGGGAACAGTCAAAATAATCCCCAGAAAGAAGAGCAATACTTACAATTGCTGTTGAATGGGCAAATCGATGGCCTTATTGTTGGTGCTCACAACGAAGGAATTGAAGCTTATCACAATACGAACTTACCAATTGTTTCAATTGAACGGATTGTTAGTAAGCAAATTCCTGTAGTTGCAGCGGATAACTATACTGGGGGCCGACTTGCAACTCAACGGTTATTAGATGATGGTTGTCAGCACATTATCCATACTAACTATCCAGCCACTAGTTCAACGCCTAACCAAGAACGGCGGCGGGGGTACGAAGAACTTGTGAGTGAGCATGGGATGGAGAAAATTACTTATGAAATCAGCTTTGATTCGCCAAATGAAGAGAAAGCGGCAATTTTTAAGCAAATTTTTATTGATCACCCCGAGTGCGATGGGATTTTTGCCGATAACGATACTAATGCGCGGTTAGCAATTAACGCCGCCCGGCAAGCTGGAAAACGGGTTCCGGAAGATGTTAGAGTCGTTGGTTACGATGGAGCGAGTTCAACTCAGTTGCTGTTCCCAGACCTAACAACCATTCAGCAACCAATTTCAGAAATGGCAAAGGTTGCCGTTGACCTTCTGCAAAAACGATTGGCAGATCAAAAAGTTAGTTCGGTAACTTTGCCGGTAAAGTTAATTCCGGGAACGACGGCTTAAGAGTGTCCTTACAAAATTAATGAAGAGTTGGTTAGTAGAAAGTGTTTACTACCGGCTCTTTTTAATCTAATCAACTGTCAAGCGGTTGACAGTATATTAAACAAGCGCTATCATTGCTGGTGTGAAAAGGAGAAAACGCTTTATTTGAAGAAGAAGAGACAATGGAAGAAAAGAAGTTTATTTTATGGCTCGGGCGGATCGCCAGTGTGATTGCAATTTTGATGTACGTTTCTTATATTGCTCAAATTTACAACAATCTCCGCGGCCAATACGCAGCGCCACTACAACCCTTTGTTGCTGGTGTTAACTGTACTTTGTGGAGTATTTATGCTTACTTTAAGCAGGATCGGGACTGGTTCGTGTTCTGGGCTAACTTCCCTGGGATCTTCTTTAGTTTCGCGACCTTTGCTACCTGCTTTGCTTGGTAAGAGAAAAGAGTTCGGGAAAGGATGTAAGTTCCTTCCTGAACTCTTTTTTATTCCTCTACTTGTTAACTAAAAAATTCCCGGCCATCGCCTTTTCAGTAGCTTCGGCAACACCGTCATGATTATTATCAGCAACGGTAATGTCGGCACAAGCCAGGGTTGAAGGAACAGAATTGCCCATTGCAACCCCGACACCAGCAACTTTAATCATTGATTCATCATTTTGGGCGTTCCCAATGGCCATGACTTCATCCATGGTAAAGCCAAGGTGTTCAGCAAGGGCCTTCAAAGTGTTCCCTTTCCCGGCTTTAGGGTTAACGGCTTCGAGATAGAATTCTTCACTCCGGACAAAAGTAAACCGCGTCTTTAAATCTGCAGGAATTTTGGGCAGAATAGCATCAATCTTAGCCGGTTCGTCGGTTAACATTACCTTTCCAATTTCCATTTGGTCTTGGAGAGTAATTTGTTGATCGATTGTCCGGTAATGAATTGGCATTGAAACCAGGTCAGATTCGTGAACGGTGTAAGGGCTAATATCTTGGTTAGCAGTGTAGATGAAATCACTGGTTTCAATGATGCATTTGACCCCGTTTTTCCGGTAGAAGTTTTGTAAGTCAAGGTAGTCATCAAAGGCAATGGTAGCCTCAATAATGGGATTTTCATCGGTTGACTGCGCGAGCCCACCGTTAAAGCTGATCACATATTGATCGGCTTGGCCATTCAAGTTGAGTTCATCAAGGTAGGCAGCGACTCCCGTCATTGGCCGACCGGTACAAAGAACAACCTTGATGCCACTAGCAGTTGCCTTGGCCAAAGTAGCTTTGGTTGCTGGAGTGATCTCGCGTTGATCGTTGATTAAGGTTCCGTCGATGTCGATTGCGATTAATTTAATTGTCATGCTTATTCTGCTCCTTTAGTGATTAAATGATTGTTTTGAATGTAACTTTGAAATTCATCATAAATTGGTTGGAAAATTTCGATATTTTGGTGTTGCACAAGCATTTCTTTCGGGAAGAAGAACCGTTGGTCACCAGCTTCTTTCCCGGCAACACTTGCAACAAGAGTTGAAACTTGGGACAACTCGACGAGTTCACCATTTGGCTGGACTAGTTCAATTTGACTCTGGGGCTTTTTATCTTGGGGATTATAGACATCATACGGTAATTTAAAGGACGAGTTAGTAGCTGTATAGTAGTCTGGATTAAAACCAGCCGTGGTAATTAAGTCTTTGAGTTGAGGTAATAGTTTAGCAGTTGTTTGGTCATATAAAACTGATTTAAACGGGCGCCGGTTTAAAAAACGGTCTGCTAGGTCGGCTAAAATGTCATCATTTGACCGCCGCCAATGAGTGAAGTAGGTCGTCAAAACCCCATCATCTAAGGTAAGGTAATCATCAAGCGAAAACCGGCCATTAAAGAAGGGCATTAAAAGGGCGGGGGTAAATTCAGGCTGATACTCATTTGGATGTTGGTAAAGCCAATTTGCTCGTTTAAGTTGGTGGGCTAAAATGACTTCCATTGACCGGGTAACCGGGTGAAAGTAAACCTGGAGGTACATTTGAAGCCGACTTAAAATATAATCTTCAACGGCATGCATCCCGGCAATTTGAAAGGCGATGCCTTCATGGATTGGTCGCATTACTTTTAAGACCCGATCGAGATCAAACTTCCCGTAGTTAGTTCCGGTATAGAAAGCATCGCGTTGTAGGTAATCCATTCGATCAGCATCAATTTGCGATGAAATCATTTGGACGACCTGGGGATTGGGATAAGTGTGGTCAATGACGCTTGCAACCTTGGTTGGAAAATCTGGATCAACTCGGCGTAAGATTTGGTTGATTTGGGTTTCGGAACTAGTGATTAACCGTTGGGTAATGTTTTCGTGATTAGTATGAAAAATATGTTCAAAAGTGTGAGAAAAAGGACCGTGGCCGAGATCATGTAAAAGGGCGGCACAGAGGGCAACGGGCCGTTCTTGGTCATCCCATAAGCCGTCGTCTGGCCTTTGACTTGGGTAGTTTCGTTTAAAATGATTGCACATCCGCCGGGTGATTTCATAGACTCCGAGGCTATGACCAAAGCGTGAGTGTTCCGCTCCGTGAAAAATCAAAGAGCTCGTTCCAAGTTGTTTTACCCGTCGTAATCGTTGAAATTCAGGGGTATTGATTAAGTCCAGGATAATTTGGTTATCAACTACGATATAGTGATGAATGGGGTCCCGGAAAACTTTTTCTTGTGGCAATTGTTCGTCAAAAAATCCCATAATGTGTCCTTTCGTTTAAAAAGTTCTTTCCCAATTATACCGAATCTAAAACTAAACTTCACTGGAATTGAGATTTAACGGCAAGTTTCCTATAATTAAAGAAACAAAAATTGGTAAGGACTGGAGGGGTTGAAGATTAAACAAGAAGAATCCGTTAAGATTAAGTTGAAAACGGTGACGATGATTGATGGGCAAAAAGAAGAATTTGCTTTTGAAGAAGCCGGGCGGTTAGTAACTTTAAATGCACACCAACATTATTTAACCTATACTGAACACCAGGCAGGCCAAGTGGTTCCGGTCCGGATTCGTTTGGATGAGGGTCAACTAATGGTCACTAGAGACGGTGCCCGGCGAACTCGTCTTCATTTTGATCCGGAGCAAAGTACCCAAACTCGTTATCGAACGGAATATGGGGTCATTAATTTGGAGGTCTTTACGGATCGCTTGTTATCCTTGATTGATATAGAACAAGCTAACGGGACCTTACGCATTGATTACCGTTTAAAAAATGGCCCAATGATTTTAGGAAAGTATCATCTTGATTTAACTTTCAGAAGATAGTATTATGTAGCTTAGACTTTTTGAAGGGATGTGCACCAATTTGGATTTAAAGGTTTTCGATGGTCAAGACAAGTCAGAACTCTCAATGGTTGAGGTCGCACATGCGATCTTAGCGTACCATGGGGAAGCAATGGCCTTTGCGGATTTAA
This sequence comes from Candidatus Limosilactobacillus faecipullorum, assembly GCA_019118465.1. Taxonomy (GTDB): domain Bacteria; phylum Bacillota; class Bacilli; order Lactobacillales; family Lactobacillaceae; genus Limosilactobacillus; species Limosilactobacillus faecipullorum. The sequence goes on along the minus strand of DWYX01000056.1, from coordinate 46,582 downwards.
CAAACGAAATTCAACAGTACCTTGGAAAAAGCGATGAGGAAATTCGCGAACGGCTTTCCCAGTTCTACACGGACTTGAACGTCGATGGTAGCTTTATTTCCCTCGGTGACAATACGTGGGGCCTTCGGGCATGGTACCCATATGAATCAATCGATGAAGCTACGGTTGGTGAAACTGACGATGATGATGAAGATCGTCCAAAGAAGAAGAACCGTAAGGTTAATGCCTTCTTGGCTGGTAGCGATGACGATGACGATGTAATCGATTACGACAATGATGATCCAGAAGATGATGATCTGGATGATAATGATGATTACGACGATGATGATTATGATGATGACAATCCAGTCGATGATGCTGACGATGATAGTAACATTGAAGACCAATTGTCAGAATTAGATGATGAAGACTTCGACGATGAAGATGACGAAGAAGATGATGATGAGGAATAAAGAAGCTTAAACTTATTCCTTGACTATCTGAATTGGCCTCGGTATTATGATACTTGGGCTCCCAAGAGAAACTTGGGCCAATTAGAAGCAAAATTTCAGCTCCCTGTTTCGTTTGAAATGGGGAGTTTTTATATTTGGAAAAGGGTCGCCCGGAGTTTGTCAATTTTATTTAGGAGGAAGAGCATGACAAAGTATATTTTTGTTACTGGTGGGGTTGTTTCATCGCTTGGAAAGGGGATTGTGGCCGCTTCACTAGGCCGGTTGTTAAAGAACCGGGGATTAAAGATTGCCATTCAAAAGTTTGACCCTTATATTAATGTTGATCCCGGAACGATGAGTCCATACCAACACGGGGAAGTTTTCGTTACTGATGATGGGACGGAAACTGACCTTGACCTTGGTCACTACGAACGGTTTATTGATAATGACCTGAACAAGTACTCTAACGTAACAACCGGGAAGATTTATTCTGAAGTCTTACGTAAAGAACGGCGTGGCGACTACCTTGGTCGGACAGTTCAAGTTATTCCGCACATCACCAACATGATTAAAGAAAAGATCAAGCGGGCTGGGGAAAGTACGGACGCTGAAGTAGTTATCACCGAAATTGGTGGGACGGTTGGGGATATCGAATCGCAACCATTTATGGAAGCGATTCGTCAAATGAAGAAGGATGCTGGGAGTGACAACGTTCTTTACATTCACACAACTTTGGTACCATACTTAGCCGCTGCTGGTGAAATGAAGACGAAGCCAACCCAACACTCAGTTCGGGAATTACGGGGCTTAGGAATTCAACCAAACATCTTAGTTGTGCGGACCGAACAGCCAATTACGGATGAAATGCGGAAGAAGATCGCCCTTTTCTGTGACGTTGATCCAAAGGCAGTCGTTGAATCAATGGATGTTCCTTACCTTTACGAAATTCCATTGAATATGCAAAAGCAAGGCTTGGATCAATTAGTAGTTGACCACTTCAAGTTAGATGTTCCAGTTGCTGATATGCGTTCATGGACGGAAATGGTTAACCATATCGAAAACGGTCTAACGAAGACGGTTAAGATTGCTATGGTTGGGAAGTACACTGACCTACAAGATGCTTATATTTCAGTTAACGAATCCTTACGGCACGCTGGATACCCAGTGGATGCCAAGATTAAGATTGACCACTTTAATGCTGAAAATATTAATTCCGATAACGTGGCGGACGTTCTTGGCAACTACGATGGAATCTTGATTCCTGGTGGTTTTGGTAGTCGGGGAATCGAAGGGATGATTACCGCTGCCCAATATGCTCGGGAAAACGATGTACCTTACATGGGAATTTGTTTAGGGATGCAAATTGCTACAATCGAATATGCGCGCCATGTCTTAGGATACGAAGATGCTAACTCAACCGAATTTAACCCAAACACGAAGCACAACGTGATCGATTTAATGGCTGACCAAGCAGAAACTGAAGATATGGGTGGGACTCAACGGCTTGGGGCTTACGCATGTAAGTTAGTTCCAGGAACCAAAGCTTATGCGGCTTATGGTAACCAATCCATTATCCACGAACGACACCGGCACCGTTATGAATTTAATAATGATTACCGGGAAGAACTCGAAGTAGCTGGTTTAAAGGTTGCTGGGGTTAACCCAGAACGGAACCTGGTCGAAGTCGTTGAAGTACCAGAAAACCGTTTCTACATGGCCGCTCAATACCACCCTGAATTCTTATCCCGGCCAAATCGGCCAGAAGGAATGTTCGCTGCCTTCGTTAAGGCCGCATTGGCAGCTAAGGAAGAAGCTTAATTTACCATTGAGAAGAGCGGAAAAGTTTTCTGTTTTTTTCGGATTGACCGAAAATTTTCGTTAAATCCGAACAGATCAAGATTGATTTGTTAAGAATACCGGTAAAAGGTTGTATTTTTACGATTGATTCATTATTATATCTATTGACTGTTTTATTTTGTGAAGCAGGATTTTAGTATGAATTTATCGTGTTATTAAGTGAGGAAAGACAATCATGAAAAAAATGATCATTCAAGGAGGAAACCGCCTGGCGGGTGAGGTTACCATTGGCGGTGCTAAAAATAGCACTGTTGCCTTAATCCCTGCGGCAATTTTAGCCGACACTCCTGTGCAGTTTGATACCGTGCCGGACATCCTGGATGTTCACAATCTAATGATTATTCTGGAGTCAATGAATGTTAAGTCCTCGTTCTCACATGGGGTACTTGATATCGATCCAACCCAGATTGTCGAAGCAGAGTTACCAAGTAAGGCAATTAAGAGTCTGCGGGCGTCCTATTATTTTATGGGAGCTCTCCTCGGTCGTTTTCACCGGGCAACCTTAACTTTTCCTGGTGGTGACAACATTGGGCCACGGCCAATTGATCAACATTTAAAAGCATTTGAAGCTTTAGGGGCAATTGTTAGCCAAGATGGCGGGACGGTTCATTTAGCTGCCCCCAATGGCCTGCATGGAAACCGGATCTTTATGGATATGGTTTCTGTCGGAGCAACAATCAATGCGATTTTAGCAGCAGTCCGGGCAGAAGGCATGACTGTAATCGAAAATGCCGCTCGCGAACCAGAAATCGTTGATTTAGCAACCTTTTTAAATAACATGGGGGCCAAAATTAGGGGTGTCGGAACTGATGTTATTCGGATTACAGGAGTTAAAACCCTTCAATCCATGAATACCCACACTATCATCGCTGACCGGATTGAGACGGGAACTTATCTGTCGTTAGCAGCTGCCCTCGGTGATGGGGTCATGGTTAATAATGTCATTCCCGAACACCTCGAAGCTTACACCAGCAAAATGATTGAGATGGGGGTTGACCTCCAGATTGATAGTGATAAAATTTTCGTTCCACCGGTTAAGCAATTAAAGGCAATTTATGTTAAAACGATGCCTTATCCGGGATTTGCAACTGATTTGCAACAACCGCTGACACCACTAATGGCTTTGGCTGAGGGGGAAAGTGTCGTTGTTGATACGATCTATCCAAAGCGGGTTAAGCATATTGCGCAATTGCAAAAAATGGGGATGAAAATTGCAGCTGGTGACGGCAAAATTGTGATTGATCATACTGATCAAGCAATGCTTCGGGGAGCGGAAGTTGAAGCTGGCGAAATTCGCGCGGGTGCTTCCCTAATGATCACTGGTTTGATGGCCCGAGGAACAACTGTTATTCACCAAGCTGACCATATTTTACGTGGTTACGATCGAGTGGTTTGGAAACTTAATCGGTTAAACGCAAACGTTAAGATTGAAGATGAATAGTTGCCATTTTGGTAAAACTATGTTATCCTGGCTAGGTTATTGAAAATAATCTATGTTTCAGGCAATGATTCATGGCAAAGGAGCGTATTAAATTATGAAGCAAGGAATTCACCCAGATTATCACTACGTTGTATTTGAAGACTCATCTACTGGCTTCAAGTTCTTATCAGGTTCTACGGCTACGTCCAAGGAAACTGTTAAGTGGGAAGACGGTAACGAATACCCATTGATCCGAGTTGAAGTTACTTCCGATTCTCACCCATTCTACACTGGTAAGCAAAAGTTTACCCAAGCCGATGGGGCAGTCGACAAGTTCAACAAGAAGTACGGTCTCAAGTAATCAACCAAAGCTTCAAAATCCGCAAAGGATGCCCTTTGCGGATTTTTTATTTTGCATTCATGGTAAGATAGAATGCAAAAGGGGAGTTTGGCTTTACGCAAACAACTAATGGATCAAGAATGGGTTGCCTTAGCAAAACAAGAATATCAACCACTTGTAATGGGGTAGCCGATTGAGATTGGCCGATATTATTTAGGGAAGGTTCTTCAACATTATTATGCCAATGATGGGCTGCAACTCTTCGTGTTTAGTCAACCTCCTCACCCTAAGGAAGTAATTATTTTTATTTAAGGGTTCGTCAGGTTTAATGGTCAAAGTTTTATCTGGTTGGAGTCATTAAACCTCAATTCGCCTTAGCCCATTGTCGTTCAATTGGCCAAATTAAGGCTATTTACCTTTACTTTCCAAAAAATAAAAACATCACTCTTTACCGCCAATTCGTCAACATATGAGGGGTGGTTATCATTTCAATGTCAACGGGGAAGTTCAGCTACGGTAACCAGATCAAGAAGTTAATGAAATTGTTCAACACCAACAAGAGTTGATTCAACTAATAAAAACGTTTAATCAACGGCCGTTAGTTGTTGATGTCACGCCCCATGTTCCAAGTTTAAAACTCGTTTTAGTACAGGAAACGACTACGAAAATAACTGATTTTTCGAAAAATGATGGTATATTAGAAGGGTTATATTATCACCATTTAACTTAAATGGTGGTTAGGAGGAAAAAGATGAAAAAACGTAAATGGCTTTCGTGGACGGGAATCGTTATCCTCTTTATCGTTAGTTTGGCTTTAATCTTTAACCAACAAATTAAGTATTATTTGGTAGGGAGTTATCGGCCAACAATCACTAAGACGACGGTTGCTAAAAATCAGCAGAAAAAAGTTGATCAAAAAGAGTATGATTTTTCGCAAACGAAAGATTTAAATTTGCAGGCAGTTGCTAAAGCTCGGGCAAGTAAACAAGCAGTCAATGTGATTGGCCAAATTGCAATTCCAGCAATTAACTTGAATATTCCCATTGCAACCGGGGTTTCAAATTCAACTTTAGCCTTAGCGGCTGGGACGATGCGGCCAGATCAAAAACTAGGACAAGGTAATTACCCGTTGGCGGGTCATAATATGGCAAACGGGTCTAAGATTCTTTTCTCACCGTTGTATTACCATGCAAAAGTTGGGCAAATGATCTACCTCACGGATATGAAGAAGATCTATTATTATAAGATCTACCAACGCAATTTTATTCTCGCTACGCGGGTTGACGTGGTTGATAATACTTCGAAAAAGATTGTGACCTTGATTACCTGTGATGCAATTGGGAAAAATCGTTTAATGATCCGCGGAAATTACGTCAAGACTGTTAACTTTGATCAAGCCCCACAATCCGTGCAAAAAGCATTTAGTGGGAAATACACAAATAAGTAAGTTAGCCTTGGACTGTTGATCCAAACTTAAAAGGATTTTACAATGAAAAAGGCTTAAAACGATACCACCAAAGTGATGCAGAGCAAGTTGCTCGCTCCTTGGTGGTTTATTACATAAAAAAGGGATTGAAAATAATGAAAGTAACAGTTGGCTTAACCACATGGAGTGAGCACCATGCCCTAATACATGCTCAACGACCAGTGACTTTAAATGAATATGCCCAGCATTTTCCAGTAGTCGAAGTGGATACCTTTTTCTATGCTTTACCTCAGGTGACGACCGTCCAAAAGTGGTTAGGGGAAGTTTCGCCGGATTTTCAGTTTATTGTTAAGGCTCATCAAACGATGACTAAACATCCCCAAGCTCAGTTACCAAATGGTCAGTCCTTAGCAGAGATGTTTAAGCTTTTTACCCGGACGGTTGCGCCCTTAGTGGCGACAGATCAGTTAAAAACGGTTCTCTTTCAATTTCCCCCAACTTTTACGGCCACGCCAATTAACATTGAGTATTTAATGCAGATTCGGAAGTGGCTATCGACTTTACCAATCGCAATCGAATTTCGCCATCAGTCTTGGTATCGCCAGGGTGTCTTGGCTTCCTTAATTGGTTATTGTCAGGAATTAAAATTCACCTTAGTGGCAGTTGATGAACCCCATCAGTTACCGACGAGTGTCCCTTTTGAACTTGTAACAACGAATCCGCAACTAGGTTTAATTCGTCTCCATGGACGAAATACTCAAGGGTGGAATCACCAGGGGAGTGATTGGCGCAAAAAGCGGACCTTATATTCTTACTCGAAAGAAGAACTGGCGGGACTTAAAACGGTGATTGAACAATTAAGCCCGCAACCCCAGGAACTGTGTGTGATTTTTAATAATAATTCGGGCGGGGATGCGGCTCCAAACGCCCAGGAGTTAACCCGGCAGATGAATTTACATTTTTCTGGCTTGGTTCCACGGGCTCCCGAACAACTTGACTTGTTCTAAAATCTTACTAGGAAGTGCGACACCGAGCGGTAAGTTTGCTATACTAGAATTTAACTAATAAGTGTTGAAAAGAGGAATGGGAATGGTTGAAGCAAAACCAACTTACTACATTACAACTCCAATTTACTATCCATCAGGAAAACTCCACATTGGAAATTCCTATACTACGGTGGCCTGTGATGCCGAAGCTCGCTTTAAGCGACTTCGTGGCTATGATGTCTTTTTCTTAACTGGTACGGATGAACACGGCTTAAAGATTGAACAAAAGGCAGAACAATTGGGCCAAACGCCACAAGCTTACGTTGACGATATGGCAGCTGGCGTTAAGGCTTTGTGGAAGAAACTCAAGATCACGAATGATAAGTTTATCCGGACAACGGATGATTATCATGAAAAAGCGGTCCAAAAGATTTTCCAACAATTACTTGACCAAGGTGATATTTACAAAGGCAAGTACAGTGGCTGGTACTCAGTTGATGATGAAGAATACTTTACTGAAAGTCAATTAGCCGAAGTCTACCGCGATGATAACGGCAACGTCATTGGTGGGAAGGCGCCATCTGGTCACGAAGTTCAATTGGTTGAAGAAGAATCCTACTTCTTTAAGATGAGCAAGTATGCTGACTGGTTGATGAGCTACTACCAAGAACATCCTGATTTCATTGAACCGCAATCTCGGATGAACGAAATGGTGAATAACTTCTTGAAACCAGGTCTGGAAGATCTAGCAGTTACCCGGACTTCCTTTAATTGGGGAGTGAAGGTGCCAAGCGATCCTAAGCACGTCGTTTATGTATGGATCGATGCCTTATCCAACTATATTACGGCTCTTGGTTATGGTAGTGACGATGATGTGAACTTCAAGAAGTATTGGCCAGCTGATGTCCACATGGTTGGAAAAGAAATTGTGCGCTTTCACACTATTTACTGGCCAATTATGCTTCATGCATTAGGTTTGCCATTACCAAAGCATGTTATTGGTCATGGCTGGTTGACGATGAAGGAAGGCAAAATGTCCAAGTCCAAGGGGAACGTTGTTTATCCTGAAACTTTGGTCGATCGTTATGGCCTTGACGCTACTCGTTACTACTTACTGAAGGCAATGCCATTTGGTAACGATGGGGTTTTCAGTCCCGAAGACTTTGTGGCTAAGGTAAATTATGACTTAGCCAACGACCTTGGGAACTTATTGAACCGGACGGTAGCGATGGTTAATAAGTACCAAGCCGGTAAGCTTGAGGGCCAACCAGGGGCAACCACAGCTTTTGACACGGATCTTGAAGCGACAGCTGAGCAAGCCTTTGATCAATATTGCCAGTTAATGGATGAAACTCGGTTTGCGGATGCCTTGAGCGCTATTTGGCAAGTAATTTCCCGGGCTAACAAGTACATCGATGAAACTGAACCTTGGATTTTAGCCAAGGACGAAGCGAAAGCGGCTGAATTATCTGATGTTTTGACCCATCTGGCAAAAGCCCTGCGTTTTGTTGCCGCAATGCTTCAACCATTTATGCCAGATGCGCCAAAGGAAATTTGGAGTCAACTTGGTCTTCCAACGGCTGAAGTTAGTCTAACAGCCTTGACCTTTGATGACTTCCCAGCTGAGGTAACGGTAGTTAAGAAGGGAACCCCAATTTTCCCACGGCGGGATACAGACGAAGAAGTTACCTTTATCCAAAGTCAAATGAGTGCTAACCAAAAGCAAAAGGGGCGTAAAGCGATGGAACAAAAGAAGGAAGCTGCTAAGCAAGAAGCCACCGAAGCACCAGCCGGTAAGAAAGAAATTCGGATTGATGTCTTTGATAAGGTTGAATTAAAGGTGGCCCAAGTTAAGACCGTTGATCATGTCAAAGGGGCGGATAAGTTATTGAAATTCCAACTTGATGATGGTTCAGAAACGGGGCGGCAAATTCTCTCTGGTATCGCTCAATGGTACCCAGATCCACAAGTCTTAGTTGGGAAGAAGATTGTGATTGTCGCAAACTTGAAGCCGCGGAAGATGCGGGGCGAAGTTAGCCAGGGGATGATCCTTTCTGCTGAACATGACGGCGATGTTCAAGTAGTAACGGTTCCCGATAACTTGGTCAATGGTTCCGGCGTTGAATAATGCAGGTTCAAAAACTAACAATTTATGATTCCCACACTCATCTTAATGATGACGTGTTTTACAATGATGTGGCGGCTTACCTAGCGCGGGCCGCCCATTTTGGCGTCGTAAGGATGAACATGGTGGGATCGAACGCTAAATTAAATGCCCGGGCGCTTACTTTATCCCATCATTATGACCAGCTTTCAGCCGTAATTGGTTGGCATCCAGAAGATTTAGCGAATTATGATGAACAAGCCGAAGCAACTTTAATCCATCAACTTGCTGATCCAGCGGTCGTTGCTGTAGGTGAAATTGGTTTAGATTATTATTGGGATGCTGTTCCTAGAGAAGAACAACAGCGGGTCTTTGCCCGTCAGCTAGCGATCGCTCATGATTTGCATTTACCAGTGGTAATTCACTGTCGGGAGGCAATTGAAGATGCTTATCGGATTTTAAAGGCAAACCATGTTGGTGATTATGGCGGGGTGATGCATAGCTTTGCTGAAAATGCGGAGTGGGCAAAGCGCTTCTTGGATCTGGGGATGGACCTCTCTTACAGTGGTGTTGTGACCTTTAATAAGGCCGTGGATGTTCAAGCAGCGGCGAAGGTAACTTCTCTTAACCACTTGATGGTCGAAACCGATGCTCCGTACCTAACCCCCATGCCTTACCGAGGTAAGCAAAATGAGCCGGCCTTTACTTACTTTACGGTGTTAGGTTTGGCTGATTTATTGGCAGAAAAACCAGAAACGATCGCCAGTGCGAGCTACCAAACGGCTGACCGTCTTTTTAGGAGAGAAAATGCAAAAAATTAAAGAAGTAATTGTCGTTGAAGGCAAAGACGATACCAAGCGAGTTCAAATGGCTGTGAATGCCGATACCTTTGAGACGAATGGGTCGGCCCTAAACCAAGCTGGTTTGTCCCAACTAAAAAAGCTTCAAGAAAGTCGGGGACTGATTGTGTTTACCGATCCTGATTTTAATGGGGAACGGCTCCGAAAAATGATTAGCCAAGCGGTTCCTGGCGTAAAACATGCCTTTATCCGGCGTGACCAAGGGATCCCAACGGAAGCTCATGGTAGTTTGGGGGTTGAACATGCTAGTCCAGCAACGATCCGGAAAGCGCTCGCTGAAGTTTATACCGAAGAACCAACGGCCCCAGTTGAAATTACTCGGGCTGATTTACAAACAGCAAAGCTGATGGGAGGGCAAGCTGCTCGCCAACGTCGCGAACGTCTCGGTCAGATCTTAGGAATTGGCTATGGAAACGCCAAACAATTATTAGTTCGGTTAAACCTTTTTCGGATTTCAAAGGCTAGTTTTCAAGCCGCCGTTGCGCAACTGAATGCAGAAGGAGAAGGAAATGACACAACCAGCAATCGGAAACTTTAAACGCACCAAAGAAATCATGCAAAAGTATGGTTTACACGCTAAGAAGGGCTTTGGGCAAAATTTCTTAACTAATCCAACCGTTCTAAGTGGAATTGTTGATGCGGCTGAAATTACTAAGAACGATAACGTTATTGAAATTGGCCCTGGGCTGGGCGCGTTGACTGAAAAGCTTGCTCAACGGGCTGGTAAGGTTGTGGCTTTGGAACTAGATACTGATCTAATTCCGGTTTTGGCTGATGTTTTAAGTGAGTTTGATAATATCGAGGTGCTTAATCAGGATGTTTTGAAGGTTAACCTGCCACAACTAATCCAAACTCATTTCGCTGACCCTACCAAGCCTGTTAAAGTGGTTGCTAATTTACCATACTACATTACAAGCCCAATTTTAATGCACCTTCTAGGAACTAAGATTGATTGGGCGGGTATCACGGTGATGATGCAAAAAGAAGTTGCGGAACGCTTAGCTGCTAAACCAGGAACGAAGGAATACGGATCACTAACGTTGGCAATTGAATACCGGATGGATGCTAAGATTGCCTTTAATGTTTCGCGGCGGTCTTTTGTGCCAGCCCCCAATGTGGATTCGGCAATTGTTACCCTTATGAAGCGCGCCGAGCCATTGTCAATTCAGCCACAGGACGAAAAGCAACTCTTTGGTTTGATCAAGTCATGCTTTGCTCACCGGCGGAAGAGTCTATGGAACAACTTGAAGCCATACTTCAAAAAGGATACGGTCAAGCAGGAACAAATGGAAACCATCTTGGCCAACCAAGCTCTTGATCCGCAAATTCGGCCGGAACGCCTAACTCTAAATCAGTTTATTGCCTTGGCAAATGCTATGGGAGAAGTAAAATTGTTTGGTTAGTGAGGCGATAACGAAAAGAGCTCGAGAGAAAAATTTCTCGACGGCCTAGCAAGGATAAGGAGGAAGAAGACTGATTCGCAAGAATTGTTCTTTCATTCGAACTTATCCTCTAAGGCCGTGGTTTCTGTGTAATATTCGGAGGTACGAGAGAGACTAGGAAGAAACACAAGTTTCTTCCTAGTCTCTCATTTTTTAAAATACCCTTGAATGTTTTCCAACAAATCCTTTTTTAATTTGAAAGCGGGGGTGGTTGGTCGTTATAATTAAAAAATAAAAAGAAATGGAAAGGGGGCATCGTTATGATTGTAACTGAAAAGGCGCCGGCCAAAATTAACCTCTCGTTAGATACGCCAATGCGGTACCTTGACGGTTTACCAAAGTGGAATATGATAATGACCTCGATTGACCTGGCTGATTATCTAACGATTGAAATTCATGAGCGGCCCCAGACAATTAAGGTTTACACGGATAGTGGCTTTCTTCCAAATGACCAACGAAATTTGGCATATCAAGCGGCCCACGTTTTAAAAACCCGTTTTCATCAAACCGCTGGGGTGACAATCCATATTAAGAAGAATATTCCGGTCGCGGCTGGCTTGGGAGGCGGCTCTTCGGATGCGGCCGCGGTTTTACGAGGCCTTAACAAGGGGTGGCGCCTGGGGTTAAGCTTAGCGGAATTAGCGAAATTATCATTAGCCATTGATTCTGATGTGCCATATTGTGTATACAGTCAAACGGCGCATGTTACCGGGCACGGTGAACTAGTGGATCCCTTGCCACCAGTTCCCCATGATTGGGTTGTGGTTGCTAAGCCAAAGATAAGTGTTTCAACCCCCGCAATTTTGCGGCAAATTAATTATGAAACGCTTGAGCATTTGGATAACGAGGGCCTCTTAAAAGCGATGCAAACAGGTGATTGGCGTGGGGCACTCGCTAAAATGGGCAATGTTTTAGAGCCGGTAACGGAGAGTCAATATCCTGAGATTGGGCGACTAAAACAAAAAATGCTTAAATTAGGGGCTGATTGTGCCCAAATGAGTGGGACGGGGCCAACGGTTTTTGCGATTTGCCGAAGTGAATCACGCGCCAAACGGATTTATAATGGCTTGCGAGGCTTTTGTAGTGAAGTTTACCAGGTAGTTTTATTGTGAGGTAGTCAAATGGAGTGGTTGGATAAGGAATTTTCAGCGTTAACCTTAATTGAATTGGCCGAAATTTATCGGCTTCGGGCGGTTGTTTTTAATGATGAGCAAGGTTGCACTTTTCCTGACCCTGATTTGCAGGATCGGGACTGCCATCATGTCTTCGCAATAGAAGCGGGACAAGTAGTTGCTTATGCCCGTTATTTTGTGGGAGAGCAAGGTCTAACCTTCGGTCGAGTCGTGGTAGCAAAAGAATTCCGGAAAAAGAGATTAGGGAAGCAATTAATGGAGCAACTTTTCACCGGAATTCAACGCAACTTTCCTAATCAACCCATTACGATTCATGCCCAGGTCCAAGTGGAAGCCTTTTATGTCCAATTTGGTTTTAAGAGCGTTGGTGACCACTTCGTTGAGGCTGAACGCAAGCACGTCACAATGGTGCATCCAGGAATCGAGGCCTAAAGATGAAATCATTGTGGATTATCCAACGGCAATGATGCCGGACCATTCCCTTGAAAAACAGATTTTGTAGGCGGTTTTACTAGGTTGTGAAATTGAGGCACTTTGGATGTTCTAGGGAGTGAACATCCTAATTTGGTCCAGCATCCCCTAGTCGGGCGGCCCAATGTCTTAATTCCCCCATGTGGCGTTCGATAGTTAGGATTCATTGATGGATTTACAACGGATTTCAACACAAAATATGGTTTATTATCTAAAAGGCGACCGGGATAAAATCTTTAAACTGATAAATTAAAGATAATTTTTTGCCAGTAGAAAGTTCACTATTGCGGCGGACTTCTGCTGGCTTTTTAGTTAGTTTACTTTTATGAATTCAGTTTTGATTTTGTGAAGTTAACCAAGCCATTGTTAACTTTAGTAAAAATTTCTAAAATTGTTTGCATTGTTTCAATAACTTGTGTATCATACTATCGTTCTAATGATAACAATTACTATTTAACTAAAAATAGGCATGAGAGAAGGATTAACTTGAAACAACGACACTGGGGCTTGATCGGATTAATCACTTATTTAGTGGTAATTCTCTTTTTAATGGTGACCAACTGGCAGCCGTTTCAGCGAACGACTCAAAAACCAATTCGGGTCATAACTAGTCTTAACTTTTATGGTGAGACGGCGAAGGCAGTAGCTGGAAAATACGGGCAGGTAACTTCCTTGATTAATAGCGCCGCTGTCGATCCACATGAATATCAGCCGACGACTGCTCAGGCACGACAGTTGAGTCGGGCTAATGTTGTTATTGAAAATGGTCTTGGCTATGATCAATGGTTGAGCAAAATGGTAAAAGCTGATAGTGGCGACCAAAAGGTGATTTCGGTTGGAAATCAGATTGCTAGGAAAAAAGCGGGGGCAAACGAGCATGTTTGGTATCGGCCCCAAACAATGATGAACTTGACTTCAGCGCTAGCTAACCAATATGGTCAGCTCGATCCACATCATCGGGAATATTACCAAGCCCAAGCTAAAAAGTACCAAGCTAAATTAACGAGTTTGAACCAGGTGATTGCCAAGGCAAAGGAGGGCGTTAGTGGGAATCAGAAGGTAGCTGTTAGTGAACCAGTCTTTGACTATGCTCTCCAAAATCTTGGTTACCAGATAATTGATCGCCACTTTGAAAAGGCAATTGAGGATGGTAACGATCCTTCTCCAAGTGACATTGCCCAACTCCGTCAAGCAATTATCAATCATCAAATTGTCTTTTTCGTTAATAATTCACAAGCTAGTGATACGACGGTGGAAAACTTAGTTAAATTAGCTCACCAAAATCAAGTCCCGGTTTTAAATGTAACTGAATCAAAGCCAGATCACTTAACCTATGTCGAATGGATAACGAGCGAATATCAACACCTAATTAAAGTTCAAGCGGAGGTGCACTAACATCGCATTACTATCAGTAAAAAATTTAACTTTAGCTTATGGAGAGCACGAAATTATCCATAATTTGTCATTTAAGCTTAACCAAGGGGAATTTTTAATTGTGATTGGTGAAAATGGGGTGGGGAAAACAACTCTTGTCCGCGCCTTATTTAACCAATTAAAGCCCCGGCATGGAGAAATCAATTTCCAGCCCGGAACGCAACTGGGCTACGTGCCTCAATTTCGGAATCTAGCGCGTGACTATCCCTTATCAGTCCGTGATTTTATTGCCTTAAACTTACCGATGCGTTTAACCCCATGGTTAAGCAAAAAAGAGCGGGAACAAGTTAATCAAATCTTAGCGCAAACAGATTTAATCCGGATCGCTGACCGGCCCTTAGGCTTGGCTTCGGGTGGTGAGAAGCAACGGGCCTACTTAGCCCAAGCTTTGTTAGCTTCTCCACAATTACTCATTCTCGATGAATCGACGGCCAGTTTGGATAATGAAGTGAAATATGAATTATTGGATTTAGTTACCAAGTTTCAGCAACAGGGAGTAACGGTGATGTTCATTACCCATGACTGGTACTTAGCTAAGCGTTATGGAACTCGTTTCCTGCATTTGACCGCTAAGGGTTATTCAACAGGGACGATTGAAGATCTCCCGGTATCACCGAAAGGGGAAGAGTAAATGTTTAGTTTAAGTTTTATGCGTTATGCCTTTTGGGCTAGTACCTTTATTTCGATTGTAGCGGGAACCGTTGGGGTGTTTGTGGTGGCTCGAAACCTCTCCTTTTTAACCCATACCCTGTCAGAAATTGGTTTTGCGGGCGCGGCCTTTGCGGTTTTTATGTCTTGGTCACCGTTAGCGGGGATGCTTTTGTTTACTATGGCCAGTTCCGTGATGGTGGGGCAAATGAGTGCCGAAGAGTCCCGGCGAGAAGCGGTAATTAGTGCAACTTCAGCCTTGTTCATTGGTTTAGGAATTCTCTTTTTATCCCTTAGTAGTCAAACGGCAAGCTCAGCGACCAGTATCCTCTTTGGGAGTGTCGTCGGAATCAGTAAAAATGAAGTAGGTCAGCTAATCGGTCTTTCCCTCGTCGTTTTACTGGTGATTCTTTTGATTTACCGGCGCTTAAAATTTGCCTCTTTTGACCGAACGGGCGCCCGGGTTAATGGGGGTGGCGAACAGATCGTAGCGATTATCTTCTTGTTACTAGTGGCTTTGAGTGTAAGTGTGGCAGCACAAATAGTTGGTTCCTTATTAATTTTCATCTTATTGACCCTCCCCGCTGCTAGTGCTAAGTACTACACTACTGGAACTGCCAAAATGATTGGCTTGGCTATCCTCTTTTCCTTGGCCGGCACTTGGACTGGACTCTACTTAGGTTATTTAACCAATTGGCCAGTTAGCTTCTTTATTGCGGTGATTGAGGTTGTGATTTATTTAGCGGCCCTAGTTTATCGTCACCATGTTGTAGATTAATGAAGAATGGGCAAAATTAGGGTGCATCAAACGCAATCTAGCTCTACTTACGGGAGGCTACACCCTAGATAAGAGTGCAATCTTGAACCTAGCCAAAAGCTAGCTTCAAGGTTGCTTTTTGCTTATCATCGTAAGATTGCTGGTGGAGCGCTTTTTTCTAACGTTCGGGTTTTTATTTTCGCTTTTTTGAAAAAATTACCGCAATCCCCGAACAATTATGGTATTATTTGAAAGGATTACTACTATTTTAAAAGGAATTACCTAAGTTAACCCAAAAGGAAAGGAATTGAGCTTATGAAAATCAGGCGCAGTAACCGTTTAGTCGATATCACCCGCTACTTACTAGAACACCCTCACAAGTTAGTTTCATTAAAGTCCTTTAGTGAACAATATGGAGCAGCCAAGTCATCAATTAGTGAAGATTTAAGTATCGTTAAGCGGACGATGGCTGAATTTGGCTTGGGCAAAGTTGATACGGTGCCCGGTGCTAGTGGTGGGGCCTTCTTTGCGCCTCGTTACTCAAAGGAAAATGCGGAAAAGGTAGTTAGCGAATTAGTTACCTTAGTTGACGACCCTTCCCGACTGCTTCCTGGAGGCTACGTTTACTTGTCAGACTTACTGGGACGTCCCGAAATTTTACGGGAAGTGGGGCAGTTAATCGCAACCCAATACATTGATGCGGATGTTGATGTCATTATGACGGTTGAAACCAAAGGAATTCCGTTGGCTCAAGCGGTTGCAATGTACTTAAACAAGCCGTTTGTGATTGTCCGGAATAGTTCCCATATTACGGAAGGTTCCACGGTTAGTGTCAACTATGTTTCTGGTTCTTCAAAGCGGATTAAGAAGATGGAACTTTCCCGGCGGACCCTTAAAGAAGGCGCAAATGTGGTAATTATTGATGACTTCTTAAAGGGTGGTGGTACCATGAAAGGGATGCAATCACTGATTAAGGAATTTGACGCCCATTTGGTTGGGATGAACGTCTTTGCGGAAGGCCAATTCGAAGGCGACCGGCTAGTTAGTGGCTGCACATCATTAATCAAGGTTACAACCGAGGAAGGGCCAAATGACTATTTGAAGGCTGAACCTGGTAATTTCTTAACAACGGTATTTACGGAAGGTGAAAACTAAAATGACACAACGGAACGCAATTATTCTCGCCGCCGGTAAGGGGACGCGAATGAAGTCGAAACTATACAAAGTGCTCCATCAAGTTTGCGGGAAACCAATGGTAGCCCATGTTTTAGATCAACTCGAAGCGGCACATATTGATAATGTCATCACGGTTGTTGGTTATGGGGCCGAAGCAGTAGAAGAAGCTGTTGGTGACCGGGCAAAGTTCGTTTTACAAAAGCAACAATTAGGGACTGGCCATGCGGTAATGCAAGTGGCTGATCTTTTAGCTGATTTAGATGGGCAAACTTTGGTTGTTAGTGGGGATACGCCTCTCTTTACGGCTGATACGTTTACGAAATTGTTTGAATACCACACTCAACGGAAGGCAGCCGTGACGATTTTAACTTCCCAAGCCCCAGATCCAACTGGTTACGGTCGAATTGTCCGCAATGAAGTCGGGATTGTTGAACGGATCGTGGAACAAAAAGATGCCACAAAGGAAGAACAAGCAATCCACGAAATTAATACCGGGGTTTACTGCTTTGACAATCGGAAGCTCTTTGCGGCTTTGAAATTATTAAAGAACAATAATGCCCAAGGTGAATACTACTTAACTGATGTAATCGGAATTTTGAAGGAACAAGACGAAGTTGTAACCGCCTACCGGATGAAGAATTTTGATGAATCGATGGGGGTTAACGATCGAGTTGCCTTGGCCCGGGCTAACCAAATTATGCAAAAGCGGATCAATGCTAATTTGATGCGGGAAGGGGTTACGATGCTCGACCCAGCAACCACGTACATTGATGCCGGTGTAAAGGTTGGTAACGATACGATTATTGAAGGTAATGTTGTTATTAAGGGGCATACTGAAATTGGGAGCGACTGTTTAATCGGGGCTGGTTCCCGGATTACTGACTCGATTTTGCATGATAACGTTAAGGTGATTTCTTCAACCCTTGAAGAAGCCGAAATGCATGATGGTTCGGATATTGGGCCAAACAGTCATCTGCGTCCCCAAGCTGAAATTGGCAAGGATGTCCACATTGGTAACTTTTGTGAAGTAAAGAAAGCCTACGTTGGTGAAGGAACTAAAGTTGGTCATTTGTCATACATTGGGGATGCAACCTTAGGAAAGGATATTAATGTTGGTTGTGGGGTAGTTTTCGTTAATTATGATGGCGCTAACAAACACCATACCAATGTTGGCGACCACGCCTTTATCGGTTCAAACTCAAATTTAGTAGCACCAGTTAATATTGCTGCTGATTCCTTTATTGCCGCTGGCTCAACGATTACGGATGATACCCAAAAGTTTGACATGGCGATTGCCCGGGCACGCCAGACCAATAAGGCAGATTATGCTAAGAAACTCCCATGGTAATTCTTGCTTTTTCCCCGACTTATTAATATCATGGAGATGAACAATGACGGGAGTATTTCAAAATCGGAGGGCCTAATGAAAGAACGTTATTTTGATTCAAAGCTCAAAATTTTTGCTTTAAGTTCCAACCGACCATTAGCAGAAAAAATCGCTGCTGAAGTTGGAGTTGAGCTTGGGAAGTTATCTGTTGATCGGTTTAGTGACGGAGAAATCCAAATTAATATCGAGGAAAGTATCCGGGGCGACAATGTTTACGTAATTCAATCGACGTCAGCGCCAGTTAACGATAACTTGATGGAATTGTTGATTTTGGTTGATGCTTTGCGGCGGGCAAGTGCCAAGACAATCAATGTGGTAATTCCATACTATGGCTATGCACGACAAGATCGGAAAGCTCGGTCTCGCGAACCAATCACAGCAAAACTAGTTGCTAATATGTTGCAAAATGTTGGGGTAAACCGGGTGGTTGCCCTTGACTTGCACGCTGCTCAAATTCAAGGGTTCTTTGATATCCCTGTTGATCACTTAATGGGGGCACCGCTCTTAGCTGATTACTTCATTCGTGAAGGGGTTGCTGATGAAGCAGTAGTTATCTCACCAGACCATGGTGGGGTTGTTCGGGCCCGGGCCTTAGCTGAATTTTTAAAGGCGCCAATTGCCATTATTGATAAGCGGCGGCCAAAGGCAAATGTTGCCCAGATTATGAACATCATTGGGGATGTTAAGGGTAAGAAATGTATCATGATTGATGACATGATTGACACTGCCGGAACGATCAGTAAGGGGGCACAAGCCTTAATTGATGCTGGGGCAAAGGAAGTTTACGCCTCGTGTACCCACGCAGTTCTTTCAGGTCCAGCAATTGAACGGTTGGAAGCTTCACCAATCAAAGAAGTGGTGGTAACTGACTCAATTCGGCTTCCGGAAGAAAAGCAAATTGCTAAGATCAAGCAAGTATCCGTTGGACCATTGATCGGTTCCGCAATTAAGCGGATTAACGAAAATCGGCCAGTGAGCCCACTTTTTAACGAACGCTTCAAGCAAGAGGGAGAAGCTAACTAGGCTTTTGAGCTGAATATTTAAAGATCCAAAGCGACTGGAAAGGAGCTAATTTTCTTTCCAGCCGCTTTTTTCACGCTTTAAATAATTAAAATTATTTTTTATGTTAATCGATTGACAGAAACCGTTTTACATGATAATCTCTTTGTAGTTTCGAAACTGCTGGACAGAAAAAGGCTTTGTCAGGTTTGGGGCGATCATGAGAACAAAACGGCCGTAAAAGCTAACCTTGGTTAGATTTAAGGTGTGTTCTTATCTGGAGTGCCCAAAACAAAGCTGGATTAGAGAGAAAGGCTCTCTTCGAGATGATCCGATAGTAAGGACAATCAGTCGTAGGAAGCGGCGTAGCTGGGTTCAAGACTGAGTCCTTATTAAGAGTGTCAGATCGTTTAGGAGAACCGGATTAGAAGAAAAGGTTTCGTCGGCAATCCTGCGATGATATGCAAGATCGGCGTAGAAGCTAGTGGTAGCTTGGTTCAAGGCGATCAGCTTATTTCAAGGAGAATTACCTAACGAAGCTGGATTGAGGAAGAGTTTTATCCAAAGTAAAGCTCAAACAGTTTAATATTTAATATCAAAGGAGTTTCTATTGCAATGCAGAAGAATTCGATTGTTGAGAAGCTAGCCTTCTTATCGGTTTCGTTTATGCTGACCAGTGCCTATGCGGTACAGGGAGCTTTGCCTCAATTAAAGGCAGCCTTAAACGTTAGTCAAACGCAAGCTGAGTATTTAGCAACGATGCCATCCTTCGCGGTTATGATTTTTGTGATTTTATCACCACTTTTACAAACATGGTTAAAGGTGTCTGATAAACAAATGATCATGGCTGGGGTGGGCTTAGTTGGGGTAATGGGGCTTGTTCCATTTTTTAACCTTCACAGCTATGCCTTGATTTTAGCTTCTCGGTTATTACTGGGAGCGGGATATGGGTTATATAATTCACAGGCCATCGCTTTAATTTCTGTTTGGTACGAAGGTCCAACCCGGGCACAAATGCTTGGTTGGCGGGCTGCTGCTGAACAAATTGGGCAAGCAACAACCTTGTTTATTGCGGGGATTTTGTTAACGATTGGTGGCTGGCACTTTTCTTTCTTGGTTTACTTACTAGCCTTTGTGGTTCTATTCTTCTTTGCCTTACGGGTACCAAATGACCGGCCAAGTCAAGATCAAGCCGTAGAAAGTTCAACTATAACCACTGATCAAGTTACGAAGACAAGTCCACGAGTTGCCTTGTTGATTTTATTCGCTTTCTTCTTAGTGATTGATTATGTGGGGATGGAAAATCGGTTTGCAAGTTTAGCGGTCCACCTAAAAGGTGCAGCTTATACTGGTGCTTCTAATTATCTGTCCTTGATGTTAATTGGGGCTACGCTGGGTGGAATTTTCTACGGAGCAATTCATCGACGGCTTGGGTTTGGAACGGTTTATCTTGGCCTTGGACTAATGGCTTTAGCCAATTTCTTATTCTACTTTGGCCGGAATAATTTTGGTTTACTAGTTACAGGATTGCTATTAATTGGTTTCCCATTACAACTAGTATCGCCGCTGATTTTTAACCTTTTACCAGGTTTGGCACCAGCGAAGCGCCAACCTTTGGTAACATCATTAGTTTTAATCGGGTTTAACTTTGGGGCCTTTTTCTCCCCAACATTAGCTGAATGGATGAACACTTTGCTGAACGCTCCGCTTAAAGGGGATGGTTTAGCCGCTCCATTCTTAGTCTACGGGATTGCCTTGCTAGTAATCGCAGCCTTAATTTACTTAACGATTCGCTTGAATCAAATTGGTGAAAAAAAGGCTCTCCCCGAGACACCCCATGCATAATTTAAAAATAATAATTTACACATTTGGAGGAACTAAAAATGCCAATTGAAAATAAAGCCATGTTGATTACTTATTCAGACTCAATGGGAAAGAACATCAAAGAAACCCACGAAGTCTTAAAAAAGTACATTAAGGATGCAATCGGTGGGGTCCACTTGCTTCCTTTCTTCCCTTCAACGGGGGACCGGGGGTTTGCACCATACCGTTATGACATTGTTGATCCCGCCTTTGGTGATTGGTCTGATGTTGAAGCCTTAGGTGAAGACTACTACCTAATGTTTGACTTTATGATTAACCACATTTCTAAGAAATCAGAAATGTACCAAGATTTTAAAGCTAAACATGATGATTCTAAGTACCGCGATTTCTTTATTCGTTGGGAGAAGTTCTGGGAACAAGCGGGCGAAAATCGACCAACCCAAGCTGATATTGATTTGATCTACAAGCGGAAGGATAAGGCGCCAGAACAAGTAATTGAATTTGACGATGGGACCAAAGAACACCTTTGGAATACTTTTGGCGAAGAACAAATCGACATCAATGTTAAGAGCAAGGTTGCTAATGAATTCTTCAAGCAAACTTTGATTGACATGGTTCAACACGGGGCCGACATGATTCGGTTGGATGCCTTTGCCTACGCTGTTAAGAAGGTCGGCACGAATGACTTTTTCGTGGAACCAGAAATTTGGGACCTTTTGAATGAAATCCAAGACGTCCTCGCTCCTTACAAGGCCGAAATTTTACCGGAAATTCATGAACACTACACGATTCCGCAAAAGATCTCAGCTCATGATTTCTACATTTACGACTTCACTTTACCAATGACGACCTTGTATACCCTCTACTCTGGAAAGACAAATCAGCTTGCTAAGTGGCTTAAGATGTCACCAATGAAGCAATTTACTACCTTGGATACTCACGATGGGATCGGAGTGGTTGATGCTAAGGACATCTTAACCGATGACGAAATCGAATATGCTTCTAACGAACTCTACAAGGTTGGGGCAAACGTTAAGCGGAAGTACTCCTCAGCGGAATACCATAACTTGGATATCTACCAAATTAACTCCACTTACTACTCTGCCCTAGGTGATGATGACCGGGCTTATCTCCTTGCCCGGGCCTTCCAAATTTTTGCGCCAGGGATTCCAATGATTTACTACGTTGGGTTACTTGCTGGAGCCAATGACTTAAAGCTGTTGGAAGAAACGAAGGAAGGTCGGAACATTAACCGGCATTACTACACCAAGGAAGAGGTAGCAAAGGAAGTTCAACGGCCAGTCGTTGCTAACCTATTGAAGCTATTGACTTGGCGGAATGACTTTGCGGCCTTTGACTTGGATGGTTCAATTGAAGTTACGACCCCAAGTGAAACGACGATTAAGATCGTCCGTCAAGACCAAGCAGGTGAAAATGTGGCAGTCTTAGAAGCAGACGCTGCTAAGAAGACCTTTAAGATTACTGCAAATGGTCAAATCGTGATGGAACAAAACTAAAGTTTAACGCAATTCTCTATACATCTTCTTTTCTCCTAAATAAAGCGTTTTGCGTTAAAAATAAATTAAACAGGATAAGAGTACTAAACCGGACATTTTAGGACTTTTATCCTGTTTTTTGATTGGCAAAATCTGTTAAAATAATTAGTATTACTTCATAGAGTAGGATTGAGAACGTGAGTCAAAGAATTAAATTAGAAGATGTTGCAAAGCTAGCTGGGGTTTCGCGAGCTACGGTTTCGCGGGTAATTAATCGGCGGGGCTATTTAAGTCAGAAGACGATTTTAAAAGTTGAGCAGGCAATGGAAAGCCTAAATTACCATCCGAATGTCATCGCGCGCCAGATGCATTCGCAACGAACAAATTTAATTGGGATTATTGTCCCAACCGTAGGAACCCCATTTTTTGGTGAATTAGCGGCAGCGTTGGAACATGAACTTTTTAAAAGAGGCTACAAGGTCCTAGTTGGGGATGCTCTCAATGATCCTGAAAAAGAGCAACGTTATTTGCGCCAGTTGTTGGGTCGCCAAGTGGATGGTTTAATTATCGCCACCCATAATGCGAATATTCCGGAATATCAGAATGCAAATTTGCCGATTGTGGCGATTGACCGGTTTTTAAGGTCTGATATTCCGGTTGTTTATTCTGATAATTACGCCGGAGCAAAACAAGCTTGTGAGGCCCTGATTCAGCGGGGAGCTAAGCACATTATTCATACGGATGATTTATCACCACTCAATGATCAGGATACAGCACGACTTCGGGCCTATGAAGCGGTAATGAAAGCTCATGGACGCGAAGCAATTACTTATCCAAGCTTGCCGGATTCAGTTCAAAACCGGGAAGGATTGCAGAAAATCTTTACTGAGCATCCAGAAGTTGATGCGATCTTTACCAGTAATGATCTTGATGCAGCAACTTTATTAGATTTGGCAGTTGAAAATGACTATGCAGTTCCGAAACAACTACAAATTATTGGTTACGATGGGACCCAAACCACTCAGCGACTTTTACCCCGCTTAGCCTCGGTAGTTCAGCCGATTCCAGAAATGGCAAAGAAAGCGGTCGAATTACTAGAAGCCAAGCTCAATCAACAAGCAGTTCCGGAAGAGGTCGTTTTACCAGTTGATTTAAAGTTAGGGTCTACGGTAAAAGAATTCTAAGACTAGTCCAGATCAGTAAAATAAGTGTGCTGATCGTCAGAAAATGTTACAATGATGTCGTATTAGATAAAATGATTTTGAATAAACAGGAGGGTCCATCATGGAAAGCCAATTTGGAAAACGCATTTTAATTGGGACAGCGGTACTGGGGATGGTTTTGTCCTTAGCGGCGTGTGGAAATTCCGCTACTCCAAGTGGCAACTCTCCTAAGTCTAGTAGTACGCAAACGATGGATTCGACGGCGACGGCGGTTAAGCAAGCCAACCACTTAATCAGTGAAGGAAAATACCAAGCTGCACTGGATAAGTTAAATGCTTTAGATCACCAGACAACAACGACGTCAGCGCTGCGTAGGGACCTTAAGAACTATTTAGCAGCTAAGAGTAGCTTAAAAGACAATAATTACGATGAAGCGGCGGCAAACTTATCAACGGTTAAGTCAAAGAGTTCGAGTATGAAGTCCGCTTATAGTAAGTTGCGGAGTCAAATTGCCTCAGCTAGGGAGTCAAATTCAAATAATGCTAGTCAAACAACAAGCAGTCAAACGGCGAATGTCACAGTTGCTTCCGCTACAAGTGAAGATGTCATTAACACCTTTGCTAATCAAGCTGGTTTTAATAAAGAGGGGTACGGAATTATTCCTGTTAACAAGAATGGAAATGTTTATCGATTTGAAGTTCGCCAAGACAATGCGGATGGGTCAGTCGCAAACTTTGTCGGGATCTATGACTTTGATGCCGCAACGAAGCAAATTACTAAGGTCCAATAAAAAAAGCTGCCAGTCGGCAGCTTTTTTTATAAACGTTTCTTAACGTAAGCTAACCAGTTAGGCAAAGCCCGGGCTAAGCTATCATAGGTGTCTTGGAACCGGTGAGTATACCATGGATCGGGAATTGGTTCACCCTCATGACCAGGAGTAAAATCATTAATTGCAAAGACTTTATCCCGATATTGGCTAGGTGCCATAGTTGCTAAATTATGCATGTTCATTTCGTCCATTCCGATAATCAGATCGTAGTTGGCAAAATCCGCTACTGTGATTGGTCGGGAACGATGCCCTCGATCATCAAGATGATATTTTTCCATAATTTTGCGAGCGCCTGGGTGAGGGTGGTTGCCTTCTTCATAAGAACTAGTCGCCGCTGATGCAACCTTAACCTGGTTAGTTAAATTAGCATCTTGTAGTTCCTTTAAAAACATTGCTTCGGCCATTGGGGAACGACAAATATTACCGAGGCAAACGAATAATACTTTCATAAGAAATTTTCTCCTTCTTGGTAATTCTATACTAAATCATAAGAGATTTATAAGTTAATTACCACCCGCTAGTTTTCGCTAGTCACCAATTAAGAGAATTGGTATAATTAAGCAATCAAGTAGAACATTGGAGGAGAAAATGATAGCTTTAATTATTGTGATTGTAATTGTTGCTGTAATTGCTATTTGGTATGTTTCGGCCTACAACAACTTAGTTAATTTACGGACCCATGCGGAAGAATCTTGGAGTCAAATCGACGTCCAATTACAACGGCGGAATGATTTGATCCCTAACTTACTTTCAACGGTTAAGGGATATAGTAAGTACGAACAAAAGACCTTGGAAAAGGTTACTCAATTGCGGCAACAAATGGTTTCCATGCCCTCGAGTGACCACAAGGGTTTAATGGAAGTTTCCGATAAGTTAACGGGAGCTCTTAATTCACTTTATGCGGTTGCCGAAAATTACCCTGATTTAAAGGCAAGTACGGAATACAGTAAGCTAATGGAAGAATTAAGCAACACTGAAAACAAGATTGCTTACTCACGTCAGCTTTACAACTCAGTGGTCGCTAGTCTAAACGCAAAAATTCAAAACTTCCCAGCAAATATTGTGGCGAAGAATCACCACTTTACGGCCATGGATTACCTTCAAGTGCCAGAAACGGCTAAGGAAGCGCCAAAGGTTTCCTTTGACGATTTAGATTAGGGGAAGGTCCATGTTATACCAACAGATTGCGATAAATAAGCGTCGGACAATCTATGTAATGGCTGGCTTTACTCTTTTGGTAGCCCTCGTTGGGGCGGCGGTGGGGCGGCTGTTTGCGGGCTCGGCGACGGGTGGGGTGGTAATCGCCTTAATTATCGCTTTAATTTATGTATCAATTATGGTTGGTCAATCAACTGACGTCGTAATGAGTATGAACAACGCCCATGAAATCACGGATGATAATCAGTATCCAGAACTCTGGCACGTTGTCGAAGATATGGCGATGGTAGCGCAGGTCCCAATGCCCCGGGTATTTGTAATTGATGATCCTAGTCCGAATGCCTTTGCGACGGGGAATAATCCCGAACACGCAGCGGTGGCAGCGACGACTGGTCTGCTAACGATTATGGACCGAGAAGAACTTGAAGGCGTGATGGCTCATGAAATGACCCACGTGCGGAACTACGATATTCGTTTACAGACAATCGCCTTAGCCCTAGCTTCAGCAATTAGTTTGTTAGTTAACTTTACTAGTAATTTATGGTGGTTTGGCGGCCGGGATGACGATGACCGTCGTGATGGCGGTGGGGTCATTGCGATTTTTGGTTCCATCTTGCTAATCATCTTAGCGCCTTTGGCCGCCACAATTGCTCAGATGGCGCTTTCAAGGAATCGGGAATATCTTGCTGACGCCGGAGCCGTGGAACTGACCCGGAACCCACAAGGGATGATTCGGGCATTGGAAGCCTTAAAAGGAGCGCCAGCAATGCAAAATGCGGATCCAAACAGTTCAGCCCTGTACATTAATGATCCAGCTGGAAGTAAATTTAGTCATTTGTTCGATACTCACCCACCGTTGGATGCCCGGATTGAACGGTTGAAGCAGATGTAGTGATGAGGAGAACCAGCCATTAGTCAGGGAATGTGGTGGAGATGATTTTGAGTCGCTGAAGAGTTTTAAAACTCACTCTTGATGTAAGTTCATTTCATTCGATCCAAACCACGGCCTTAGAGGATAAGTTCGAACGAAAGAACGATTCTTCTTACTAATCAACCTTCATTCTCCTTATCCTTGCCAGGCCGTCGAGTAGGTTTTCTCCCAACCTCTTATCATCGCAGGATTTTTGGCTCTAATTCGCACTCGTCTCTGTTCGGTGATATAATAAGAAAACGTCTAATACGAGTAAGGAAAAAAGAGGAAGTTTACCGATGAAGATGGAATTAGCCGAAATCGCCCAAGCGGTGCAGGCCCAAAATGACATTTCCCAATGGCAAGACCAAGAAGTTACAAGCGTTGCCTTTGACAGCCGTAACTTAAAGCCAGGTGCACTTTTTGTTCCACTACAGGGGGCAAAAGACGGTCATCAATATGTTGCCAAAGCATTTGAAAATGGTGCGGTAGCAAGCCTCTGGGCCGCTGATCATGACTACATATCAGATGGTCAACCGCGGTTAGTAGTGGATGATCCCCTAACTGCTCTTCAAGCATTAGGAAAGTATTACCTTAACAAAATTAACCCGAAAGTAATCGCAATTACGGGAAGTAACGGAAAAACCACTACCAAGGATATGGTAGCGGCAGTTTTGAGCACTCAAATGAACGTTACTAAGACGCACGCTAACTTTAATAATGAAATCGGGGTTCCAGTTACCTTATTAAACATGGATGCAAGCACTGAAGCAGTCGTGGTTGAAATGGGGATGGATCACTTTAACCAGCTTGATTTGCTTAGTCGGTTGGTTACGCCAGATATCGCAGTTATTACGATGATTGGTGAAGCCCACATCGAATTCTTTGGCACCCGGGATAAGATTGCGGATGCTAAGATGGAAATCACCCATGGCTTGCAAGAAGACGGCTTCTTGGTTTTTGATGGGGATGAGCCATTGCTAAAAGAGCGAGTAAAAGACGTACAACAAGCAACGCGGACTTTTGGCCGGCAACTCGATAATGATTTATATGCGACGAGTGTAAAACCAGCTAGTGACCACGTCGAATTTAAGGTTAACGAATGGCCTGATGAAGATTTTGTTATTCCAGTGGTTGGAGAATATAACGTCAATAATGCTTTGGCCGCAATGGAAGTCGGTAAGCTAATGCATGTTACCCCTGAGCATATGCGGGAAGCGTTAAAGAGCTTTGCTTTAACCGCTAACCGAACTGAATGGGTAACTGGGGAAAATGGCGAACGAATCCTTTCTGATGTTTATAATTCAAACCCAACGGCAGTTAAGGAAGTCATTAAGACTTTGGCTGAGGTTCCGGTTAAAGGAAAACGGGTTTTAGTTTTGGGCGATATGTTAGAACTTGGTAATGCTAGCGCTAAACTTCATGCTAGTTTAGCTACTGGGATTAACCATGATCAATTTAAAGAAGTTTATCTGATTGGAACGGAGATCGAGGCGCTGCAAAAGCAATTAATTGATCAAGGCTACCCAACGAGTAGTATCCACTACTTCCCAAAGGATCAACAAGCGGCAATGGCTAGCGCTTTAAAAACTGATTTGACGGCAGATGATGTGGTCTTACTAAAGGCTAGTCATGGGATCCACTTAGAGCAAACGTTAGCAATTTTAAAAGCAAATAATTAGGTGAAATGGCTCGGCAATGGCAGGTTATTTAGTTGTTGCCGCCATTTTGCGTTTACAGAAATAATCTACTTTATATGAGGTGACAATTTGAAATTTGGAGAATTAGGTTTATCAAAGAGTTTATTACGAGCAATTCAAAAGAGTGGCTATGAAGAAGCTACCCCAATCCAAGAACAAACGATTCCGCTAGTATTAGAGGGAAAAGATGTGATTGGTCAAGCCCAAACTGGGACTGGGAAAACTGCTGCCTTCGGGTTACCCCTTCTGGAACATGTCGATCTTGATAATCCAGCAATTCAAGCCATTATTATTTCGCCAACTCGGGAATTAGCAATTCAAACCCAAGAAGAATTGTTCCGGTTGGGACGGGAAAAGCACGTCAAGGTACAAGTTGTATACGGTGGGGCTGATATCCGGCGGCAAATCAAAGCTCTAAAACAAAACCCTCAAATTTTAGTTGGCACACCAGGACGTTTACGGGATCACCTTAACCGGGAAACGGTTAAACTGGACCAAGTAAAAACCTTGGTCTTGGATGAAGCCGATGAAATGCTAAATATGGGCTTCTTGGATGATATTGAAGCAATCATTAAGCAAACGCCTACCGATCGTCAAACCTTACTTTTCTCAGCAACCATGCCACCAGAAATCAAGAAAATTGGGGTTCAATTTATGCATGAACCACAAACGGTTAAGATTGCGGCTAAAGAATTGACGACTGATTTGGTTGATCAGTATTACATTCGGGCGAAGGATTACGAAAAGTTTGACATTATGACCCGCTTGATTGATGTTCAAGATCCTGATTTGACGATCGTATTTGGGCGGACAAAGCGCCGGGTTGATGAATTATCCCGGGGCTTGATTGCTCGGGGATACAACGCAGCAGGGATCCACGGTGATTTAACTCAAGAGCGCCGGACGAAGATTATGAAGCGGTTTAAGAATGGAGCTCTAGACATCTTAGTGGCAACTGATGTCGCTGCTCGGGGGCTTGACATTTCTGGGGTTACCCACGTTTACAACTACGATATTCCATCTGACCCTGATTCATACGTTCACCGGATTGGGCGAACTGGTCGGGCCGGCCATCACGGGGTTTCCTTAACCTTCGTAACGCCGAATGAAATGGATTACCTCCATGAAATTGAAAAGTTGACGCGGGTACGGATGTTACCATTGAAACCACCAACAGCCGAAGAAGCTTTCCGCGGGCAAGTTGCGAGCGCTGTTAATGATATTAATGACTTGATTCAAGATAAGGCTACTGAGCGGTATAAGGAATCAGCAGTCAAGCTTTTGGATAGTCATGATGCCGTTGATTTAGTTGCTGCTTTACTAAATGACTTAACCAAGGATACCGCTGATCAAGTTCCGGTTAAGATTACCCCTGAACGACCATTACCACGGCGAAAGAGCGACCGGCGGGGAGGTTACCGGGGTCACCGGAAGGGAGGTCGCCGTGATTTTCATCGCGAACACCAACGCCATTTCAATGGCTCTCGAAACCGGAATCGTCACGACAATCATGGAAAGAAATCTGGTTTCCGGATGCACCGGAAGGAGGACTAGGAAATGATTGCCGGGCTGGGAATTGATATTACGGAATTGGCCCGGGTGAAGGCCGCAATTGAAAATCATCCAAGCTTTATTACCCGGGTCCTTACAACTGCTGAACAGGCACAAGCAGCTAAATTTCATCAGCAACGGAAAGTGGAATATGTAGCTGGTCGGTGGTCTCTGAAAGAATCCTTTAGTAAGGCCATGGGAACGGGAATCAGCAAAGTAGTTGGCTTTTTAGATCTTGAAATCTTGGATAATGAACTTGGTCAGCCAATTGTTACGAAATCCCCTTATGATGGACCGGTTCACGTTTCAGTTAGCCATACTAAAGAATTGGTAATGACAGAAGTAATTCTAGAAAGGAATGCGCAAGATGATTAGTGCACAACTACGTGATGCTAACTTGGTGGTCAACCTTGCAGCTTTACGCCATAATTTAAAAACCCAAATCGCTAAGCTTCCGGCTGGAAGTCGGATTTTGCCAGTGGTAAAGGCCAATGCCTATGGGAATGGTTTAGTGCCAGTGGTTAATAGTTTAAAAGACGAACCAGGAGTTGCTGGCTTTTGTGTGGCGATTCTTGACGAAGGTCTTCGCTTGCGTGACGAAGGCATTAGTAAAATGGTTTTAGTTTTGGGAATTACTCCAGTTCAGTATGCGTTAGTTGCAGTGCGAGAAGGTGTTTCGTTGACGGTCGGCTCATTAGCCTGGTTACAAGAATATATCCAAATGGCAACGGTCGCAAAAATAACTAAGCCCTTGCGGGTCCACCTTGGCCTAGATACGGGGATGGGCCGGATCGGCTTTACGGATAAAGAGGAACTTGCTCAAGCGGTTGAATTACTGGAAAAGGACCCGCATTTTGAGTTTGAAGGAATCTTTACTCACTTTTCAACGGCTGATAGTGCTGATGAAAGTTATTTTGACAAGCAATATGCTAATTGGCAACGGCTTACGAGTGTTGTTAAGCACATGCCACCATTTGTGCACGTGGCTAACTCAGCGACAGCGTTATGGCACCAAGGTGAGGTAGTTGGGAATACCGTTCGGATGGGAATTTCTTTGTATGGGGTAAACCCTTCTGGACGGGATCTGACACCAACTTGGGATTTAGAACCAGTGACGTCATTAACGGCTAAGTTAACGTTTGTTAAGTGCCTAAAAAAGGGGAGTTCAGTCAGTTATGGAGCAACCTATACCGCTAAAGAAGATGAATGGGTTGGTACGGTTCCAGTTGGCTATGCGGATGGTTACGCCCGGGGCCTAACAGGTTATTATGTGCTCGTGAATGGTCAAAAGTGCCCAATTTTGGGGCGAATTTGTATGGATCAATTCATGATTCGATTACCAAAGAAGATGCCAGTAGGAACAGAAGTGGTCCTACTGGGTAAGTCGGGCGAGGCGAAGATTACAGCAACCGACTTAGCAGACCAATTAAATACCATTGATTATGAGGTGTTGACGGGGATGAGTGAACGGCTACACCGGGAGTATGTAAATTAATGGCCTTTCAACGAACCCAAGAAATCATGCGGGGTGATATTTTTTATGCCGACCTTGATCCAGTTATTGGTTCTGAACAGGGTGGGGTGCGCCCAGTCCTGGTTGTTCAAAATGATGTGGGGAATCTCCATAGTCCAACGGTAATTATCGCTGCTATTACGACGAAATTAACCAAGCACCGTTTGCCAACCCACGTTTTTTTAGCCGCCGCTGATTCTGGAATTGCAAAAAATTCAATGATTTTGTTGGAACAAGTGAGAACGATTGACAAGCATCGCCTTCGTCAACGGGTGACCCATATTAATCCGACCATTATGAAACGCGTTGATCACGCTTTACGAGTTAGCTTTCATGTTAAATAAAGGTCGTAGTTTCTGAGTAACATTTGGATATACAAAAGGCTGGGAAGAATCGGATTTTCTTCCCAGCCTTTTCATTAGGCATGTAAACTTTCAATTTCTGGAACTTCAAAGCCCCGGCGTTTTAGACGCTTAATAATTTTTTGAAGTTTTCCCTCATCCACATCGGCTGGTAAGGTAAACAGAATTTCCTTTGTTTCGTCATCGTGTGGATTTAAGGAAATGACATTTACGATTTGGGTATAACGGGTAATTTCTTTTGAAATCGTTAAAAGGTCACCCCGTTCATCGAGGACCCTAACAGTGATAACATAGCTTCCCTTATTAACATTCCAAGCCTCAGCTAGCAATTTTAGTAAACTATTATGAGTTAGGATTCCGTAAAAGTGGTTTTCACCATCCAAGACGGCAATGTAAGGTAAATCGCGGATGGTGAAGAAAACAGTGTAAAATGATGAATTAATGGAAATAAACTTAGTAGCGTTTTTTAACAGTGCCGTTACAGGTAAACTCATATCACCACCCCGCGACTTGTGGCGATAGAGGTGCATCTTATAAATGTTTCCCCGGAAAATCGTCCCTGTAGGGTCTAAAACAGGCACGCAACGGTAACCCGAATCTTCAAGGGTCGTTAACGCATCTGCTAAAGTTACATCTTCTGAAAGCGTAGTAAGAGTCGCCTTTGGCTTAATTAACGATTTAAAAATCATAAAAAGCTCCTTTATTTCTACCGAATTAATACTGCTCTTCATCATACCATAAATTGGCGAAAAATGAGAAGCTGATGAGAAGGAAAATTAAAATTATTGAACAGTTAACTTTAATCTTCACTGGTAAATTCGGTATAATTAAAAAGATTGCCAAATAATAAAATGAGGTGGAAAAACGTGAAAATGATTGTTGGCTTGGGAAATATTGGTACCCGGTATGATGAAACCCGGCATAACACTGGCTTTATGGTGGTTGAACAATTTGCTCGTGATTATCACTTGGGGGCCTTTACCCACGCAAAAGTCGAGGCAGTTGTCGCAAGTGGGGTTGTTGATGGTGAAAAGGTCATTTTGGTTAAGCCGACAACTTATATGAATGATTCTGGACGTGCTGTTAAGCCCCTGATGGATTACTATCATCTCGATTTAGCCGATTTAGTGATTGTTAATGATGATTTAGATATGCCGGTGGGCAAGGTTCGCTTGAAGACTCACGGTAAGTCAGGTGGTCACAACGGTTTGAAGAGCATTATCCAGCACCTTGGAACTGATAAGTTTAACCGGGTAAAGGTTGGAATTGATCATCCTAAGCAAGGAACTGTAGTGAGTCACGTCCTCGGAAAATTTTCGAAGGATGAACGACCGGCTTTTGATCTAGCAGTGGCAAAAGCTGAAGACGCCCTTGCCGACTGGGTAAAAGGTGAAGATTTCTCTCATTTGATGAATGATTATAATTAAAAGGCTTCACCAAAAATCTTACGATGATAAGAGAAAGCAACCGTGGAAGCTAGCTTTAGCTAGGTTCAAGGTTGAATTCTTATTTAGAATGAGATTTCTTTGTGAAGTTGGATTGTGCACAATGTAGCCTAGAATCGTTACTTTTAGCATATGTTACCGATAAGCTATAACCGGATTCAAAACTGTAAAATTAACGAAGTCAAAAATTAGTTAGGTGGTGGAATGAATGGAGTTAACCGATTTTTTAAATCAAGTCCCTCAAATTGAGAAAATAAAGGCTGAAATTAAAAAGGGGCATCGACAATTAGTAACGGGGATTGCCGGCTCTGCAAGAACCCTCTTGCTTGCAAACCTTCAAAAGGAAATTGTCGGCCCACAATTGGTAGTGGTTGATAGTCTTTTTCATATGGAAGAGTTGGTCAATGATTTAAATAATTTACTGCCAGAAACGGCGGTATATTCATTCCCTGCGGAAGATAGTTTAGCGATGGCAATGGCGGTTAGTTCGCCGAATTACCGTTTAGCGCGGGTGATGGCTTTGCATGCCATGCAGGCTGAACAACCAGTAATTATCGTTACACCGGCTGCTGGTTTGATGCGGCCATTACCCCAACCAACTGTCTTTAATCAGGCTACGCTTCGGGTGGCAGTCGGTGATGATTTAGATTTAACGGCGACAGTTGAGCGCTTAGTAATGATGGGATATGTGCGGCGAAAAATGGTCATGGCCCCAGGAGACTTTGCGGTGCGGGGATCAATTATTGATATCTATGCCCTTAACACTCCATATCCGGTTCGGATTGATTTGTTTGATACTGAAGTGGATTCCCTTCGTTACTTTGAAGTTGATAGCCAGCGGAGTGTTCAAAATATTGAAGAAACGGAGGTTTTGCCGGCAACCGAGCTAGTCTTGGATCAACAAGCTTGTTCGGCGGCTGCGGAGAGCTTAAAAAAAGAACTAGCTTCCCTAGCAGTAAAGTCGAAGGAACTCAGCTCAGCACAACATGATTATCAAGTTTTGATTGATGAGTTAACGAATGGGCGTGTTCCTGAGACTGCCCTGGGTTATGCCGATAAAATTTTCCCTAAGGTAACTAACTTGTTAGCCTACTTACCTCAAAATGGAAGTCTGGTAATTGATGATGTAAGCCGCATCAAGGAACAAGAGAAAAACCTTGTCTTGGATCAAAATAATTGGCAAGCTGACCGGCCGATTCCGGGAAAGTTAATTGGTCCCCAAATCATTGCTGACCTAACTAGCGATCTGCATGCTCAATTGTACTTAGCCCGGTTTAAGAAGGGAGTAGGTAATTTCCGGTTTAGTCAGCTCTTAGATCTTCACGCCCGGGAAATGCAACGCTTCTTTGGTCAAGTTGATTTACTTAAAAATGAGCTCCATCGCTACCTCGATCAAGGGGAAACGGTCGTAATTTTAACAGCCAATGAGCAACGCCGGCGGAAAGTAGCAGTTGACCTAACATCGTTTGGGCTAACGGCGCTAGAAACTACGGCAACGGAATTAAAGCCTCATCAATTACAACTGGTGGCTGGAAGCTTAAATAATGGGTTTGAACTGCCGCCAGCTGAACTAGTGGTGATTACTGAAAGTGAATTATTCGCCCAGTTAAAAAAGCGGCGGGTCCGGGCGCAACGCTTATCAAATGCGGAACGGATTAAATCGTATACCGATTTGAAACCCGGTGATTTTGTGGTCCATGTCAATCACGGGATTGGAGTGTTTGCGGGGATCAAGACGATGGAAGTTGATGGCGTTCACCAAGACTATATCGTGATCGATTATCGGGATCATGCCCAAATTTTCGTCCCCGTTACCCAGCTAAACCTAGTTCAAAAGTACGTAGCGGCAGAAGGTAAACAGCCCCGGATTAACCGCTTAGGTGGGAGTGAATGGGCCAAAACTAAGCACCGGGTGGCCGCAAAGGTTGAGGATATTGCGGATGAATTGGTTGATCTCTACGCCCAACGGAAGGTTGCCAAGGGCTTTGCTTTTCCACAAGATGACTACCTTCAAGAGAAGTTTGACGATAATTTTCCGTATGTGGAAACGCCAGATCAACTACAAAGTATTGATGAAATTAAAAGTGATATGGAAAAAGCTAAACCAATGGATCGATTGTTAGTTGGAGATGTTGGCTATGGGAAAACCGAAGTTGCCATGCGGGCGATTTTTAAGGCAGTCACTGGCGGCAAACAGGTTGCTTTCTTGGTTCCAACCACAATTCTTGCCCAACAACACTTTGATACCTTAACTGACCGTTTCGAAGGTTTTCCAGTTAAGATCGCAATGATGTCACGGTTTAAAACCCAGGCAGAGCTCAAGGCAACTGAAGAAGGTTTAGCTGATGGAACGGTCGATGTTGTGGTCGGGACTCACCGGATTCTCTCCAAAGATGTTCATTTTAAAGACCTCGGTTTATTAATTATCGATGAAGAGCAACGGTTTGGGGTTAAACACAAGGAACGGTTAAAACAACTTAAAACTAACGTTGATGTTTTGACTCTAACGGCAACGCCAATTCCGCGGACTTTACACATGTCGATGCTTGGGGTTCGGGATCTTTCAGTTTTAGAAACGCCACCAGATGGTCGCTACCCCATTCAGACCTATGTCTTAGAACAAAATGGGGGTGCAATCCAAGCCGGGATTCAGCGGGAAATGCAGCGCGGGGGTCAGGTTTACTACTTACACAACCGGGTGAGTGATATTGAACGGACTGTTGCGCAATTACAAGATTTAGTTCCTGATGCCCGAATTGGTTATATTCACGGTCAAATGACAGAAGTTCAACTGGAAGGTGTCCTATATGACTTTATCCGTGGAGAATACGATGTCCTTGTCACGACTTCAATCATTGAAACCGGGGTCGATATTCCAAACGTTAATACCCTTTTCGTTGAAAATGCTGATCATATGGGATTAGCTCAGTTATACCAAATTCGGGGCCGGATTGGCCGGAGTAATCGGGTTGCTTATGCCTACTTTATGTATCAACCGGATAAGGTCTTAACCGAACTTGGTGAAAAACGGTTAGCAGCCATTCGGGACTTCACTGAATTGGGGAGCGGGTTTAAGATTGCCATGCGGGATCTCTCCATTCGGGGAGCCGGTAGTTTATTAGGTAAGCAGCAACACGGCTTTATCGATTCAGTTGGGTATAACCTATATTCGACAATGCTTGCAGATGCGGTTGCTAAAAAACAGGGGAAAGCCAAGCCCAAACTTTCCGATGCCGAATTAGAGTTAGGTGTGGAAGCATATTTCCCATCAACTTACATTCAAGATCAACGGCAAAAGATCGAACTATATAAGGCCTTGCGAAACATTAACTCCACCAAGGAATTGACGGAGCTTACCGGAGATTTGATTGACCGCTATGGCGACTATCCTGAGGCTGTAGCGACGCTTTTGCAAGTTGCTGAATTAAAATTGGATGCTGATCTGGCTCGGTTAGATTATATTCATCGGCAAAAGGATAACCTTTTGATCCGGTTGACAGCGGCGGCGTCCCATCAATTGTCAGCTCCAGATATTATTAAGGCCCTGGCGAAAACCAGATTTAAAGCTACGATGGGGGAAGATGAAGCTAGGCGATTGACGATCCGTTTAGTAATACAACCCCGGATGACGCAATCAGATTGGCTAAAACAACTCATCACCTTTGTCAAAAGCCTAAAGGTGATCATCATGGAACAAAAGAAAGGTGAAAAAGATGCGGTTAGATAAATTCTTAAAAGTTTCACGGATTATTAAGCGCCGGACGATCGCTAAGAAAATTGCCGATCAAGGGCGGATTTTGGTAAATGACCGGGAAGCAAAGTCAGCTTCTAAAGTAGCGGTTGGAGATGTTTTGACCATTAAGTTTGGGAATAAAACCGAGAGGATTCGGATTGATCGGATTGAAGAAACCACTAAGAAAGCTGACGCCGAAGCCATGTACACCATTCTTTCTGAGGAATATGAGGAGACGTTTGATTAGTTAAAAGGCTCCACCAGAAAGCTTTCTCTTAATCTAGAGTGAGATTTCTTTGTGAAAAGTGTAACCTTTAGCATTTGTAGCTGAGTAGCTTATTTCAAAGATCGTTTAGAAAGTTACGAGATTTCTGCCAACTTTTATTAAAAATTACCAGCCAAAAAATGAATTTAATTTTGGATGAAGGCTAGACATTATCCGCCGGCATGTGTCATACTTACGGTTAGAAAGTGATTAGTCGAAAGGAGCATGGGACCGTGGCAGAGAAACGGGTAACAAGGTTAGATAACGAATATACTCGGGTCGTTGATCAGCAATCACAATTTCAACGGGAAGAACGGAAACGAGTTCATATCCGACGGGCAAGCATAATCTTAGGGCTGTTTTTGGTGATTATGATTGCTTTAGGAATTCAGTTATGGTCAACCCATCGCCAAATTAGTAAGGTTGATAATCAAATTAGGTCCGCTAAGGTAACTTTACAAAAAAAGCAGACTCAAAATAAAGAGTTAACACAAAAACAAAAATTATTGAAAGATCCAACTTATTTACAAGAGTTATTACGTTCAAAATATAATTACGCTAAGAAAGGCGAAATTATCTACAACTTTGTTAAATAAAGCGATCAAATCAAGTAGTGAGTATGGTATACTCAACTACAATGAATTTAAGGATTTTTAGGGGTTTCGGCTAGGAAGTAAGATTTAGTGCGCAAGGCGCTGTCAGAGAAAGCCTTCTTTCTAGGTGCTACCACAATTATTGAGGAGGATGTACTGTTCATGGCAGTTGAAGAAGGCGCTAAGGTTTCTGGAAAGGTTTCTGGAATTACCAACTTTGGAGCGTTTGTTGATTTAGATGATAACCAAACTGGATTAGTGCACATTAGTCAGATTTCAAACTCATTTGTTAAGGATATCCATGATGTTTTGACAGTTGGGGATGAAGTTACCGCAAAAGTCGTTAAGATTGCCCCAGATGGAAAGATTGCCCTTTCGATGAAGGCAATAGAGGAACGACCAGCCCGTTCAAATCCCGGCGATCACGAAGATCATCATGATCATCACGAAGGCAATCGGGGCCATGAACGGCATGAACATTCCCATCGTGAAAACTCTGCTCCCCGGCCGCGTTCACAAGCGGGCTTTAAGTCCCACTCAAGCCACCATCAAAATGATGACTTTAATAGCATGTTAGCTTCTTTCATGAAGGAAAGTGAATCCCGGCTTTCGATTTTAAAACGGCAAACCGATGGTAAGCGGGGTGGCCGTGGTGGTCGGCGTAGCTAATGGCAACGAATTTAGAAATGGTAATTAAGCGACACCTTGAAGGGAGTCGCTTTTTTGCTACTCAAACCCCAATCATTGTTGCTACTTCAACCGGAGTCGATTCAATGGTGTTGTTAACTTTGGCCCAAAATTTAGTGTCTAAAGAACGTTTGATTGTTGCCCATGTTAATCATCATTTACGCTCTCAAAGCCAAGTTGAAGAACAATTTCTTCGCCAATATTGTCAAAAACACCAGTTAGCCTTGCGGGTAATGCAGTGGCAAGATCATCCGCAAAACGGGATTGAAGCCGCTGCCCGTCAAGCTCGGTACCATTTTTTTGCTACGATTATGGCTGAAACCAAAGCAAAAATCTTATTAACGGCCCATCATGCAAATGATCAAGCTGAAACAGTTTTGATGAAACTGGTTCGTGGTGGTGATCTTCATCAACTGGTTGGATTACGCTCCCAACGGCCATTCGCAAGTGGTGACCTAATCCGGCCCTTATTAACGATTTCCAAAGCAACCTTAATTAATTACGCTAAAATCAACGGGGTTAAGTGGTATGAAGACGAGACCAATACGGATTTATCAATTACGCGAAATCGGTATCGTCATCAGTACTTACCAACATTAGCAAGGGAAAATCCCCAAATTATTAATGACCTTGGTCAAACCGTAGCTCAATTACAAGATTGGTTGGCTTTTGCCCAAACTCAACTTCAAGATCAATTACAGTCGTTGATCAGTAAAAAGGAACTCGATCTTCGTTTGTGGTGGCAACATTCACCAGCTACCCAGCGGTTATTGTTGCAAACGTGGCTTCAGCAAAATGGGGTTGTCAATTATAAGTGGAACGCCTTAGTTCAGCTTCAGCAACGCCTCCAACAGGGAGAATTACCGAACCAAACTTTCGCTTTACCAGGAAAATGGCAGTTAATTCGGAACTACCATTTGCTTCGCCTGGAAAATTTGGAAAAATTAGATCAAAAGCCGAATGATTTGCGTCAAAGTATGGTAAAATTTGCTCATTGGCAAACCGTTAATCCAACTCAAGCAATTATGGTTAGTGCTGAGCAACAGTCTAACTTATCACCTAACCAGCTTGTCGCCACCGTCTGGGTCCGGTCAAGAGATCTTCCGTTGACTATTCGGCCAGCAAAACTAACGGATCGCCTCCGGTTAAAAAATGGAGGATTTCAGACAGTGCGCCGAATTTTTATTAATCAAAAGGTTCCTGTTGATCAGCGGCAAAAAGCGCAAGTCTTAGTTGATCAAAGCGGCCGGGTTTGGTGGTTAATTGGTTATAAAACCGCTTGGTGGGATTGGCCAAAAGAAACCAATGGATGGCAACAATTACGATTCTTTCAAAGAAAGGTAGAAAATCATGAATAACGATATCGAACGTGTCTTGTACAGTGAAGACCAAATTCAAACCCGGATTGCTGAAATGGCAAAGCAAATTGAAACTGATTATGCGGACAAGTGCCCAGTAGTAATTTCTGTTTTAACGGGAGCAATCTTATTTACGGTTGATTTACTGGAAAAATTAGACCTTTATACGACCTTGGATTTCATTGATGTTTCGAGTTACTTTGGAGGGACTGAATCATCGGGTCGGGTTGAATTAGTACGTGATTTAAAGTCGGATGTTAAGGGAAAGGATATCTTGATTTGCGAAGATATCATTGATTCCGGGCGGACCCTTCAATTCTTAGTTGACTTACTAAAAGAACGGGGAGCTAAATCAATTAAGGTTGCCACTATGCTTGATAAGCCGGAAGGTCGTGATGAAGCAGTGACGGTTGAAGCGGATTATGCGGGCTTCACTGTCCCAAACGAATTTTTAGTCGGCTATGGGCTTGATTACGATGGTTTCTACCGGAATTTGCCATATGTTGGAATTTTAAAACCAGCTGTTTACACTAAGTAATTTCACAAGACTAACATTTGTTGATTAAATTAATGGTCAATGTTAGTCAAGTGTGGTATATTAAGGCCATTATGAATGGCAGATAGCCGTTGGATGAGGAGGTTGTTATGAACAACAATCGGAAAAACAACGGGTTCACTCATAACGTCCTTTTTTACTCAGTAATTTTCCTTTGTATTATGGGGATTGTGTACTACTTCTTCGGGGGCAGTACGCATTCTGGTCAAACGAAGGAAGTCTCCCAAAGTGAGTTTATTACTGAATTAAAGGATAATAAGGTCAAGGACTTTACGGTGCAACCAAACGGGGGCGTTTATAAGATTACTGGGACTTACCGGAAAGCTCAATCGGTAAGTGGCAGTGACAAGAGTGGCTTCTCCTTTGCTAGTCAGGCAGGTGGGACCACCAAGAACTTCCAAAGTTCGGTGCTTCAAAGTGAAGTTACGATTGGCCAACTCCAAAAGTATGCTGATCATGATAAGGTCAA
Source organism: Candidatus Limosilactobacillus faecipullorum (assembly GCA_019118465.1). GTDB lineage: Bacteria > Bacillota > Bacilli > Lactobacillales > Lactobacillaceae > Limosilactobacillus > Limosilactobacillus faecipullorum. The sequence goes on along the minus strand of DWYX01000056.1, from coordinate 6,099 downwards.
GGTCACGACAAAACCAGAGGAAAGTAATGGCTTTTGGGCCAACCTCTTGACGATGATCCTACCATTGGTAATCATGATCTTCTTCTTCTACATGATGATGGGACAAGCCGGCCAAGGTGGCGGTGGTCGTGGGGTCATGAGCTTTGGTAAATCCAAGGCCAAGCCAGCCGACGCCAAGGAAAACAAGGTTCGCTTCTCTGATGTTGCTGGGGAAGAAGAAGAAAAACAGGAATTGGTCGAAGTCGTTGAGTTCTTGAAGAACCCAAAGAAGTTTATGAAGTTAGGTGCAAAGATTCCATCTGGGGTACTGCTTGAAGGACCTCCCGGAACTGGGAAGACCTTGCTTGCTCGGGCTGTTGCCGGGGAAGCTGGGGTTCCATTCTTTTCAATTTCTGGTTCTGACTTCGTTGAAATGTTCGTTGGGGTTGGGGCTAGCCGGGTCCGGGACCTCTTTGAACAAGCTAAGAAGGCTGCTCCAGCGATCATCTTTATCGATGAAATCGATGCCGTCGGGAGGCGGCGTGGTAATGGTATGGGGGGTGGCCACGACGAACGTGAACAAACCTTAAACCAACTCCTGGTTGAAATGGACGGGTTCCAAGGCGATGAAGGGGTCATTGTGATGGCCGCGACTAACCGGGCTGACGTTTTAGACCCGGCCTTATTGCGGCCAGGTCGGTTTGACCGAAAGATTTTAGTTGGGCGTCCAGATGTTCGCGGTCGGGAAGCCATCCTACGGGTTCATGCCAAGAACAAGCCATTAGCTAGCGACGTGGACTTAAAGGAAATTGCTAAGCAAACGCCTGGCTTTGTTGGGGCTGACCTTGCCAACCTCTTAAACGAAGCGGCCTTGCTTGCGGCCCGGCGGAATAAGACTGAAATTGACGCCGCTGACGTTGATGAAGCCGAAGACCGGGTAATTGCTGGTCCAGCTAAGCGGGATCGGGTTATCTCTAAGCAAGAACGGCGGACAGTGGCCTTTCACGAAGCTGGTCACACGATCGTTGGGTTAGTTCTTAACGATGCCCGGGTCGTTCATAAGGTAACGATTGTCCCACGGGGTCGGGCCGGCGGTTACGCAATCATGTTGCCAAAAGAAGATCAAATGTTAATGTCCAAGAAGAATGCCCAAGAACAAATTGCTGGTTTAATGGGTGGTCGGGCTGCTGAAGAATTAATCTTCAAGTCCCAATCTTCCGGAGCATCGAATGACTTTGAACAAGCAACTCAAATTGCGCGGGCCATGGTTACCCAATACGGGATGTCCGATAAGATTGGACCGGTTGAATTACAATCTTCTGGGGCTGTCTTTACTGGTCAAGAATTTGGGCAAGCTCCATATTCTGAACAGACAGCAGCTTTGATTGATGAAGAAGTTCGCCGGATCCTGAATGAAGGGCATGAAGAAGCCTTGCACATTATTGAAACGCACCGGGAACAACACCGGATCATTGCGGAAGCCTTGCTCGAGTACGAAACCTTGGATGAAAAGCAAATTCTTAGTCTTTACAAGACCGGGAAGATGCCAGAAAAAGATGTTGAAGTGGCAGAAGAAGAACACCGCGCCCAAACCTTTGAAGAATCCAAGCGGGAACTTGAACGGCGGGAAAACGCCCGGGCAACTGCAACCGAAGAAGCTAATGATGAAGCCCAAACGGCGGATAAACCTACGCCAAAGGACAGTCCAGATAGTGAAGAATCGCAGGCATCTGCGAGTCCAAGTTCAGCTACGGATGAATCAACCAGTTCTTCAGCTAATAGTGATTCAAGTTCAGATGCGGATTAATAAACAAAAGGGATTGGAGAGATTCTCCAGTCTCTTTTTTATTATGGCTTGCACCGTTGTGAGGGTCTGAGTTGCCCCAGTGGCACGGAATTGGTATGCTTAAGAGTATGAGTAAAAAGAAAGGGAGTAAATTAATGACAAAGGATTATTTGGTAAAGGGAACAGCAATGAATGGCATGTTCCGGGCCTACGCGGTCCGGGCTAGTCAAGCTGTTGAAGATGCCCATGAAATTCATGATACTTGGTCAGCAGCGTCCGCGGCTTTAGGACGGAGCTTAGTTGGGACAATCTTATTAGCGACTTCTGGTCTCCAAGGGGATGGCCATTTGACGGTTAAGATCCAAGGAAATGGCCCGATTGGCTTTATTGTTTGTGATGGAAAGGCTAATGGAGATGTGCGGGGGTACGTAAAAAAACCCCATGTTAGCCTGCCACTCAATGAAAAAGGAAAAATTGATGTGAAGGGCGCCGTAGGAACGACCGGGGGCCTTTCCGTCACGAAGATGGCCCCTACCGATAAGACTCCGTATACGGGGGAAGTTAACCTGGTTTCGGGTGAACTTGGCGAAGACTTTACCTACTATTTAGCCCAATCCGAACAAATTCCATCTGCCATGGGCCTTTCGGTCTTCGTAAATCAGGATGATTCAATTGACGTTGCTGGGGGATTTTTAGTCCAAGCCTTGCCGGGGGCAACAGATGAAGCCTTAACACAACTTGAAGCCTCAATTAAGGACCTGCCATTGGTTTCGGAATTGTTGCGGGATGGGAAGGCGCCAGAAGATATTCTGAAAATGATTTTTAAGGACCAAGAATTAAAACTTCACGAAACGATGCCGGTCCAATTCAAGTGTGATTGTTCCAGAGATCGCTTTGCCCGAGACCTTGCCACATTACGCTCAGATGAAATTCAAGCGATGATTGATGAAGATCACGGGGCTGAGGCAGTTTGCCAATTCTGCGGGAAAAAATACCAGTTCAGTGAAGCCGAATTAAAAGGAATGCTGAAGTATCAAGCTATGCAAAAGAAGCAGAAATAAAAACGAGACTGGTCTTTATTTGAAAAAAATGGTAAGTTAATCATTGTGTATATAAAAGTCGAACCTGGTAAATTAATCGTTATTTGGTCATAAAGGGGGAAAAAGATGGAATGGCAAATTGGGGATGTTAAAATTCCAAACCAAGTTGTTGTTGCGCCCATGGCTGGGGTCACAAACAAGGCTTTCCGTGTTATTTGTAAGAAATTCGGTGCTGGGTACGTCGTTTGTGAAATGATCTCTGACCGGGGAATCATGTACAAAAATAAGAAGACCCTTTCCATGACGGGGGTTGACCCAACGGAACATCCAATGGGAATTCAAATCTTTGGAGGTACCAAGGAAACCCTAGTTGAAGGGGCTAAGTTTATCGATCAACATACGGATGCCGATGTGATTGATATTAATATGGGATGTCCGGTTAACAAGGTAGTTAATATCGATGCGGGTTCCCGCTGGTTACTTGATCCAAAGAAAGTTTATGAAATGGTCGCTTATGTGGTGGATGCTGTTAAGAAACCGGTTACGGTTAAGATGCGGACTGGTTGGGATGATCAACACATTTATGCCGTTGAAAATGCCTTGGCAGCTGAAAAAGCGGGGGCTTCTGCTTTAGCAATGCACGGACGGACTCGGAAACAAATGTATTCTGGTCACGCTGACTGGGATATCTTAAAGGAAGTCGCTAGTCAGTTGACAATTCCGTTTATGGCGAATGGGGATATTCGCTCGGCTGAAGATGCCAAGTACGTGCTTGATTACACGGGGGCCGATGCAATCATGATTGGCCGGGCCGCCATGGGGAATCCCTGGATGTTAACTCAAACGGTTCATTATCTTGAAACTGGGGAATTATTACCAGAAGCTACTCCAGCCGAAAAGTTGCAAACGGCCAAGGATCACTTAGCCCGATTGATTGAATTAAAAGGGGAACACAATGCGGTTCCTGAATTCCGGGGGCAAGCCGCCTACTACCTGAAGGGAATTCCGCGGTCAGCCCGGACTAAAGTTAAGGTCATGGAAGCAACGACCCAACAAGAAGTTAACGATATTTTTGATGAATTTATTGAAAGCTTGGAGCAAAGAAAGCAAATGCGCCGGGCACAGTAGAGGAGGATCATTTTAAGATGGCAGAAGAAAAGTTGAACGACCAGATGATCGTTCGTCGGGAAAAGATGCAAGCTTTACGGGATGCCGGGATAGCGCCATTTGGTCGCCGGTTTGTTCCTGATCATGATATTTCAACAGATATTCGTGCTAAGTATGGGGAACTTAGCGGAGACTTATTACTTGAACAAGGTAACATGGTAACGATCGCTGGGCGGATGATTGCCAAGCGGGGAAGCGGTAAGGCTAGCTTTGGGGATTTACTTGACCGTGGTGGTCGGATCCAATTCTACATTCGGCAAGACCGGGTTGGCGAAGAAGCCTACAAGCTTTTTAAGGAATCTGATATTGGTGACTTCTGGGGGATCCGGGGGGACGTTATTAAGACTAAGGTTGGTGAATTAACTGTCCGGGCCTCTGAAATTACCTTTTTAACGAAAGCTTTACGGCCATTACCAGATAAGTACCATGGTCTCCAAGACCCTGAATTAGTTTATCGGCAACGTTACCTTGACTTGATTACTAATCGGGAAAGCTTTGAGCGCTTCCAAAACCGGACTAAGATTATCAAGGCTATCCGGCGGTACATGGACGACAACGACTTTACTGAAGTTGAAACTCCAATTTTGGAAAACGTGGCTTCTGGTGCTGAAGCGCGGCCATTCATCACCCACCACAACGCTTTAGATATTGATATGTACATGCGGATTGCGACTGAATTACGGTTGAAACGGTTGATTGTTGGGGGGATGGAACGAGTTTACGAACTTGGCCGGATCTTCCGGAACGAAGGGATGGACCTTCGTCACAATCCTGAATTTGATACGATGGAAACCTATGCCGCATACTTTGACTTTAATGACGTGATGGAAGAAACGGAAGGAATTGTCAAAGCGGCAACCAAGGCTGTTCACCCTGACCTTAACTTCACTTACCAAGGACACGAGATGGACTTTACGAAGCCGTTTGCCCGGATGCACATGGTTGATGCTATCAAGAAGTATACTGGCATTGACTTCTGGGAATCAATGTCTGATGATGACGCAAAGAAGCTCGCGGACGAAAATGGGATTGAATACGAAGATTGGTGGAAAGTTGGTCACATTATCAACGCCTTCTTTGAAGAAAAGGTTCAAGATCAACTCCAAGACCCAATCTTTATCTATGGTCACCCGGTTGAAATTTCACCATTAGCTAAGATTAATGAACAAGATTCCCGGTTTACTGACCGGTTTGAACTTTACATTTTGGGGAGTGAATATGCTAACGCCTTTAGTGAATTAAACGACCCAATTGATCAACGGCAACGGTTTGAAAACCAAGCTGAAGAACACGCCCAAGGGAACGATGAATACCAACCAATCGATGAAGACTTCGTGGAAGCCCTCGAATACGGGATGCCGCCTACAGGTGGCCTCGGGATCGGGATTGACCGGTTAGTTATGCTTTTAACTGATGCTAAGTCGATCCGAGACGTCTTACTCTTCCCAACAATGCGGCCAAAGAAGTAAATCAATAATTGAAGCTCAGGACAGTTTTAAACTACCTGGGCTTTTTTTGATGAATTTTTTTAAACAAAATAGCAAAAAAAGATTGTCGCTAGTAAAGTAAAGGCAATTCGATTGAAGATTTAAATTTGCTGAAAGAAATTTCCAATTTGGAGGACGGAAATTAACAAGGAAGTGGTCATCGGAAAGAGCTATTATATCTGATCAATCATCTTCTTTAGAGGGGCGATTGTTAGTTGTTTAGTAGATAAATTGGTTTTGGATAATTTTAAAATTCGGGAATAGAAAAAAGAAAAATTAATTACGAAATATTGTTGACAATCACTTAGGAACCCGGTATATTAGATATCGTTGTCACGGCAGTTAAACAAATCACTGCTAGTCAACAAAAAAGTTAATCAAAAAAGTGGTTGACAAATGGTTGTTGATTTGATAACATGTAAGAGTTGCTGATGAGCTTAGTGATTAAGAACTTCGAAAAAATAATTTAAAAAGTTCTTGACATCAACTTGATGAGGTGTTAAAATTACTAAGCGCTAGGAATTAACTTCCTAAGCAATTCGGTAGACCTTTGAAAACTGAATAAAGTTTCGACGAATCAAATGTGTAGGGTCTTTGATCTTATGATCGAAGCAAAACATTTGCGAAGTCAATTCGCTTA
>DWYX01000055.1 GCA_019118465.1 Candidatus Limosilactobacillus faecipullorum | reverse complement strand
CCTCGCAAGTATCAGTACTCATTGGTTAGAACGATTAAAGCTGCATCTAATTCCTACTCAAGAATTAGTCAATCTTCTAATCGGTACAGCATGTGAGTTCGAGAATTAGTTGATTGCCTGGGCGGCAGACTGAGCAAGTAGTTAAACTACAGGAGGAAATAACCTATACCAGTTGACCAAAGCCAATGATAATTAGAGGCTATCATGCGGTGACCAGAAAGCAAGTTGTAAAGTCACAAAAAACAAAAGGATTATTTTTAATATACGAGGAGGAAATGATTAGAATGGTAAAAAGCAAACTGCTGGTCGTGATCAACTTGGGGAATTTGCCCCTCAATTTGCGGCCTTAAACGATGATGTTTTGTTCGGACAAGTTTGGGCAGATGAAAATTCTCTAAAGCCTCGGGACCGTTCTTTTTTACGGTCACCGCCTTAATTACTAAGGGCGCCTTTGAGCAACTTCCTTACCACATGCAAGTTGCCAAGGACAACGGGATTACTAAAACTGAAATTAGTGCGATGATTACTCAACTCGCCTTTTATGTCGGTTGGCCGAATGCCTGGAGTGCATTTAATATTGCCAAGAAAATTTGGGATTAGGTTTAATTATGTAACGAAGGCGGAAAGAAGTTTTATTTTCTTTCCGCCCTTTATGGTATCTTAATTTAATTTTACTAAATTTACCCTACTTTGCTTCTTGGGTAAGCATTTCATAAACGTAACTCGTTTCTTCTGGCCGGTAAACCCCATGCAAGGTTCCCACCCGTTTAAATCCAAACTTTTCAATTAAGTGTTGCATTGCATGATTATCCTCATGGGTATCAATCCGTAAGGAAACGATATCTTCACGGTGAACTTTAATAAAATTAATGACATCCATAAATAACCGCGAGGCATAACCATTTCCAGCGTGGTCAGAGTGAATTGCAACCCGATGAATCGTCAAGTATCGATCAGTTTCTAGTAACCACTTACCATCTAATTCATCATATGCATGATCGGGAGCTGGAAGAATTGAGAAAACTCCAACCGTTTCGTGGTCAGAATCGTGAACCAAGTAGGCAAAACCGTTCTCAATGTCCGCCTTAACTTGTTCCGGATTAGGATAATCCCCTTGCCATTGATCAACCCCGCGCTCAGCAAGTTGATTTTTCCCATCTTCCAAAACTTCAACAATCCGATTTAAATCATCCATTGATGCTTTCGTTAAGTGCATTAATCAAACACCCTCGCTTTCATTTAGTTTCAAAATATGCTATAAAACAACATAACATAAAGGTAAAAACGAAAACAAGCAATCTGTCTAAAAAAATTGATTGGAGGAGTTTTTTTGAACCACGAAACGCAAATCAATGCCGTGATCGGCTTTGCCCAAAGCAAACTTGGAAGCGACGTCACTGGGCATGGAATGGACCATCTCCACCGGGTCGCCCAACTTGCGACTCATCTGGCCAAGGAAGAAGGCATCGATCCATTTCTCCCCATTACGATTAGCTATTTGCACGATACCATCGACGATAAGTTAATCGATGATGTTGACCAAGCAATAGCTGAAGTAAAAACTTTTTTACAAACGCAAAATTATCAGCCGGCTGAGCAGGACGAAATTATGACAACCATCACTCAAATGTCTTTTGCTAGTACTTTAGGTAACCAACGACTAAAATTATCTTTGGCGGGACAAATCGTCCAGGATGCTGATTGGTTAGATGCCTTAGGAGCAACTGGAATCAGCCGGGCAATTTATTATGGCGGCAAACACCACCAAGTAATTTATGACCCCAAAATTGCTCCCCGAATGAAAATGGATAAGTCTGAGTACCGAAACCTTGATCATGAAACAATCATTAATCATTTCTACGAAAAACTTTTTAAGTTACCAGCAATGTTAAATACCACTAGCGCAAAAAAGATTGCCAACGAGCGGGAAGCCTTTATGCACCAGTTTATTGATCGGTTTTTAGCCGAATGGGATGGAAAAGCCTAAACGAAAGACTTTTTCAATTTAAAAAACTGTGCTATGCTAGTCTTACAGATTGAAAGCGATTACGAGGAGAGATGACACTATGGCAGAAAATGCACCACTTTCAAAACTTAATTTAAGCCCCCGGATCATCCAATGGTTTAAGGAAGATATGCATCTAAAACCAGGCCAAGGGGTAAAATTCTTTGGTAAAGTTTATGGATCAACCAATGCACACTCTGGTTTTTCAGCCGGGTTAGCACGGTGCGACCACCCAAACAAGCCAGTTATTGACACCGAAATCGAAGGAATCCACTTCTACGTCCAAACTTCTGACTACTGGTTCTTTGAAGGACTTGATGCGCAAATTGATTATGATGAATCAATTGACGGACCATCATTCTACTTCACGCCAAATGATGGGAGTAAACTTGACACAGTTGCTTCTGCAAGCCAACACACAGACTGCAATACCAACTAAATTTATAAATCAACAAAAATGAAAAGAGCGGGGAAAACTACTAAGGCCACTAATTTAAAGGTTGAAACGTAGCCGACACAACTTTGAACTTATCGTAAGCAGATCAGCTACTAACGATGGTTTGGCTACTTAATCTTTATTAGTGGCCTTTTGGATAATTAAAGCCATCAACTAGCTATGTCAGAAATGGTGAAATTGATGTTAGCTTAGAAAGCTTTTACCGAAAATTCTGCGATGATAAGCAAGACCAGCGTAGAGGCTTGCTTTAGCCAGTCTCAAGGCAGTCAGCTCATCTTGAGGATAATTTTCAAACAAAGTGAGCTGAGTTTTGAGACTCTTTAGAGGCTCAAAATCGTCTCCACTACGTTCCCTAGTTAACGGTTGGGACTGTTTCCGTCCTCCTCATTTTTATCAAACGAGATGCCGGAAATTTCCACTTGGTAAACGTTGAGAAATAATATCCACTTTGGGTGGGTCACCTTACGACCTAGCTTCATTTCAACTACCCCGAGGGTAATTGCGTGAAACGGACAAACCAAAGGACAAAGTTGACAACCAACACATTTTTCTTTATCGAAGGCTGGTAGCCGTTTTTCGTCGTCTTAGGTTAAGGTCACGTACCATAATATTAGACTTAGAAATTACCAAGCTTTCAACCAGTCGATGTCTTTTTCTTTTGTCAATATATCTATATTTTAAAGGAAAACGGAGTTGGGTGAAATCCAAAGATTTCACCCAACTCCGTTTATTATTAGGGACTTATGTCACAGCCCCTCCTTTTTTATCTCAAATTATTACAATGGTTTTTTCGTTGTATCCTGCATCCAGGTCAAACCAAGCGCCCCTTGACCAAGGTGTGTCCCAATCACCGGGCCAAAGTAGGAAAGTTCAAATCGAACTTGCGGATAGGTAACTTGTAAATGATCCAACCATTTTTGGCCGGCTTCTTCGGCATTGGCATGAATGACCATCGCTTGGACGGGATAATCTAATTTTGCAAGATTTTCAGCAAAAATCTGTTCACACCGTAATTTGGCTTTCTTCATTGACCTTACTTTTTCAAAGGCTTCGATTGAGTAGTTCGCAGTGTGCATAGTCAAAAGAGGTTTAATCTTTAGGATTGACCCAACGAAGGCGGAAGCGTTGGAGAGCCGTCCGCCCCGAACCAAGTTTTGTAAGTCATCAACCACGAAGACGTTATTAAACGTATCCCGATAGGCCACTAACTTTTCTAAGACCGTGTCCAAGTCATTACTTGCTTTAATCAAGCGCGCTGCTTCAAGGGCTTGGTAACCCATCATCTTAATGGTTAAGTGCGAATCAAAAGGCACAATCTTGATCGTGTCCTTCATTTCTTCAGCCAATTGACGAATTGTATTCATCAAACCAGAAATGGCAGCCGTTAAATGGATACTGATAACTGCATCATATCCTTCGTCAGCCAACGATTGGTAAAGCTCCATTAACTGACCAACTGGCGGTTGGGAAGTACTTGGAAAAGAACTCGTTGTTTGCAACTTTTGATAAAAGTCTTCAGTTGTAATGTCGATCCCTTCCCGATAACTTTGGCCATCAATAATTAAAGGAATTGGGACAACCCGAATATCGTTTTCACGTGCTTCTTCACTCGTCAAGTAGGCGGTGCTGTCCGTCACAACAGCGATTTTCATATGCTAATCCTCCAACTCATCGTTCTTTCGTATTTTTGCCGAATTAGGTATTTTAACCTACACATACATAGTAGTTAACATACCATAGAATCCTCGATAAAACAATTCCCTCCAAAATTTATATTGGTAGTTATCCTTGATTTGTTAAGGATCTCTTAAAACGGTATAATGTAAATTAGTGATTTTTAAGGAGGCGTATTTCAATGGCGTTTGACGGTTTCTTCACCCATGCAATGGTAGTCGAACTCAATCAATTATTGGCGAGCGGCCGGGTAATGCGGGTTAACCAACCCTATCCAAACGAGATGATCATGGTCATCCGGGCTCACCGAAAAAACCAACGTTTATTAATTTCAGTTAACCCTGCCTATCCCCGTTTTCAATTAACAACCATCCCCTACCAAAACCCTGCAGTGCCAAGCAACTTTACCATGACCATGCGAAAGTATTTGGAAGGGGCCATTTTGACTAAGATTGAGCAAATCGAAAATGACCGGGTAGTTACTTTCCGCTTTACCACCCGAGACGAGCTTGGTGATGCTAAAGATCTGGTCCTCTACGTTGAAATTATGGCGCGGCATAGTAATGCCACCCTCGTTAACCAAGATACTGGTAAAGTTATCGATGCGCTCAAGCACGTGGGAAGTGATCAAAACCGTTTTCGGACTATCTTACCAGGTTCAACCTGGCGCATGCCACCGAAGCAAGAACGAACAAATCCATACTTGCCAAATTCAAAATATCCGGCTCTGGTTAAAGCCTGTTCAGATTCTGATGACTTAGCTCACCAGCTTCAAACAAACTATCAAGGCTTATCCACTAACTTAGCTAAGGAAATGGCAAGCCGCCTCCTAACTAGCGATAATTTACCGCAAACCTATACTGAGTTTCTAAGAGCCTTTGAACAACCCGATCCAACCCTGGTTGAATTTGTAAACGGTAAGCAGGATTTCTGGGCTCTTACTCCACAGGGAACTCAGGTTGATAAAACCACAAAGTTTGGAACCTTATCAGCACTTTTAGATCATTTCTATGCTCATAAAGCTGAACATGACCGGACAAAAGAACTGGCTGGGCAGGTTTTAAAGATTGTCAATACCGAAATTAAGAAGGATCAACGGAAGATTAAGAAACTCCAAAAGGAATTAGCAGCGGCTGATCAAGCTGACTTTTATCGGATTCGAGGCGAAATCTTAACTACCTACCTAGGGCAAGTCAAAGCAGGAGCAACCAAGATTACCTTGCCTAACTTCTACGACAAAAATCGACCACTTGACATTGAACTTTCACCTGAACTTTCACCATCCCGAAATGCCCAACGTTACTTTACCCGCTACAACAAATTAAAGGCTTCAATTGAGTATGATCATGAACAACTCCGCCTTACTCAAGCTGAACTTGATTACCTAACAGGGATTGTGAGTCAAATTGCGGTGGCTGCGCCAAAAGACGTTCAAGAAATCAAAGTTGAATTAGTTGAACAAGGCTATATCAAACCCCGCCATCAAAAGGGAAAAAAGCAACGGAAAGTTCCAGCCGCCAAGCCCAGTGAATACTATGCTTCTGATGGCACTCTAATTATGGTTGGGAAAAATAATCGGCAAAACGACCGGCTCAGCTTTAAGATTGCCAACAAAAACGACCTCTGGCTCCACGTTAAGGATATTCCTGGTTCCCACGTTGTTATCCGTGATGCTAAGCCAAGCAAACAAACCATTACTGAAGCTGCCCAAATTGCAGCCTACTTCTCTAAAGGTCAAAATTCGACCCATGTTCAAGTTGACTATTTGCCAGCCAAAGCTCTGCACAAACCAAGTGGCGCCAAACCAGGCTTTGTCACCTTCCGGGGGCAAACGACCTTAACCGTCGATCCTGTCGCCCCAAGTAGTATTAATCCTAAGAACCAATAATGATCCTGGAGGAAACTATGGCTCAATCAATTATCAGTAAATTCCAAATTGCCAAACAATTACCATTCTTCGAACAACAATTGAAGGCTATTGAAACCACCGAACCCAAGATTTATAACTTCGGGTTAAAGCTCATTGAACGTTACATTATGCACCTTTACATTCGGCGGGCCGCCTTTATCTTAGCAATTCCTGGGTTAATTGTTTCGTATTTTACGAAAAACCTGCTCCCCTTCATTACAATGTTAACGGTTTGGGCAATTGCGTTTATGCTTTGCCTTGCAACCGCCACCCGGATTAATCAAATTCGGGACCAATACCACCTAGATGAAACAAATTTAAAAAGTTACCATGAAGAAAAAAATTAAATTTTACGATGATGAAACTGCCCACCGGGTCGCGCAACGCTTTTTTGATACCGAGTATGAAGATCCTGGAATTGAAAAATGGGGTGGTTTTCTCTTATCTGACCACACTGCGAAGTTAAACGAACAAGAAGGAAATGGTAATGATCTTCACTTTAGTAAGAAACTTTCTTAATCTAAAATAAGAGATGAAGGTGGTTCTAAACGCCCTTCGCTACAACAAGCTACAACGGCTGAGAAGAAAAGTTTCTCAGTCGTTTTTATGTACAACAAAAAAGCGAAGAGCTAACACTCTTCGCTTCAAGGAGTTGGGCTAGCTGGATTCGAACCAGCGCATGACGGTACCAAAAACCGTTGCCTTACCGCTTGGCTATAGCCCAATTTGACTTGCCATCACTTGACGACCTAATTAGTATACCAAATTGAGCTGAAATTGCAAGTCCTTTTTAATTATTATTTTGAACGTTGCCGAACAAGCCGGGTAATTACGGCCAACAAGAAGGTCCAAATCAAGCCAATGAGGCTAATGATTACCCCAACTTTTAAGCCCGGCACGTGGTAAGTAAAGGTAATTCGGTGATGACCAGCCGGTAATCGGACCCCTAAAAATGCTTGATTGGTCCGAATAACTTTAACAGTTTTCCCATCAACCTTTGCTTGCCACCCCCTCGAATACGGAATCGATGAAGTTAAAATTCCAACCCGGGAAGTCGTAATTTCACCGCTAACCCGATTAGCCCCAAACTGAAGGTGCTTAAGCCCGTTACTTTTAATCGTCTTAACTTCCTTTTGATACTTTAAGCCTAACTTTTCGGCAACGACTTGGTACTTTAAGTCATAAGTCCCGAGTTTGGTTGGAATAAAAATCAGTTGTTGGGGAAAACTTTTTTCAAAGTAACCAATGTTCATCGTGCCATTCTTAACCACTTTAAAGAATGATAAAACACTTTGCTTGGGCTGACTAATTTTTTCCGTTCCATACTTACTCTTGACTTGTAAGGAATAACTCATATCAGGTGAACCGCTGATTAAATGGTAACGCCAATACTTATAATAAGCTGACCAATGGTTAATCATCCCTCCCGGATTAAATTGAGCGTTCTGGTGAAGGTGATTAATTTCCGCTTGAATTTGTTGCTTAAAAGTCAATGGTTGGTACTTGATCGAGGCAAATTCAATGTGTAATTCCGTTTGGCGGAGTTGTTTTTTTACCGCCTTCTTGCTTAGGTCAGGAAAAACGAGTCTATAAGTTTCATCAGCATCTACCAAGCGTAAGTGGTGGGGATTGATGACGTTAAACCGATTGGAAATAATTTGCGATTTAACCCTAATTACGTTCCCCTTTAAGTTTGCCTTAGGCATCCCCTTGATCGCTGCTTGGTCGGCCACCACCCCACTAGCAAGGGCCCGTTCCTTCTCCGTTGGGGAGAGTTTTTCGTATTGATTCTTTGAAATTGCATTAGCTTGCCAATAAACTAATGGGAAAGCTTGGTTGCTTTTTAAACGGCTAGTTTGTACCGGGGTTAAATCGGTTTCCTTAGTAGCATTACTTGCCTGTGGTGCATCATAATCATAAAGCGGTTGGGTTGCCTTATCCAAGAAGTACCCTTGGGGCCATTTCAAAGCATTATCCCCATTTGATTGAACAAATAAGTAGCGAACCCCCAAAAAATTCAACCAGACACTCCGGTCATCAACTTGTCGGAAAGGTACATTAGCTTGATACTGGGTGTTTTGTAATGACTGACTAAAGTCCCCTAAATATTGATTTTGTAAGGAATAGTAAGAGTCAATATTGTGCAAGCCAGTTGAAAGATCATTGTCATTTAAAATTTCCGGAATAATCTCGTTTTGACTAATTGTTGAAACCCGGTAAGCTGGTGACTTTGCAAGACCTTGATCTAATCCTCCATACCGTTGCTTAGTAATTGCCTGATATTGCCCCTTCGTTAACATTGCACTGGCAAAATCCCCATTATACGGAAAAGCCGCATAAACAGCGTTAAAGCTAGCATTAGCAAGCAATAGGGCCATTAACCACCGTGCCGGGTGAACAAGCACTTGGGCATGGAGAAGCCACAAAATGAGAAGGTTTCCCAAAAGACAGATTACCGGCACAAATAAAGCCGGATCGTTTTTAAAGAAGTATGAAATTAGAACAATCAAGAGGTAACCAATGGTAACCCAAGTCATTATAAGAAGTTGGTGGCGTGATAATTTAGTCGCATTTTGTAATAGGAAACAAACCGCCATACCCAAAGGTAAGTAAATTAAAAGGGTCCACCGGTTCGAGGCCGCCATCATTCCATTGAAGAAAGCGCCAATCGCTGGAATCAGTAGCATTATAAAGGCAAGTACTAGGCTAGTCGCAATTAATGGGTACCGGCGAACATTGAGGTAGATATAAACAATCCCCAAGAAACCAATCGAAATAATTCCTAACGCAGACCAAAACATTGTTGAGGCAAACGCCCACTGGCCTCCATTAATTAAAGATTTAGGTAAAAATAAATAGTAATAAGCCGGGTACGTTTTAAGGCCATTTGCAAATAAAGAACCCGCCCGGGTCGAGTGCATCACCGTAATAATTTCCGGAATTAGTAAAACCGAGCTTAGCAATAAACTAGTAATCGTTGCTAAGGACAACTTTAAAAGCGTAACTCCCCAATCAAGTTGATGCCAATAGTGAGTTGTCACCCGTAAGGCCAGAAAAATAATCGTTCCTAATCCCAAAATAAACGCTAAGTAGTAATTATTAACAAGCATCCAGAAGAAAGCGCCGGCAAGCGGCCACCACGAACCACCCTTCAAGACGCGTTCTGTTTGTATAACTAAAATTGGAAACAGAATAAAGGTATTCGTAAAGAACGGCTGAGCTAAGCTTGCATACAATAAATAAGAATTGACGAGGTAAACCACCGAACCGGCCACCATCACCCAATTTTTAAGCTCAAAGTGACGGGTAAACCAAATAAAAGCTACCCCCGCACAATATAACCGCAAAATTACCATTGCTTGGTAGGCCATCACCAACTTGGACGCTGGAAAAAGAAAAGCCAAATAAGCAAATATATCCCCAATTGTGTAATACGAAAAAATTGAAAAAGTATCGGCTCCTAACCCCATCTTCCATGACCACATTGGATGGTCATTAAATGGATGCTGGATAAAGGCAACTAATACTTTCCGATACTCAGCTAATAAGGGGAGATGTTGATTCAACGGATCTTTATTCCAAATCAAACTGTTGCCGGTAAAAAGATACGTCCCATACATCGTCAGGGCAATTAAAATAAAAACCGCTGTATATAACAGGTAAACTTGGTAATTTCGCTGTTTTTTAAATGTAAATTCCATTGACCTTCCTCGTAAACAAAACTTAAACTTTTGCTTAAAGCAAAAAAGCTGGGATGAAACATAACGTTTCTTCCCAGCTAATCAAAGTCGGGAAAACAGGATTCGAACCTGCGACCCCCTGGTCCCAAACCAGGTGCTCTACCAAGCTGAGCTATTTCCCGAAATTAAAGTAATTAACCTCTGACAACGATTATTAATATTAAACGATCATATCAGAATTGTCAATCACTTTGGTTAATTTTTTAGACATTCACAATTTGATCTAATAGTTTGGCCATTAACTGCGCATTTTCTTCGGGAATCCCGTGAGCCAAGATTTGGTTAGCCGTCTGCTTCAAGACATTTCCTTCATCGGCATAATCGCTATCATTCACGACCATTGACCGCAAATTGTATAAATCAGGTTCAAAATGGAATTGCAAGCCAATCACCTTGTCGCCATAAGCATAACCTTGATTACGATGATCCCGACTAGAAAAAAGTAACTTTGCCCCCTCAGGAAGTTCAAACATTTCTTCATGCCAGTGCAGGACCGTTGCCTTTTTTTGAAAATTGGTTAGCCAACCGCTTTGTAAAGTTACCGGTGCCCAACCAACTTCCTTAACCGCTGCCTTATGAACCTTCGCTCCTAAAACGACAGCAATTTGTTGGGCTCCAAAGCAAGCCCCAAACATCGGCTTCTTTGCCGCTAACATTTCTTGGATCAACTTTCGTTCAGCCTTAATCCACGGAAAATCATCATTTGGACTTTGGGGACTGCCTAAAATCACTAATAAATCAGTTTCATCGACTGTCGGTAACTTTCCAAATTGAGCAGGATGGTATGTGTAAACTTCATAATGATGTTGCTCAGCCCATTGCAAAATTGAACCCGGTCCTTCACTTGGGGTGTGTTGTAAAACGTTGACGCGCATTTCTAACCTCCTGATAAATAATGGTTTTATTATATCCGCTTTTTCCCCTTTTCACCAACCAATTGTTGACTGGCCAGGGCAACATCGTCATTCCCTAGGACTTGAGAAATCACCGCAATCCCAGCAACCCCGGTTCGGCGAACGGCTTCAAGCCGATTGTTATTTATCCCGCCAATTGCGACGACTGGTTTCGTTGCTAACTGATTTAAGACTCTTAACTGTTGAATCCCCAACGCTGGATCGGCATCCGCTTTTGATTGGGTTGGGAAAATCGGTCCCACTCCATAATAATCAATTTCTGAAAGTTGGTTAGCTTGCTTAATTTCTGCTTCGGTGTTACAAGAATAACCAACAAACATTCCAGCATCTTTGGCGGCTTTTGTAACTTGGCTAATAGGTTGATCGCCTTGACCAACATGAATTCCGTCCGCTTTCAAAGCAAGAGCTAAGTCTAAATCATCATCAATCATAAAGGGACAATCATACTGCTGACAAAGGCTACGAAGCTGCCGGCCCAAATTTTGCCGTGCTTTCCCTTGTAAAGCTCCAGCTCCCTTTTCCCGGTATTGAAACATCGTAATTCCATTTTTTAAGGCAAGTTTGACTCGTTGAAGTAACATGGTTGGATTGTTATCAGTGTCTTGGCTACCGCCTACTAAGTAAGCACTTAACATTTCGATTTTGAATTTCATTATTTTACACCGCCTGCCCAATGATTTAATGGTCCATGGCCATGGCCAACTTTAATTCCATCCCGAATTGTCGCTGTTACGTATGCCTTCCCAATTCGAATTGCTGTTTTTAGATCGGACCCCTTAGCTAATTCAGCCGCAATACATGCAGAGATGGTATCGCCAGTTCCATGAGTATCGGTGGTTTCAAACCGGGGTCCGCTTAGCCAGAAGTCCGTCCCATCAGCTAATAAAACATAATCACTTGCAACCGTCTCAGCACCGAGATGACCACCCTTAACTAAAACATTTTTTGCACCTAAAGCTTGTAATTTTTCAGCGGCTACTCGCATCGCTTTCTGGTCTTGGATTTTAATCCCCGTTAAGACTTCCGCCTCGGGCAAGTTGGGAGTAACCAAACTTGCTAGTGGTAATAGTTCACGTTTAACCGTTGCAACAGCATCATCAGTTAGTAAATGAGCGCCGCCTTTGGCAACCATTACCGGATCAAGGATGTAGGGGCCAAAATCAAATTTTCTTAAATTTTCAGCAACTACCCGAACAGTGTCACTATCAGCTAACATCCCGCTTTTCACGGCCTTAATCGCCATGTCATCAGCAACCGCCTCAAATTGTTCATCAATAATTTTTTTAGGCAGGATAAAAGCATCATTTACCCCGAGGGTGTTTTGGGCCGTTACCGCAACCACGATCGAAGCACCAAAAACATGACGCATTTGCATTGTCTTTAAATCAGCCTGCATCCCGGCCCCGCCACCAGAATCCGAACCGGCAATCGTTAACGCTTGTGGAAATTGACTTTTCATTTCTATCACTCCTTTCCAACTTTCTGTACTTGCTTGGTCTAATACCGTCAAGATATTACTCGACCAGGCACCAAGTCCACCTATATCCGCCTTTTGTCCTGCTCGACCAAAGTATGCCGTTCCAAACTGGGCAGCTTCAAACAAGCTCACTGGCAAAGTTAAACAACCACTCAAAAAGGCAGAAAGCATATCACCCGTGCCCACAACTTTTGGCATCATTGGACTTCCCGTTGCAAATCCAACCGTGGTTTGTCCATCACTAACATAATCAATTGGCCCAGATAGGACCACGATGCATTGATGCTTTTGGGCACAAAGTTGGGCCAATTGCGCTGGATTATTTTCATCCCCGGCATCAATTCCCCGCGCTTGGCTTTTACTCCCCGCCAAATAAGCAATTTCACTGGCATTTCCACGAATTAAGCTTACCCCTCTCTTTAGGATTGCTTGAACTAAATTTTGTCGGGCTTGGCTAGTACTTACTGCGACCGGGTCTAAAACAACCGGTTTTTGAAGCGCGCTGGCAGTTGCCATAACAGCATCAATTAGGGCTACTTGGTCGGAGTCAACCGAACCAATGTTAATCGTAACTGCATCGGCGATAGCAGTTAATTCTGTCGCTTCATGGGGATCAGACGGCATCATCGGTGACATCCCTGCTGCGCTTAAAACATTTGCCACCTCTCCTGCAGTAATAAAATTGGTGACCGCTAGGACTAAGGGCCGTTTGGCTTTAATTTGATCGATTAGGTTTGAATTCATCTTTTTCCTTTCCGGAACATCAAAAAAAGGCGCTATCCCCGCAGAATAACGCCTTCGTAACGTTCCCTACGCGAGTTCTGACTCACAGGTTCAATGGATCCGTGTTTCTAAACACATCTCAGCCCGGCACACGGGCACTCCAGTTACATTCAACAATTCAATTGTAAGCGGCAACGAAAAATTGTCAACCTAAGCTTTTGGACCAAGATATTCAAAAAGCTGACCCAAATTATCAATCACGATCGCTTTAATACCGGGCAATTCTTCTACCACCCGTTGGATTTCTGCTTGGGGTTTTCCAAATAACATCGTCGTCCAAATTTCGCCATCGACCGAACGGTTTGAAATGATTGATAAACTTGTAATCTCCGCCGGGGTTGGGTAACCCGTATGCTTATCGAAAATATGGTGATAGAAATGGTGGTTAGCTTTTAAATTTCGTTGGTAGATTCCAGAGGTGACAATCGACTGATCCCGAAGATTAAGGATTCGCCGGTAGTTACCAAGGGACTGAGCCGGGTCCTGCAAGCCGACATGCCAATAGCCATCCGAATTACTCCGTTTTCCTCCTATCACAACTACATTCCCGCCAAGGTTTAAAAGGGCTGATTGGACCCCCTTTTGGCGTAAATAATCGGTCAACAAGTCGGCGATGTAGCCCTTTGCTAGTGACCCTAAATCTATTTCCATCCCAACTTGCTTTAAGAAAACTGTTTGTTGACTTGGATCCAACTCAATTTGGTGAGGATCAGTCAAGGCTAAGCGAGCTTTGATTTCGTCATCACTTGGTTTATGGGCATCATCAAAGCCAATATGCCAAAGTTTTACCAATGGCCCGATGGCAATATTTAAGTTCCCGACCGGCATTAAACTATAGTCCTTACCAATTTGAATTAAATCAAATAACTCCGGAGCCACCTTGACTGCTTGCTTACCAGCTCGGTGGTTTACCTGCATTAGCTCCGCTGAATCATCATTGGCGCTAAAACGATGCTCGTATAGTTTTAATCGTTGCACCACTTCATCGGCTAGCTTTTCCGCATTTTGGTGATCGATTTGAACATCAATCACCGTCCCCATTAAATGAATCCGTCGTGTTGCAATCATCTCGTCATCCTCTTTCAGTAAAATCGTTGGTTATTCTGACGCCATTGAACCCGTTCCATCAGCCGTTCGAGTTGGTTTTCCATTAAGTTGACTTGCCGATTTAAGGCATAGTTTGTTACGTCAGGATCTTTCAGTACGTTAGCCGCTTGCATCCGGTAACGGCGGTGTTTTTCAAACTGCATAATCCCAATTTCTTCACCAGTCTGCACCCAGCTGTCGTATTGACGCAAGATTCGTTGTAGACGTTCCTTAGCCGTCACCTGCGGCCTTGGTTTTTGCCGTCGGATCGACTTTGCATGTAAGTGTTGGACCTTTTTCTTTGACATTGCCGGTTGAAGGAATTTTTGTCCATTGGCCAGAGCCGTTAGGTTTTGAATATCGGCTTTTAAAAGGGGCATTCCAACTCGTTGGCAAGCCTTAATCCGGGCATGTTTAGGAATTGGCTGACCATTCGCCTTAGCTAATTGATAAAGGGCCGTTGGAAATTTAACGCCCTTGCTAGTCTTCTTTTCAATTTCCGCCTGTTCCGCTTTTGAATAGTAATTCTGCCATTTTTCCATCACCAATTACGCTCCCATTAATTAACTACCTCAATTAGACCGTGAACTACTCGGCCATAAATGACCGAGCTTCTGGATCAAAAGGCAACGGTGTGCCTCTTGATCTGGAAATCGTTTAGGCAATGGAGAATCAAGTTACGCTTGATTCTCGAACAGTTAAAACCGTTTCCGAAGGCTTTTCGCACCCGTTTTGCACGCTCAGGGTGATACGCCAAAGTCTC
>DWYX01000004.1 GCA_019118465.1 Candidatus Limosilactobacillus faecipullorum | reverse complement strand
AAGAATTTGAGATAGCTCTCAAAAATAAATTAAGCGAATTGACTTCGCAAATGTTTTGCTTCGATCATAAGATCAAAGACCCTACACATTTGATTCGTCGAAACTTTATTCAGTTTTCAAAGGTCTACCGAATCGCTTAGGAAGTTAATTCCTAACGCTTAACAATTTTAGCATCTCATCAAGTTGATGTCAAGAACTTTTTTGAATTATTTTTTCGAAGTTCTTAATTACTAAGCTCATCAGCAACTCTTACATGCTATCAAATCAATAAGTCTTTGTCAACTATTTTTTTCGATTAACATTTTGTTGACTAGCAGTGATTTACCTAACTGCCGTGACAACGATAATTACTATACAGGGAATAACGAGTAATTGTCAATCATATTTTTCAATTATTTTTTGAGTTTTTTTATTTCCTTTTTATCTATCCCTATTAGCAACTAATTGTTCGAAAATTAGTGATGTTAATCTTGTTTTCTGTAAAAATAGTTCAGTTTAAAAGGTTTCGCGGAAATCATATAAACAGTTAAAAATTTCAATTGCTACTAAGTCTAGATCATCAAAAACTAATCGCTCTTGTTTGCGAGCACGAATTAAGACAAATTCATTGTCCAATTGCCGATAAATCACTTCGCAAACGTAAACTCCATATTCAGTAAATTCACGTCGTTGATCATGTGTATCTTCTGCCATCACCATTGCCTGAAGACGTTTAATAATTGGAATTAATTTTGATTGCATTATTCTCACCTCATATTATTCGACTTTAACGAAAAAACAGAGCCCGTGCAAACAGTTCGATTGCTAAGGCTCTGTTTAATTTTCAACTTTATCTGGTTTAATCAACAAAGCAAACATTCCGGTGAATATCCCAAAATAGTATGTCAAAAAGCGCCAGAGAAACATCGCTAAGACTAATTTACTTTGGGAATGTGTAAAGCTTAAGAAAAGAACGGAAAAACTATACTCAGCCCCTCCCGTTCCACCGGGAATTGGAAACAAGGAAATAATCATAAAAATGAGCACGTGTAAACTCATTACCATAATAAGGTTAATGCCCGTAATTCCTAAAGCTAAAAGAATAAAATACGGAATAATATAATACGCTAATAGTTGGAGCAAGGTAACAACCGCGACCTTCCCCAATTTACGGTACTCTCGCTTCATTTTGACACTTTCTTGATAGAAGGTATCAATTTTCGTATCTAAACTTTCCCATACCCTTTGGTAACGCTTTTGGCCCCCAAACCATTTTAACGGTACTAAAAAAATCCTAACTAATTGCTTTGTGAAAGTATACCAATACATTACCATTAAAAGTCCAACGATTACTGCAAGGTGAATCGTAAAGCCAAAAAGAACAAAAAGTGATAATGCATGCAACTTTTCAGCAATATAATGAAAGCCAATTAAAATACTAACCAAAAAATTAATTACAATCATGGCTTGAAAAACAACAAACTTCATTAATAAGACTGAACTGGCTAGGCCACCTTCGACTCCCGATTGCAACATCGCCATCAATTGGGATGGCTGACCACCAGTTGAAAACGGCGTTAAACCATTAAATAACTGTTCAATTAACGGTAAGCGAAAAGCATCTTTCCAGGTAAACGATGGGTACCGGTTAGTCATGAAAATTTTTACGACAACCCCTTCAAGCCCTAAATATAAACAAATACAAAGAACAGCAATTAAGAACCATCCCCAATTAAGGTGCGCTAAGTCATAACTTAATCGGGTTAAGTTAGTATTACGAAGTGAAAAAGCAAAGATGCCACTTCCTACAAGAAGCATTAGGACTAAAACGATCCAATTTTTTCGTGACATTTTAATGCTCCTTTACTTGTGAAAGATAGAAATGCTCCCAAACCTGGGCAAGATGGTCTTTCGAATACCGCTTTGCTGCTTGGCAGGCCTTTTCTCTCAACTCGGCCAAAGCTTGGGGGTGTTTGATTAAGACTTGAAGCTTTGTTTGCATCATCTTTAAGTCTGCTACTGGTTCATAGTAACCACCGATAATGCCATGGTAAAGGCTTAGATCCCTTAACATGACTGGAGTTCCACAACTAAAGGCTTCCAGAACCGACATTGGAAATAGTTCATTATAGGATGGGAGTAAGAATAAATCTGCCAGATTATTATACTCAGCAATCACATGCCGCGAGACAATTCCTGGGAAACGGAGATTAACCGGCGGATTTTCAACAACCGCTTTTAATTGTTTATACCCATCAGTAATTGCGCCAAAAGAAAAACCACCTGCCCAAATAAAGAGCACCTGAGGATTTTGCTTTGCTAACTGAATAAAATCAAAAATTCCCTTTCGTTCTTGAAGTTGACCACTCCCAAAAATAACAAACTGATCTTGGGGAATCTGATATTTAATCCGTAACTGCTTTTTTTCTTCCGCATCAACCGGAAAGAAATGCTTTGGATCAACAAAGTTTGGAATATAGGTAATCTTCTCCTGCTTAATCCCATAAGCAACTAATTTCGGAATAAAATCAGGATTAACTACTACGAGATGATCCATTCGCTTATAGAAGGTAATTACATAACGATAAAACAAGCTCCGCCACGGTTGCGGAATTTTCAAGCTTCCTTCTAAAGTTTCCGGTAAAAAATGGACATAACCGATTTTTCGCCCTCGCTTCTTCGAAAAAGTCGATATGAAATACGTAGGGTTAATGGTGTGATAATGACTAATATCCGTTGGCCGCCAGGAATTGATTGCTAAATCAAACTTTGAACTAAACCGTTCCTTTAGCAACGCTATTAATTCGTTATAGGCGCTTCCTACCCCTTGACCTTTAACCGAATCAGCTTGCGAGAACATCGTGATTTTTATCATCATTTACTCCTCATAAACGGTAACCGCCGATGGAAAGGAATCGTTTCTTTTGCGATCCGTTCCGCACATTCTTGATAAAATTCGACCACCCGTTGTTCAAAAACCGTCGCCGAAATCTCATGCAATTTAGCCTGCCGCTTGGCTTGATCTTCCGTAGCTGGTTGACTAGTTAAGTAGTTAATAACTCCCTTCACCAATTCTGACCGTTGTTGAAAGACTTGACCAATCGCTACGTCATCGATCAATTCCGCCGTATAATCACTTTTCATGACAACTAAGGGTAAGTCAGATGCCAAAGCTTCATCATAAGTTAAGCCTTGAGACTCTGAGTCCGAAGTAGATACAAAAACATTTGCCAATTGATAGTAATGATAAACTTCATCATTATCAATTTGGCCAGTAAAAGTAATGTGGTCAGTTAAACCTAATTCACGGGTTTGACGCTCAAGGGTTGGTCGGGCTGGACCATCACCCACGATCAATAGTTGAGCATTAGGGACGATTGCTAAGATATCTGGCAAAGCTGCAATCAGCGCTTGAATATTTTTTTCAAATGCCAGCCGACTCAATGATAATAGGACTGGCGTATCCTGATCAAAACCGAGTTCTGCACGGTGCTTAAGCCGTTCTGCTTCTGAATCCCGTTGCTGGTAACGGCTTAAATCAACCCCAGTTGGAATAATCTTGATTGGTGCAGTGACCCCATAGCCAAGTAAAGTATCCAAGACCCGCTCGCTAGGTGCAATCACCCCGTCCATATTCCGTAAATACAGACGGGCCATACGGGCGACATCTTTAGGGCGCAAAACCCGTCCATTAGCAATGTAATGCAGATAATCTTGATACATTGTATGGTAAGTATGCAGACAAGGAATCCCTAACTCACGGGCGACCATCTTCCCCATTAAACCAAGTGAAAATTCCGTTTGGTTATGCACTACATCCAATTGGAGACGTTTAGCTACTCGCAAAACTTTAAGCCAGCCAGCAACCGCAATGCGGCGGTCTGTAAAGGAAATAAAGGGAACACTTTTAAAGCGGTAAATCCCTTTTTCTGGTTCAGAAGCAGGTGCCGCTGGATCAGTTGTTGTAAAGATGTAAACCTGATGTCCGTTGCGGATCAATTCATCCCGCAAGGTTTTAATTGAGGTTGCAACCCCACTAACTTGCGGAAAATAGGTGTCTGTGAACAAACCGATTTTCAAGCTGCCCTCTCCTTTGATATTTTTTCGGTCTAAATTGAAAAAATCTTTCTTCTCAATTACGCTGATTTTCTCATTTTAAACTCAAATTATTCCAATAGCAAACCGTACCCCATTTTTATAACATTATTTAAAATTTAGAAGTTACTTTTTGATTCCGTTGAAGCCACTTATTTACTATCTCAGCTACTTCATCATCGTTTTCCATTGTAAGAACTTGTTTGACTAACGGTTGAAGCTGGCGAACTGATAAATTCTGTAATCGTTGTTTTACCGGTAAAATTTCTGGTAAGGGGAGTGAAAATTCATCAATCCCCATCGCTAAGACCAGTGGCTGAGCCAACTTCAAAGTAGCCATCTCTCCACACAAGCTAATCCATTTTCCTTCCGCATGGGCGGCCTGGATCACTTGTTTAATTGCCCGTAAAACTGCTGGATTCAGTGCCATATAATGCTGGTTACTAGTATTTGCCCGATCTTCAGCGAAAAGATATTGAACCAGATCATTAGACCCGATACTAAAGAAATCAGCATACTTAGCAAATTGATCCGCCATCAAAACCGCCGCCGGGGTTTCAATCATCATCCCGACTTCGACATTATCCGCCACAGCATGGCCCTGCGTTACTAAAAGCCGCCGTTCTTGATCCAAAATTGCTAGGGCCCGTTGAAATTCATCAATGGTTGTTACAAAGGGAAACATGATCCCTAGGTGCCCATAAACTGAGGCCCGCAAAAGGGCACGGAGCTGAGTTCGAAGAATTGGTTCTTGTTTTAAAAGCCAACGTAGGCCCCGTTGAGAAAATAACTTACTGGGAGCATTTTGACCGAAAGTGGGTTGCTTGTCTGCCCCTAGATCTTGAATCCGGATTACCACTCGGTCATTGGGCATTGACAATAAGGCCGCTTTATAATTAGCAACTTGCTCATCTTCCGTCACGTGATGGTCAGCATTTAAAAAGAGAAATTCACTCCGGTATAAACCAATTCCCTCAGCACCACTTTTGGCCAGTTGATCTAATTCTTCTGGTAAAGAAATATTAGCTGCCACGTGGACCCGATTCCCATCGGCCGCTACCGTTGCTAAATCCCGATAAGCGCCAAGGCTTTGTTGTTGCTGTTGATATTGCGCGGCTAATTGTTGATATTGATCAATTTCCTGGGGAGTTGGCTGCAATATTACCTTGCCATGTTCACCATCAATAATGGCAACCATATCTTCCTTTGCAGTTTGAGTTGCTGTTTTTGTACCAACAACCGCTGGAATTCCTAATTCCGCCATTAAAAGCGCAGAATGAGCCGTCGCACCCCCAATATCGGTAATCAATCCTGCTACCAACTGCGGATTGAAACTTGCCACTAAACTCGGACTAGCTTCCCGAGTCACGACGATCGCCCGGTGATCTAATTTTTCATTTATTTGTGGTTGGAGATGAGTGATTAAACGCTGAGCCACATCATGATAGGCGATTGCTAACCGATGACCATCCCGCGTAGTTTGGTCAATTTTAGCAAGCGTAGTGGTTAACCCATTATTAATAGCAGAAACCGCAGTAATTTTTTGACTTACAATCAAACGGCCAATTAATGCGGGAAGTTCCCAATCCTTAAGGATCGTTAATTGTCGTTCAAGGGTTTCCTCAATCCGTTTTCCATAATTTCGGGTTGCTTGTTGGATGATCTGTTCGAGCTCAGTTGCCGTAATACGAAAAGAATCATGAAGCCGTTCGACCTCATGATTCACATCGGTTGTTTTTTGATCTTTAACCGGCG
This sequence comes from Candidatus Limosilactobacillus faecipullorum, assembly GCA_019118465.1. Lineage (GTDB taxonomy): Bacteria > Bacillota > Bacilli > Lactobacillales > Lactobacillaceae > Limosilactobacillus > Limosilactobacillus faecipullorum. Next base: position 905 of record DWYX01000004.1, on the reverse strand, counting down.
GCTTACCGTAGCTCAACAGATGGACTGGCGCAATGACGATTCCGCCACTCGCTGCAATTCCGTTGAGGAGTTTTGCCATCTTAGCCAGCCAAGCCTTCCTTTGCCATCGTGTCGGCGATTGCTGCAATAGCATCTTTTTCGTCGTCACCATCAGCAGAGATCATAACATCAGCGTTTTGACCAACCCCAAGGGACATAACCCCCATGATGGACTTCAAGTTAACGCTCTTACCGTTGTAAGTCAACGTAATGTCAGAAGCGAACTTGGAAGCAGTTTGAACCAAGATCGTAGCTGGACGAGCGTGAATACCAGTTTCAGCAGTGATGTTAAAATCGCGTTTTTCCATTGTATCATTCTCCTTAGCACATAAAGAATAGTAAGTATTAGAAACTACCAATACTTACTCTATAGGTCTCATTGTAGCAATTGTAAGCGTTAAATACAAGAATCTTCCGCCGGTTTTAACGATTAAAACGACGAAAATTATATTAAAATTCCATAACTAGTGAACTTTACTTCTTAACCCGGTGATAATGAATCTCCCCGCCCTGATGGGCATCCCCCGTAATCTGGGTCTTAAATTGATATGTCCGGTAGGCTGTCTGAAAATCGAGAAAGTTCTCCGGCGTAACCGTCAACTCGTCAATTTCACCTTTTCGTAATTGTTCCAATTTAGCTAAATAGTCTTCTGCCATTAACTGACCCTCCTCTCGAATATTTTAACATCTAGTAAGTAAGAACCATTAATCAATTTGCCAATTTTATTCCTTATCTTATACGCGATTTGCTAGTTCGTAACATTTAACAAAAAAAGCCTAACAAGGTTAGACTCAAAGTAGACTAAAAAAGGAGTCTTTGCCTTGTTAAGCTACTTTAAGTCTAGTTATGATCGCCATGATTTTCA
>DWYX01000054.1 GCA_019118465.1 Candidatus Limosilactobacillus faecipullorum | reverse complement strand
CTTTGCTTAGTATTCGACACACTAAAGGCTACTGGTCTTTTCTTTTTTTGTAAATAAGTAAATTGGTCTACAAAAAAGATTTCCACGACCAGATGAATTATTCATCCAACCTATGAAAATCTTACACTAACGAGGTCGGTAAAAAGCTTCTCGACGGCTTGGAAGGGATAAGGGAAACGAAGGTTGATTAGTGAGGATCGTTCTTTCGTTCGAACTTATCCTCGAAGGTCGTGCTTTTTAACCGTGGTTTCCGAGTAACATTCGGAGATGAAGAGAGGATGGGGAGAAATTAGAGTTTCTTCCCACCCTCTCCACTCTTATCGGTAATTAAAAAGGCCTTACGAAGGTTATGTCTTCGTGAAAGATAATCGTTCGAACTTTTAAAAGTAAGGGCCTTAATATAAGGGGTGGCGGATTAAAATATTCGGAGATTCAGTTTTTTCTAAAAGACCTAGGCGGGAATGGTTTAAAAATTAGGAAAATTTCGCTATAATAAAGTTCACTATGCAGTAAAAAGGGTGAAAAAATTGGCACAGTTATTTTTTAAGTATGGCGCAATGAATTCAGGAAAGTCGATTGACATCCTAAAGGTTGCCCATAATTACGAAGAACAAGGGAAACCGGTAGAACTATTAACGAGTGGGGTCGATACTCGTGCCGGGCGAGGAATCATCGCTAGCCGGATTGGCTTAGAACGGAAGGTTACGCCCGTGATGGAAGATACTGACCTGTATGAGTTAGTAAAAACGGTTGACCATCCTTTATACTGTGTGTTGGTTGATGAGGCACAGTTTTTGACCAAACAACACGTTTTGCAATTAACGAAAGTGGTTGATGAACTTGATATTCCGGTTATGGCATACGGGCTAAAGAACGACTTTAAAAACGAGTTGTTTGAGGGTACGAAGTATTTGCTGATTTACGCTGACAAGATTGAAGAGATGAAGACAATCTGCTGGTTCTGTAAGCACAAGGCCATCATGAATTTACGGGTTCATGATGGCAAGCCAGTGTACGAAGGCGAGCAGGTCCAAATTGGGGGCAATGAGTCCTACTACCCAGTTTGTCGCCATCACTATTTTCACCCCGCATTATCCACAGGACAGGAGAATGATAACTAATGCAAATGGAAGAAATCTTTGATAAGTTACAAGCGGTCGCCGATCGCTACGACGAATTAAATGAGTTAATTTCCGATCCCGAAGTAATTGCCGATAGCCAACGTTTCATGAAGCTTTCTAAAGAAGAAGGGAGCTTACGGGAAACGGTTGAAAAGTATCACGAATACCAAAGTGTCACCCAAACCATCAAGGATGACGAAGAGTTGTTGCGGGATACTTCAGATCCTGAATTAACTGAAATGACGAAGGAAGAACTTGCGGAAAGCAAGGATCGGCAAGCAACGCTTGAAAAGGAATTAGAAGTTCTCTTAATTCCAAAGGATCCAAATGATGATAAGAACATCATTATGGAAATCCGCGGCGCCGCTGGTGGGGATGAAGCTTCCTTGTTTGCTGGTGACTTATACAATATGTATGTTCGCTATGCTGAAAATCAAGGTTGGAAGGTTGAAATCATCGATAAGACTGAAACCGAAGTTGGTGGTTTTAAGGAAATCGCCATGATGATCACTGGTGATAATGTTTATTCCAAGCTGAAATTTGAAAACGGGGCCCACCGGGTACAACGGGTCCCAGTTACTGAATCAGCCGGTCGGGTTCACACCTCAACAGCAACGGTTGGGGTGATGCCAGAAGCTGAGGATGTTGAAATTGATATCGATCCAAAGGATATCCGGGTCGATGTTTACCGTTCCTCTGGGGCTGGTGGTCAGCACATTAACAAGACTTCTTCAGCGGTCCGGATGACCCACTTGCCAACTGGAATTGTGGTTGCGATGCAAGACGAACGGTCCCAACAACAAAACCGGGCAAAGGCTATGCGGATCTTAAAAGCGCGGGTTTATGATTACTACCAACAAAAAGAACAATCCGCTTACGATGCTAAACGGAAAGACGCGATTGGGACGGGGGATCGGTCCGAACGGATCAGGACTTATAACTATCCCCAAAACCGGGTTACAGATCACCGGATTGGTTTAACTTTAAACAAGTTGGATAAGATTATGGGCGGCGATTTAGATGAAATTATCGAAGCTTTAATTATTGCTGACCAAGCGCAAAAGTTGGAGCAATTACGGAATGAGTAAGTGGACCTATTTTGAAGCCCAGCAGTGGGCTTCTTCTTTTTTGAAAGCCGCTGGGATGGACCCGAGCACTCCCCAATTCATTCTTGAAATGATTCATGATTGGAAGTTTACTGATTTAGTAATGCATAATCGTGATTATATGCCGGCTGACGAAGCTTTTCGCTTTACTCGGGCGGTGGAGCGAATTGCTAATGCTGAACCAGCCCAATATGTAGTTGGTAAAGCACCGTTTTTTGGGCGGGTGTTTGTGGTTAACCGGGATGTCCTAATACCAGAAAGCGAAACTGAAGAATTAGTTGAATGGGTGCTTGATTCAATGCCAGCTGATGAACCGTTAAAGGTTTTAGACCTTGGAACCGGGAGTGGGGTCATCGGCATTACTTTGGCGCTTGAACGGCCCAAATGGCAAGTGACCCTCTCTGATATTTCGACGGATGCTTTGCGGGTGGCCCTTACAAATCAACGTTTACACGGGACTAACCTTCGTCAAGTCGAAAGTGATCTTTTTGCTAATTTTGGTAATGAGCAATTCGATTTAATTGTCACTAATCCGCCTTATATTGGGGTCGACGAGATTAACGAAATGGATAAAGCGGTAATTGACTACGAACCACCACTAGCTTTGTTTGCTTCCGAAGGCGGTTTGGGTTTCTATAGGCGGTTATTTACAGAATTACACCAACATTTGACTCCTCAGGGCGAGCTTTTTGGTGAGACTGGGTATCGACAAGAAGAAGCAATTCAACAACTTTTTGATCAAACGGTAGCCGGTGGCAAAATTGAAACGAAACACGATGTTGCTGACCGAATGCGGATGATTCGGGCAAGTCTTAAATAGAGGAAGAGCAGGCGATTTTTTTGGAAACGAAGATTTTTTCAACGAATGAAATTAAAGAAGCCGCTGAAGAGATTAACGCCGGAAAGTTAGTCGCTTTCCCAACTGAAACGGTTTATGGTTTAGGGGCTGACGCAACGAATGAAGCTGCAGTTAAACAAGTTTATGCTGCTAAGGGTCGACCAAGTGATAATCCTTTAATTGTTCATGTTTCTTCAATTGCGATGGTTGAGAAATATGCTGCTGAGATTCCTGACCGGGCGCGTGCCTTAATGGCTGAGTTTTGGCCGGGTTCATTAACGATTATTCTAAAAATTAAGCCGGGCTCACTTTCCAAAACCGTTACGGGAGGATTGACCACGGTGGCCTTTCGTTTTCCAGCTTGTCAACCAACCTTGGATTTAATTTCAACAGCGGGAGTACCTCTGGTAGGCCCTTCAGCCAATACTTCGGGGAAACCAAGTCCAACAACGGCCCAACACGTTTACCATGATTTGAATGGTAAGATTGCGGGAATTTTAGATAATGGACCAACTGAAGTTGGGGTCGAATCAACCGTCTTGGATCTTTCGACTGATCAACCGGTGATTCTTCGTCCGGGTGCAGTTACCAAGGCTGATGTTGAAGCCATAATTGGTTCAATTGAACTCAACCATCACAAGATTAAGGCAAATGAAATTCCAAAGGCACCGGGGATGAAGTATAAGCACTATGCTCCTAACGCTCAGGTATATATTGTTGACCCAGCGACTGATTGGCAAACGGCTAGTGAGTGGATAGCTAAGCAACCAGAGCAAGTTGGGGTAATGGCGAAGGATTCAACTTTTAAGGCGATTAAGTTCCCCGCAAATGCCGTCTTGTTCTCAATTGGCGATGATATTAAGTCAGCGGCACACTTGTTATTTGATGGGCTCCGGGAGTTTGACAACCAAACAGCGGTTAAAGTCATTCTTGCCCAAGGCTTTGAAGCGACTGGTTTAGGGGCAGCATACATGAATCGTTTGAATAAGTCAGCCGGTGGTTGCCATTTTAATTCAGAAGCGTAAAAATCTTGGCTTTTAGGCAAATTCAGGGGGTCAAAAGCCAAAGTTTTTGGTACAATGATTGAGAAACCAAAAGGAGTGTGTACCATGGGTAAATTTGAAGTTTTGGATCACCCGTTGATCCAACATAAGTTAACAATGATTCGGGATAAGAACGTTGGAACAAAGGTCTTCCGGGAAACGGTTAAGGAACTATCAACGTTAATGGCTTACGAAGTTTCACGTTCCATGCCCCTTAAGGACGTTGAAGTCGAAACACCAATTGCAAAGACGACTAAAAAGGAATTAGCTGGTAAGAAGGTTGCCATTGTTCCGATTCTCCGGGCAGGTCTTGGAATGGTCGATGGGATGACGGAATTAATTCCGGCTGCTAAGATTGGTTTCATCGGGATGTACCGGGATGAAGAAACTTTAAAGCCACACGAGTACTTCGTAAAGTTGCCAAATGATATTTCAGAACGGCAATTATTTATTGTTGATCCAATGTTGGCAACTGGTGGTTCAGCCATTATGGCGATTGACGCCCTAAAGAAGCGGGGATGTTCTGAAAAGAACATGAAGTTTGCTTGCTTAGTTGCCGCTCCAGAAGGGGTAAAGGCAGTTCGGGAAGCCTTCCCAGATGTTGACATTTACACCGCAGGCCTTGATGATCATCTTAATGAAGATGGTTACATTGTTCCAGGTCTTGGTGACGCTGGGGACCGTCTTTTCGGTACTAAATAAGGCGGAAGAAAGCTAAATTACTAATTGGAGAGGTTGGAACGTAGCTGATACAACTTTGAAATTAACATTTTTTACTTATGCTCAGAATGTCAATTTCAAAGCTTGGTCTTATCGTAAGCAGACAAATTGCTAACGATGATTTGGCTATTTAACCTTCATTAGTGGTCTTTTTTATAATTAAAGTTATTCAACGGCCATGCCAGAATTGGTGAAATTGATGTTAGTGAATGAAATGAGCTTACATCAAGAGTGAGTTTTGAGACTTTTCAGAGGCTCAAAATCAGCTCGACCATGTTCCCTGGCTAATGGCTGGGACTCTTTTCCATCTTCCTTTTTCGTATCCCCCAATATTACACAGAAACTCAGGTCGAGGCAGTAACCAAGTGGATATTGACTACTCTACTTGGTCTTGCGTGGGCTCATAAGCGCCAAGTAAGTTGGAACGTTCCAAATCACGACCTTAGAGGATAGAACAAAAAGTGAGTTGGTAAGAAAGCGCCTAGACGGTCCTGTTAGATAAGGAAACAGCCAGAGTGAAGTTTGCGAGGCAAATTTTCTCCGGCCGACTTATCTATAAGGGCCGTGCTTGCTTACCACGATATCAGAGTAATAGAAATGCGCTCAAAGTTGCGTTAACTACTGCGAATCAACCTTCATTTTCTTTATCCCAACCAGGGTGTCGAGAAGTTTTCCTCCCTACCTTCGTTTTTTCTAAACTTATCTTTAGAATTAGTAAAGGCTGCACTATTCAAAACCGAGATGGAGTAAACTAGAGAAGTTTTGATTAGTGAGGTGAAGAAAAGATGAATTTTCAATGGACCGCTAAGCGAAAGATTTTGCTAGCGGTTTTTTTATTGAGCGGAGTTGTCCTTTGGCTCTTTATGGGTCACAACCAACGCTTATATCAAACGCCAATTGCTCAAGTTGAGCAAGTAAAGACGGTTCAAGTTAATCACACTAAGGATCAGTTTGGAAATCGCGATCAAGAAGTTACGCAACGTTTGCGGTTACGGTTGTTAAATACGAAATATCAGGGGAAAGAGTTAACGGTCCAAAACCAATATTATTGGTCGATGGGGTTAACGCAAAAGTATCGGGTTGGCAATCAAGTTTTTTTGAGCCAACTGAATTTAAAGCCGGGGCACCACTTGAAAGCAACGATTAGTGGTTTGAAGCGTGATCGACCCCTAATCATGTTGCTTTGGTTAGTGACAGGACTATTAGTGTTTACCTTAGGGAAAGCCGGTAGCCTAGCAATGCTTTCGGTAGTGATTAATTCAATTTTATTGATTATTGCAATTGAAGTTAATTTGAAATTTCAATCATGGAATGCGTTTGTAATTTTCGCTGTCGTAGCCCTAGTTTTTGCGATCTTAAGTTTATTGCTAGTTTTAGGCCTAAATAAAAAAATGTTTGCAACGCTAGCGGCAACCATTTTTGGAACGAGCATTGCAGTAATGCTTAGTTACTTGGTTTTGCAAATAACCAATGAGCGAGGTGTTTACTACGAATCAATGCAGTATGTTACGCAAGTTCCCCGGCCCTTATTTTTAGCTGAAACTTTGATTGGTTCACTGGGGGCGGTAATGGATGAATCTTCAGATATTGTGGCAACCCTTTTCGAATTGAAGACACTTGATCCAGCGGTTAGTTTCAGCCAATTATTTAAATCTGGTCGAAATGTTGGGCGATCAATTATGGGGCCGTTAGTAAATGTCTTGTTTTTAATTTTTATGGCCGATACCTTTACCTCGGCATTGATGTATCTTAAGAATGGTAATTCAATCGTTTATACCTTTAATATGAATATGAGTCTGGGAATGGTCCAAAGCCTAGTTTCGGGAATTGGAATTGTTTTAGCAGTGCCATTAGTAAGTTTCTTCGCAGCTACTTTATTAGGGAGGCGATAAAGGTGAGTTCAATTACGGCCCTAGGAGTTGTTTTATTAGTTTTAATGATTCTGGTGGGTGGAAAACAAGGTTGGTTAGCTTTTTTGAGCCTTATCCTAAATTTTGGGTTCCTTTACTTCGCCCTCTTGCTAATTGCTCTGCAGGTACCAGCAATCTGGGTAGCTACGGTTTTAGGGATGGTTATGTTAGCGATCACGATTTTTATGGGCGAAGATGACTTGAATACCACAATCCCTGCTTTCTTAACTGCCTGTATTGTTGCATTTAGTCTGCTTTTAATTATCTATGGGGTCGAACATCTTGAGATGGTGCAAGGTTTTAGTCTTGAAGACAGTGATGATCTAGAAGGAATGTCCTTGGCCCTGGGGGTTTCCTTTTTGGATGTCACAATTGCGGCTACCTTTTTGTCAACCTTAGGGGCGATCGCCGAAGTGGCAATGGCAATTGCCGCTGGGTTAACGGAAATTTTGAGTAATCATCCTAAACTACCCAATGTTCGGTTCTTTCAAAACGGAATGATGATCGGAAAACAGATTATTGGAACGACCCTAAATACTCTCTTTTTTGGCTTTGTTGGTGGCTTGTTATCTCTTTTAATTTGGTTTTTAGGCTTGCATTACTCACTAGGAACGATCCTGAATAATAAGATTTTTGTCCACGAAGCAATCTTAGTGCTAATTTCATTTTTAGCGGTAATCTTAACGGTTCCGGTTACAGCATTAGTTGTAATTTGCCGGCGCAATCATTGTAAAGACTGATCCAACTCGGCCAGAATGATTGACAGGGGAAAATAAAATCGGTAGAATAGCTACAATTGATTACGAGTCCTTTAATGTGGTCCAGTGAGGCCCCAAGGGTAAAGTTAATTTTGGTAGCCTACCAGAATAACGTCTTTGGGTCTATTGGATCGGAAGGCGTTTTTGTTTTGGAAGGGAGAAAATATGACAGAAAAGCGTGATGTCGTTTTAGCAGTTGACGAACGGCCAACGCCAGGACAATGGTTTGGACTATCACTGCAACATATGTTTTCAATGTTTGGGTCAACCGTTTTGGTTCCAATTTTAGTTGGTTTAAATCCGGGGATTGCCCTCTTTAGTTCCGGGGTCGGGACCTTAATGTACATTTTAATTACTCGGCATAAGATTCCCGCCTACATGGGATCGAGTTTTTCATTCATTGTGCCGATGATTGCACTGATGAAAACGACCGGGTATCCAGGGATTGCCCAAGGGACGATCGCGGTTGGGTGTGTCTACTTGATTGTTTCTTTAATTGTTTCCGCAATTGGTGCTGATTGGATTGATAAGGTTCTGCCACCGATTGTTGTTGGGCCAATCGTAATGGTGATTGGGCTCTCCCTTGCTGGAACGGCAGCTAAGGATGCCACGATGAACGGTAATACCTACGATTTAAATTTCTTCTTGGTTGCCTTATTAACCCTCTTGATTACGATTACCTTTAACATGTTTTTCAAAGGCTTTCTAGGATTAATTCCAATTCTACTGGGAATTGTTGGGGGTTACCTAATTGCCTGCGCCTTTGGTATTGTTGATTTTTCAGGAGTACAAACAGCACACTGGTTTAGTTTGCCAAACTTCCAGATTCCATTTGTAAACTACCACCCACAGTTCTACTGGGGGGCTATTCTCAGCATGGCTCCTATTGCCTTTGTTACGATGACAGAACACTTAGGCCACATTATGGTACTGGATGAATTAACAGGGAACAACTACTTTAAGGAACCGGGGTTGAACCGTACTTTGGCAGGGGATGGGACCGCCTCAATTATTGCTGGGTTTGTCGGGGGGCCTCCGGTAACTTCGTATGGTGAAAATATTGGGGTTTTAGCAATTACAAAGGTCCAATCCGTTTACGTTCTTGCCGGAGCGGCGGCCTTTGCGATCTTCTTCAGCTTTGTTGGTAAGCTTTCTGCTTTAATTGAATCCATTCCGTCACCAGTAATTGGCGGGATTTCCTTCCTATTATTTGGGGTGATTGCTTCATCTGGATTACGGGTGTTGATCGAACGCCATGTTGACTTTGATAAGAAACGGAATTTGATGATTGCTTCCGTAATCTTAGTAATTGGGATCGGCAATGCCTACTTAAAACTTGGACAATATGAATTTTCTGGCTTAGCAGTGGCTGCTATTCTAGGGATCATTTTGAATCTAGTCCTGCCAGAAGAAGCCCGAAGTGAAGAAAAATAACGACATTTATTTGGATTAGTCGTTTATATGCAAAAAGTCACGAGTTATTTTATTCTACTTAGAATGATTGACCGTGGCTTTTTTGTTGGGTAAAAAAATTAAATTTAGCTGCAAAGCAAAAGTTAAAAATCTATTAAATTTAGAAAAAGCTATTTCTGATAATTTCCGGAATAAAAACGCCGAATATTCTTAATAGTTCGAATACTACTTCACAAGATAAAAAACTGGAAACGGTTAAATGAGAAACAAGATGCGGTTGTTGGCGCCTTCATATGCTTGAAACGGTTTTGAATTTTTCTTTAAACAATGATATATTAATTTCTGTAACTTAGGTGTCTAAGCTTTTTTAGTCATGGCAATAAATTACAACTTATGAATGTTATAAGGAAAAGAGGTGAGATGTAAATGGGCGGTGATGCTTTTACTTTTGAGCTTTTCGGCTTGACCTTTAATTGGACTAACATTCTTTCTGGATTGTTGGTATTTACACTAACCTTTTTTATTTTGTTTGGTCTTTCACGGCATCTGCAAATGAAGCCAACAGGCGGACAAAATGTTTTGGAATGGTTAGTTGAATTCACTAACGGAATCGTTCGGTCCCAAATGCCAGCCGATCAAGTGGGCAATTACAGCTTTTTAGCCTTTGTGCTCTTTGTCTTCTTGTTTGTAGCAAACCAATTAGGGTTAATTCTACAAATTGGTTGGAACGGTCACGAATTGATCAAGAGTCCTACGGCTGATCCGGTGGTAACCTTAACGTTCTCGCTGTGTGTGATCACCTTAACGCACTTTGCAGGTATTTCGCAAAAGGGTTTTAAGTCCTACTTTAAGGAATACCTCACTCCGAGCGTGTTAATGCTTCCCATTAATCTAGTAGAGGAATTTAGTAATTTCTTAACGCTGGGTCTACGGATCTTTGGTAATATCTTTGCTGGTGAATTGCTATTGAAGCTCCTGGCGCAAATGGCCTTTTCACATGGATTGCCAACAATGATTGTCAGTTTGCCACTTGAAATGATCTGGCAAGCCTTCTCAGTCTTCATCGGTTCAATCCAAGCATATGTCTTTGTAACATTAACGACGGTTTATATTTCTCGGAAGGTAACTGAGGAATAACCACTTCTTAAGGAGGAAAATACAATGGGTGCAATTGCTGCAGGTATCGCTGCCGGTTTGGCGGCTGTTGGTGCTGGTGTTGGTAACGGTTTGGTTATCGGCCACACGATTGACGGGATGGCTCGTCAACCAGAAATGTCTGGGACTTTACGTGGGACGATGTTCGTTGGGGTTGGTTTGATTGAAGCTTTGCCAATTCTTTCTATCGTTATTGCGTTCTTAGTAATGAACAAGTAGTTACTAATCGATTTAGAATTATTTAGTAAAGGAGGTGTCAATAGATGCTGGTAATTGCAGAGTCCAATAGTTTATATGTTGGGGATATGCTCTTTTATTTAATTTCCTTTATTATCACCGCTTTGCTGGTTTGGCATTTTGTTTGGAAGCCAGTTACCGGAATGATGGAAAAGCGGGCCAAGACGGTTGCCAATGACATTGATTCTGCGAAGAAGTCTCGTGAAGAAGCAGAGCAGTTAGCTGCAAAGCGTCAAGCTCAATTAGAAGGTTCCCAAGCTGAAGCTGCTAAGATTGTTGATCAGGCCAAGAAGTCTGCTAAGACGCAAGGTGATCAAATCGTGGCAACTGCTCAAGCGGACGCCCAAAACTTGAAGGAACAAGCCCAAAGAGATGCAAAGCAGGCTCGTGAAGATGCATTGCGCGGCGCCAAGGACGATGTCGCAAACCTATCTATTGAGATTGCTTCCAAGCTCATCAAGAAGCAGTTAAATGCAGATGATCAAAAAGCCTTAATTGATTCTTACATTGAAGGGTTGGTAGAACATGAGTCTTGATCTAAGAACAGTTGCCGACCGCTACGCAAAAGCTGTTTTTGAGTTAGCGTCTGAACAAGACCAACTTGATGCAGTTCATGAAGAACTCACTGGTATTAAGGCAGTTTTTGAAGCTAACCCTAACTTAGCAAAAATGCTAACGGGAGTTAAGCTAAGTCTTGATCAAAAGAAATCATTAGTTGAAGCTTTGAAATTAGGTGCTAGTCAACTGGTTTCAAACTTAATTCAAATGGTTTTTGATTACGGCCGGATGGATATTGTGGTTGTAATCATTGATGAGTTTGAACGCCGGTACGATCAACAAAATAAGCGGGTTCATGCCGACGTAGTTACAGCGGTGCAACTTGATGAACCACGGCGCGCTCAACTCAAGCAAAACCTCTTAACTCGTTATGGAGCAAAAGAGATTGTTTTGCATGAAACGGTTGATGAATCAATCTTAGGCGGGGTAATTGTTACTGCCGAACACAAGACCCTTGATGGGAGCTTGAAATCAAAGATTGAGCAAATTCGTCGTTTACTTGTTAAATAACATTAATATTGGACTTGAAGAGGTGAGATTTGTATGAGCATTAAAACTGAGGAAATCAGTTCACTCATCAAAAAGCAACTCGCCAACTACCAAGATGACATTTCCGTTCAAGAAACGGGAACGGTAACCTACGTAGGGGACGGGGTTGCCCGAGCCGATGGTTTGGAAAATGCCATGGCTGGTGAGTTGCTCGAATTTAGTAATGGCGTCTTCGGGATGGCCCAAAACCTCGAAAGTAACGATGTCGGGATCGTTATTTTAGGGGACTTTACGGGTATTCGTGAAGGAGATACGGTAAAGCGGACTGGTCGGATCATGGAAGTTCCAGTTGGGGATGCTTTACTTGGTCGGGTTGTTGATCCCCTTGGTCGTCCTTTGGATGGCTTGGGTGAGATTCAAACTGATAAGACACGCCCAATCGAAAAGAAGGCTCCTGGTGTTATGCAACGGAAGAGTGTTTCGGTTCCGTTGGAAACTGGGATTAAGGTTATTGATGCCTTAGTTCCAATTGGTCGTGGTCAACGGGAATTGATCATTGGGGATCGGAAGACCGGGAAGACTTCAATCGCTATTGATACGATTATTCATCAAAAGGACCAAAACGTAATTTGTGTTTACGTTGCGATTGGTCAAAAGGAATCAACTGTGCGGACGCAAGTTGAAACCTTACGGAAATTTGGGGCTTTGGATTACACGATTGTTGTTTCAGCTAGTGCCTCAAACCCAGCTCCATTGCTTTACATTGCTCCATATGCTGGAGCCGCAATGGGGGAAGAATTTATGTACAACGGCCGGGACGTTTTGATTGTTTACGATGATTTATCAAAGCAAGCCGATGCTTATCGGGAACTTTCCTTGATTCTTCGGCGGCCACCTGGTCGTGAAGCTTACCCTGGGGATATCTTCTACACCCACTCCCGGTTACTTGAGCGGGCAGCGCGGTTATCTGATGACATGGGTGGCGGGTCAATGACGGCCTTGCCAATTATTCAAACGCAAGCCGGTGACGTTTCTGCTTATATCCCAACGAACGTTATTTCCATTACGGACGGTCAGATCTTCTTGAACTCTGATTCATTCTACGCTGGTCAACGGCCAGCCATCGATGCTGGGACTTCAGTTTCTCGGGTTGGTGGGGATGCCCAAATCAAAGCCATGAAGAAGGTTTCTGGGACTCTTCGTTTGGATATTGCATCTTATAACGAATTAGCTTCCTTTGCTCAATTCGGTTCTGATCTTGATGCCGCTACGCAAGCTAAGTTAGCGCGTGGTGAACGGACGGTTGAAATTTTGAAGCAAGGCCTTCACGCTGGTCAACCAATTGAACAACAAGTTGTTACCTTATTTGCTTTAGGACACAGTTTCCTTGATAAGGTTCCGGTTGAAGATGTATTGCGTTTTGAAGAAGAATTAGCAGCCTTTATGCACGCTAACCACCAAGACTTGTATGATCAAATTAAGTCAACTGGTAAGTTGCCAGAAGGTGACCAACTTGAAAAGGCAGTTGCAGAATTTGTAGCCGGCTTCCAAGTGACTAAAAAAGCTAATAATCAAATAAAGGCTAACGACTAAGAGGAAAAGCTAAGAAAGGACGGTGAGATTTAGTGCCAGCTTCATTAGCTGCAGTTAAGCGGCGTTTAGAGTCAACTAAGAACACCCGACAAATCACGTCGGCGATGAATATGGTTTCCACCGCTAAGCTCAACCAAATTCAAGGTCACACCAAGACCTATGAAGTTTATGCTGATCGGGTTAAGTCAGTCCTGATTAGCCTGGTTAAATCTCATAATGCGACCTTAAAGAACGGGGTTTCAGATGATAAGGATCATTTGGGAAGCCTCTTTACCAAGCGCCCGGTTAAAAAGACTGGGATCTTAGTTGTTACGTCTGATCGAGGATTGGTTGGTTCATATAACAGTAATGTTATTAAGGCCACTCTCGATAAGATGAAGAAGAATGGTTTAACCAAAGAGAACACCGTATTCTTAACGGTTGGTCGAACTGGGACCGAGTTCTTTAAGAAACGCGGAATGAACGTTGTCTTCGAAGCAACTGGAATTAGTGATGTTCCAACCTATCGTGAAACGCACAATATTGTTAAGAACGCAGTCCAAATGTACGCTGATGGAATTTATGATGAACTTCTATTGGCATACAGTCACTACGTAAACCGGATTGTGTCTCATGATCGGGTTGAGTTGGTATTGCCAATTTCAGCTGAATCACTAGCATTAGAAGAAGACAATACGGAATCAAAAGTGATCGGGGCCGAATATGACCTCGAACCTGACTTGCCACAATTGATTGGTAAATTAGTTCCTCAGTTTGCCGAGAGTTTAATCTATGGAGCGATTTTGGACGCTAAGACTAGTGAACATGCTTCAAGTGCAAACGCAATGAGTTCAGCTTCTGATAACGCAGATGATATTATCTCTACGCTTCAGTTACAATACAATCGGGCACGTCAAGCTGCCATTACGACCGAAATTACTGAAATTACCGGTGGGATGACAGCACAAGAATAATTTGAGATTTTGGAGGAAATGAAATGAGCGCTACTGGTAAAGTTGTTCAAGTCATTGGACCAGTTGTTGACGTTGAATTTCCCTTAGACGAAAAACTTCCTGAAATTAACACGGCTTTAAAGATTCAAGAAGCTGATGACAAGACTTTGACGGTCGAAGTTGCCCTTGAATTAGGTGACGGGGTCGTTCGGACGATTGCCATGGACGGTACTGACGGTTTAACACGGGGGATGACGGTTGAAAACACTGAAGCCGCCATCAGTGTTCCTGTCGGTGACGAAACTCTTGGTCGGGTGTTTAACGTCTTAGGGGAACCAGTTGATGATGGTCCAGCTTTTGGACCTGATGCAAAGCGGATGCCAATTCACCGTGACGCACCAAAGTATGAAGAATTAAGTACCCAAACGGAAATCCTTGAAACAGGGATTAAAGTTATCGACTTACTTGCCCCATATGTCCGGGGTGGTAAGATTGGGCTCTTCGGTGGTGCCGGGGTTGGTAAGACGGTTCTTATCCAAGAATTAATCCACAACATCGCCCAAGGACACAATGGGATTTCTGTCTTCACTGGGGTCGGTGAACGGACCCGTGAAGGGAACGATATGTACTACGAAATGAAGGCCTCAGGGGTTCTTGAAAAGACGGCCATGGTTTATGGACAAATGAACGAACCTCCTGGTGCCCGGATGCGGGTTGCCTTAACTGGGTTAACGATTGCGGAATATTTCCGGGATGTTAAGGGCCAAGACGTGTTGCTCTTTATCGACAACATCTTCCGGTTTACGCAGGCCGGGTCAGAAGTTTCTGCCTTGCTTGGGCGGATTCCTTCTGCCGTTGGGTACCAACCAACTTTGGCTACTGAAATGGGACAATTGCAAGAACGGATTACTTCAACTAAGAAGGGATCAATTACTTCAATTCAAGCTGTTTACGTGCCTGCCGATGACTATACGGACCCTGCTCCAGCTACGACTTTCGCCCACTTGGACGCAACGACTAACTTGGAACGGCGGTTAACGCAAATTGGGATCTATCCAGCCGTGGACCCGTTGGCTTCAACTTCGACTGCCCTTGCCCCAGAAATTGTTGGTAAGGAACACTACGAAGTCGCTACTGAGGTGCAACACGTGCTTCAACGTTACCGTGAATTGCAAGACATTATTTCAATCTTAGGGATGGATGAATTATCCGACGAAGAAAAGACCGTCGTGGCTCGGGCACGTCGGATTCAAAATTTCCTTTCCCAAAGTTTTAGTGTCGCTGAACAATTTACTGGTCAACCAGGGGCATATGTTCCACTTGAAGAAACTGTTAAGGACTTCAAGGCAATCTTAGATGGTAAGTACGATGATCTTCCTGAAGAAGCCTTCCGGCTTGTTGGGGGAATTGATGAAGTAGTTGCTAAGGCTAAGAAGATGCAAGACGCCGCTGATAACGCTTAGGGGGGATGACCATGGCTGAGTCGACTTTCAATGTCACGATTGTCACTCCTGATGGGACCGTCTATGATGAACCGGCGACCCTTCTTGTTATAAAAACAACGGAAGGTCAAATGGGACTTATGAAAAACCATCAACCAATCATTGCTTCCTTGGCAATTGATGAATTACGGTTAAAACATGGTACCGATACTAAGGATACTGTGATTGCCGTTAACGGTGGCTTCATAGATTTCAACGGGCAAAATGCAACGGTTGTTGCTGGAAGCGCTGAGCTTGCCAATGCGATCGATGTTGCTCGTGCTCAAAGTGCTAAGGAACGAGCAGAAAAACAAATCGCTCATGCTAAGCAAGTTCATAATGCGGATGAATTAGCACGGGCAGAAGTTCACCTTGCTCGGGCAATTAACCGGTTACGGGTTTCTAGTGGCAAATAATTACTTGAAGGCTGGGAGTTTTCTCAGCCTTTTTACATAATCAGAATCAAAGGAGAAGGCAAGATGCAATATACAGGCTCGGCATCCGTAATTAATCTGTTTGTCCAAATTGGCTTTATTGGAATTGCTTTTATGGCGATTAATTCCCTAAAAATTGATAAAATGTTTCGTAAGCCACCCCAAGCTTTACCAATGTTGATTGTTTTAACCTCGATTGTCTTGGGAACTGGATGCGCAAACTTTTTTATTGGCTTTTTCACTGTCCTTCATGGGGCCTTTAAAATGATGGGTTGATTAAAAACATAAGAGGAATAAAAAATGGCAAAGTTAAAAGTGATTGGTGGGGCACCACTAAAAGGAAATATTGAAATTATTAGTGATGAATTAACCGTTTTGGCTTGTCAAGCCGCGAGTCTTCTGGCGACTAGTGGAACGGTAATTCTTGACCACGTTCAAGCAACGCCGAAGATTATTGTGACTAATAAAATTCTCCAGAAAATTGGGGTGAAACTCGCTTATAACCGCCATCAAGAAGTTTTAAAATTAGATGCAGGATGGCATCTTACCCCAGTTGAATTGACCGCAAGTGAAATACAGTTGATGGGGACGGTCTTGGCCCGTTGCCGTGAAGTTAAGCTGATAAAAGAACCGAAGATCGCCCAACAAATTTCCGAATTAAAGCAAATTTTTGAAAAATTAGGCGCTACCATTACTGAAGATGATACTGAGTTGACGATCAAAGCCGATCATCTTGAAGGTCAAACCTTTGATGCCAGTACTTGGGCAGTTACAACGCTAATTAATGTCTTGACTGTCGCAACCTTAACCCAAGGAATCACAGTTTTAAACGGAGTACCAAACTTACCGGTAGTGGGTTCTATAATTGAATTACTAAATAAAATGGGAGCAAAGGTTCACCGGACTGATAGTTCAACTGTTCGGATTCAAGGAGTGGGCTACCTTCATGGCGCAGACCTCTACGTTATTAATGATCAACTGGAGGCTGGCTTTTACTTAATGTTAGCGGCGGCAACAGGTGGTGATGTGGTAGCTCTGGGGGCTTATGCGGATTATCTCCAACCGGTAATTAAATACCTTGAAGCCGCAGGGAATACAATTATTACGCAACGAAATGGGATCCGCGTAATTGGCACCCAAATTTTCTTGCCAACGACTCCGGCTTCAGATTTAATGGCAATTGCTGATGAACGAATTCAAGTTGGCATTCTAGCAGTGCAGGCGCGCCAGCTAGGTAAAACTCAATTTGAATTTCCAAAGACCCTGGCAAAAGAAATCCTACCTTGGCTGAGTGAGCAAGGTCAGTATCAAGAAGATCAGAAAATGGCCTTAGCTGGGCCAATTAATAGTTTATCGGCAACCTTAACTTATGATGATCCCAAAGCTAGCTTAGCTGGCTTGGCTTTAGCATTAACGGTTAAGCAAAATACCTGGCTTGATCAAGCTGAACTAATTGGAGAATTGGATAAAAACCTTGTTGACCGCTTGGTTTCACTCGGTGCCCAAATTACAATTGAGTTTTAATTTTGATCGACTGTTTGTGTTTTTTTAAAGACCGGGTGAGAAAGCTAAACTCACCCTTGAGTGTGGTATAATAGCAAGCGATTTAGAATAGTTTCGGAAGGAGAAACAACATGGCAAAGGATATCGGGATTGACCTTGGAACAGCCAACGTATTAATTTATGTGCAGGGGAAGGGAATCGTATTAAACGAACCTTCAGTTGTAGCAATTGATACGCAAACCAATAAGGTCTTGGCAGTCGGGTCAGAAGCATATCGGATGGTCGGGCGGACCCCTAGTAATATTCGGGCAATCCGGCCCCTTAAAAACGGGGTGATTTCAGACTTTGATGTTACCCAAGAAATGTTAGCTTACTTTATTGGCAAGCTAAGCGTTAAGGGCTTCGTTTCAAAGCCTAATATTATGATTTGTGCCCCAACTAATATTACAGAAATTGAGCGCAAGGCAATTATGCAAGCCGCCGAACAATCTGGTGGTGGCAAGGTTTACCTTGAATATGAACCAAAAGTCGCCGCAATTGGGGCAGGCCTCGATATCTTCAAGCCAAGTGGTAATATGGTGATCGACATGGGTGGTGGTACCTGTGATATTGCGGTGCTTTCACTTGGTGATATTGTAACGAGTCAATCAATTCGGATGGCTGGGGACCAATTAAATCAAGATATTGCTAGCTTCATTAAGGATCATCACGGCCTAGTTGTTGGTGAACATACAGCTGAAAAGATTAAGATTGAACTTGGAACGGCTTTAAAGGTTGATGAACCAAAGACGATGGCTGTTCGGGGCCGGGATGTTGCTAGCGGGATGCCTAAGCAAATCGAAATTAACCAAAATGAAGTTGAAGAGGCCCTTCATGATACTTTGTATCAAATTGTGCGGGCGGCTATCTCAGTACTTGAGACGGTTCCACCAGAACTAGCTAGCGATATTATTGATCGTGGGGTTATGTTAACTGGGGGGACGGCCCTTCTTCATGGAGTTGATCAACTCTTCAGTTCTTACCTTAAAGTTCCAGTGGTTGTTTCCCAAGATCCATTGGATAACGTTGCTAAGGGTGCCGGCGAAATGCTTGAACGGATGCAAGGCGACGATAACGGTAAGAAGAAGCGTAAAAAATATGGGAAGTAAACTAGTAATTAAACTAGTGCGGTGGTACCAATGCGGGATTTCAGTCCGCCGGCCCTGCCGCGTTTGTCGTTTTGAACCAACATGTTCAAATTACATGATTCAAGCGGTTCAACGATTCGGTTTACGAGGAGTGTGGTTAGGCCTATGGCGGATTTTGCGGTGCCAACCCTTTAGCCGGGGTGGTGTTGATCCAGTGCCTTTAAAATGGCCAGGACCAAAGAGAAAAGAATGGTGAAGGTGAAATAGTGGCAAAAAAAGAAAAAACGATTGCAGTTAGTGTGAAAGATATTGAACGGGCAGGGCAGTTAGTTGAACAAGTCTTGATTCAAGACCGAGTAATTGGTGAAGTGGTTGCTGATGGGACCAAGTTTAAAGCCCAATTGATGGGAAGCGATCAAACCTTTATTGTCCGGTCACAAGAAGAAGGGTTAGAAACGATTCTCGCCCAATATCATTTACACCAAGGCTAAGTTGAAGGAGCGAGAAAAATGCATCGTTCGCAAGAAAATGAGAACGAGTCACGGATTGATTGGGGGATAATTTTCTGTGTGCTCCTCATGGCGTTGATTGGGTTAGCAGCAATTTACGTTGCGGCGACTCATGATAAAACGGCGGTTAATGTTACCAGGACTGTGCTGATGCAATTAGCATGGTACGTTATTGGGACAATCATGATCATTGTGATTATGCAATTTGACTCCGAGCAGCTATGGAAGGTGGCCCCAATCGCGTACTGGCTAGGATTGTTCCTAATGTATGCGATCCTCGTCTTCTATAGTCGGGCCTACTACGTTAATACGGGGGCAAAGTCATGGTTTGCGATTGGCTCGATTACCTTTCAGCCGTCAGAAATCATGAAGCCAGCCTATATTCTGATGATGGCACGGGTGATTACCATTCATAATAATCAATATAGCCGACACACCGTTGATAGTGATTGGCGCTTGATTGGTAAGATGTTCTTGTGGCTATTACCAGTTTTGGTATCGTTAAAGTTCCAAAACGACTTTGGTACCGGGTTGGTTTTCGTTGCGATTTTTGCAGGATTAGTTCTGGTTTCGGGAGTAACATGGCGAATCTTGACCCCGGCAATTACGATTGCGGTTGTCATTGGCGGGAGTGCCCTCGCAATGGTGACGAGTAATGCTGGGCGATTCGTCTTGGAGCACATCGGTTTCCAAGCTTACCAATTTGACCGGGTCGATAACTGGTTGCATCCAGCACAGGATACTTCTAATAGTGGGTATCAACTTTGGCAAAGTATTAAGGCGGTTGGTTCTGGTGGGATTACTGGGACCGGATTTGGAAATTCAAAAGTCTACGTGCCAGTTCGTGAATCGGACATGATTTTCACGGTGATTGGAGAAAACTTTGGCTTTATTGGTGGGGTTTTGTTAATTCTCTTGTATCTCTTATTAATTTACTTGATGATTCGGGTAACCTTTGATACAAAAAATGAATTTTACGCCTACATCGCAACTGGGGTCATTATGATGATCCTCTTCCACGTTTTCGAAAATATTGGGATGAATATCGGATTACTCCCACTGACTGGGATTCCACTGCCGTTTATTTCTGCTGGGGGTTCTTCCTTAATTGGGAACCTGCTCGGAATCGGAATGGTGATGTCGATGAGGTATCACCATCACTCGTATATCTTTAGTAATAAGAACCGGGAATTCCATTGATTAATATAAAAGTAAAGTTTATTGACAGTAATACTTACTTTCTTAAGGAATCAAGAAAACTATTCAGAAATTTTACGAGTTTTGTCTTTATTACTATTAAAAATTAAATTATAACACGATGAAGTACCTCATAATTGTTAGATAAATTCTAGCAATTGTGAGGTACTTTTTCTTATGGCTAAATATAAAGCTATAAGCACATATTGACAAAATAAAAAAGGATGGGGAAAGTGGTGGAGATGATTCTCAAAACTTACTCTTGATGCAAGCTCATTTTATTCACTAAGGTCAATTTCACCACTTCTGTTGAAGAATTTTAATTATAATGAAGGCCACTAGTGAAGGTTAAATAATGTTGGTTACGTTCCAACCTTCAATTAGTGGCCTTATTAGTTTCTTTCTAGCCTCGTTTCTATTGCTATTTATGACACGCTGGTTGAACTTATTTTACCCAAGGCAAATGATTCCCAAGATTTTCATCAATACGGTTGGGAAGGTATTTGAATAGGTATATAAAGTATTTCGCTACATCAAGGTTATTTTCAACCAAGGTGTAGTAAATAGAACTTGCTTTAGCCCCATTAATTGACTTAACGAACAGCCTATTCTTATGAATAATCGTTGAAATGTACCTAACGAGAATTGGTCATCATCAAAATTCGGTATACTCGCTCATTAAGTTTTAAGGTACTTTCAATGTGAGCACGTAACTTTTTCTATCCTTATGAATTATTTGACTAAGAAATTCATAGAATTCATCAACGATGGTTTTAGATAAATTATCCGTTTTCCCTCCTTAGTTTCATACTCTAATTGATTCTCAATATTTAAGCTTTTCCCGATTTTTTGCAGAATTGTAACGTCAAGTGAGTTCTTGAGTTTTGTTAACGATCCTGAATGATATTGACAAAACAGTGGCGAATGTGAGTTAAGTAAGCTCCAAATCGGATTAATCCATGATTCTTATCATAACCATCACACAAGATTATCTCACCATAATTTTCACCGGCTAACTCTTCAACTGTCTTTGAGAGTCGACCATGACGGTAATTAAACGGGAAGATTGGATGTTTACTAAATTCTTAGGTGGTTCTGTTACTCCTAGATAGCCCTTTTAATTCGGACCATGACAAAAAGCCCATCATCATAAAGAAGATATGAAAGTTTGTTTAACTTCAAATAAACGAAAATATTAATTTTCTTTGAAAACTTATCAAAAGATAATATGGTGTTCCTTTAAAACTGTGAAAAAAGTACTGTTTTAATGGGGAGATTTATTATTTATATAGAAATAAGATAATGATCGTGGTATAAACTTTATATCCAGATCAGGTGATTACTACCTTTTCTACGATAACTGAAATACAACAGCTATTGATTGTGAATAAATCTCGGTAAACCAGTATTTTAACAGGAATTAATTTATGATTACGTCAATTGCTAGTTTGTAACATTCCAAATTTTGCTAGATTATTCGTCATGACAAGTGCCTCGATCTGTGCTTGCAATCCCACCAAACTACGAGCATAAGTCTGTTCGCTTCCCAAGAGTTTCAATTT
>DWYX01000053.1 GCA_019118465.1 Candidatus Limosilactobacillus faecipullorum | reverse complement strand
AAATTGAAACTCTTGGGAAGCGAACAGACTTATGCTCGTAGTTTGGTGGGATTGCAAGCACAGATCGAGGCACTTGTCATGACGAATAATCTAGCAAAATTTGGAATGTTACAAACTAGCAATTGACGTAGATAATAAATCGTGGTAGTGGTAAGACTGTTAGCGAGGGTGGTAAAATGAATACATTAAGCTAAAGGAGCGACGAAGACGATGTTAAAATTAGGAATTATTGGAACGCATATTATTACCGACCAAATGCTTGATGCTGCGAAAACAACTGGTCGTTATCAATTAACAACGGTGTATTCGCGGACGATGGAACGAGCAGAAGAATTTGGGAAGCCATATGGGGCAACTGCCTTTTATGATAGTTTAGAAGACTTCTTTGATGAAGGTGACTTTGACGTTGTTTACATTGCTTCTCCAAATAGCTTGCACTATGAACAAGTGCGGTTAGCAATCGAAAATGATAAGTTTATTATTTTGGAAAAGCCAGCCTTTGTTAACCCTGAAGAATTCAGTCAAATTGAATCGCTTTTACAAGCTCATCCAAAGGCCCGGTTAGTTGAAGCTGCCCGGCACATTCATACTGGTTTATTCAAGGCAGCCCAAAAGCAATTTGCAAAGATGAATCATCACCAAGGAGCAACCATTACGGTAATGAAGTACTCCGGTCGTTATGATAAGGTTTTGGCTGACGAAAAGCCATATCCAAACATTTTCACGAAGGAATTTGCTGGGGGCGCATTGATGGACCTTGGGGTTTACGCAGTCTACGGTGCTGTTACGATGTACGGAATGCCGAACAGTGTGGTTTACTTCCCAACAATGGCCAAGACGGGAGTCGATGCTAAGGGGGTCGCAATCTTAACTTATGATGGCTTTTCAGTTACTTTGAACATTGGGAAAACCGCAAATTCTCACTTAGTAAGTGAATTCTACGGCCTTAAGGACACCTTAGTCTTTGATAGTATTTTTGACACTACTAAGGTGACGTACTTTGACGAAAATAAGGAAGCTCATGCAATTGAAGCCCCATACTTTAAAAACTCAATGGTCGATGAATTAAACGACTTTGCTGATCTTTTTGAAGCCCCTGATGATGCTGAACAATTGAAGCTTTACAAGCACTGGCAAGCCTTGTCACGGGATGTAAACGCAGTAATGTACAATCTTCGTCAATCTGCAGACTTTGTCTTCCCAGCTGATACAAATCGTTAAGGAGGTCCCCGTGGAAGAAAAATTTAAACAACATTTTCAAGAAACGGGTTTTACGAAGTTAACTGTGATTCAAACTGAGGTGGCTAAGCCTTTAGCAGCGGGAAAGTCAGTCTTAGGAATTGCGCCAACAGGTTCCGGAAAGACGCTAGCCTTCACTTGGCCATTGTTGCCACGCTTAGAAGCAGATGCTGGGATCCAACTCTTAGTTTTGGAGCCTTCCCAAGAACTTGCAATGCAAACGACGCGGGTAATGCGTGAATGGGCGCGTTTATTAGACTTGCACGTGCAATCACTAACTGGCGGGGCAAACTTGCGCCGGCAAGCTGAAAGGCTCAAGAAAAGCAAGCCAGAAATAATTGTCGGAACCCCGGGGCGGATTCTGCACTTAATTGATGAACGGAATTTAAACCTGAAAAAATTAAAAACGTTGGTAATTGATGAAGCTGATGATTTGCTAGCTGATGATACTCAGGCGGTAGTAGAAGATATTGAACGGACAACGCCAATTGATTCCCAACTTGCCTTCTTTTCAGCAACTTATGGTAAAGTTTTTGATCAGCTGGATGATCTTTTTGGCCGTCACATTGAAATGGTCGATGTGCGACAAAGTGATGATAGTCAAGGGCCGGTAAAGCATGCCTTAGTAAAAGCGCGGACAATGAGCCAAAAGGCGGCAATGCTGGAACGACTAAGTAAAACCAAAAACTTCAGAGCCTTGGTTTTCTTTTCTAGTATTAAGACCTTACATTACACAGCAAGTCGGTTGAAGCACGCTGGAGTTTCAAGTGCTACTTTGGGTGGTAAGCAACGGCAAACAGAACGGGAAGCAGTGATGCGAGGTTTCCGTAAGCATCAAATTAAGCTTTTGTTGACGACGGATGTTGCTGCCCGGGGGCTTGATATTCCGAAGTTACCAGCGGTAGTCAATTTTGAATTACCAGCTAGCTCGAACCTCTATGTTCACCGGAGTGGGCGAACGGGTCGGCAAGGGGAGCCAGGATTAGTAGTTAATCTTGGGGATGACCATGATTTCCGCGACTTAAAACGTCTCTTGGCCAAAACCAATTATCAATTAGAACCAATGGCAATTGCTGAGCGGGAACTATTAGGTGAAGATGAGGCAAAAAAACGGTTAGCGAAGGAAAATCAGCAACGGAAAATAAAACTAGCCGCGGCTTCTGATAACCAAAAAGAAACTCATTCAGTTACTGAGCGTTTTTTTGCCAAAGCAAAGAAAAAGGTCCGGAAAAAGAACCGGAAAAATAAGGGAATTCGGTTAAAACACCGGCGAAAAGCTGAAGCTACCGCCAAAAAGCAAAAGTAAATCCAACTTTACAGGGACTAAAATCAATGAGATAATAAATGTTGGTTTGGTTCCATAGTATAATTGGATAGTACATCCGCCTCCTAAGCGGCTAATCCCGGTTCGACCCCGGGTGGGACCATTTTGGCGGAATTTTAGCGAAATAGTCAAATATCTAAAAGCCGTCTGAATCCTTTAATGTAAGGGTTTGGGCGGCTTTTTGGTTTTAGGTGAATTTTGGAAATTGAGGCAATCGGCCGCAATTTTGAAACAAACTAAATTAAGTGGGGAGGAAGCGTAGTGGAAAAGCATTTAGTAGTTGGGTTGATGGCCCACGTTGATGCTGGTAAAACGACCTTGGCTGAGGGGATGCTTTATCAAGCTGGCACAATTCGTCAGTTAGGACGGGTCGATAGGCAAAGTACTTTTTTAGATCCGAATACGATTGAAAAACAACGAGGAATTACAATTTTTGACCACCAGGCAGAATTAACGGTTAATGATACCAATATTACTTTGTTGGATACTCCCGGGCACGTTGATTTTGCCCCGACGGTGGAGCGGGTGCTGAATGTAATTGATTTAGCCGTTTTGGTAGTTTCAGCGGTTGATGGGATCCAAAGTCATACCCGGACGCTATGGTCACTTTTGCGGGCAAAAAAGATTCCAACGATGATCTTTATCAATAAACTTGATCAGAGTGGGGCACAACCAGATCAAGTTGTAACTGAACTCCAAGCTGAATTTGGCAGTCAATGTTTACCATTTAATGAACCAAATAAACTTGAAGATTGGCCGGCAGATACGCCAGAATCAATTGCCATGCAAGGGGATGAGCAACTTTTAGACCATTATTTAACAAATGGAAAAATTAATCCCCAAGATATTCGGGCTTTGGTTCAAAGTCAGAAAGTGGTACCGATTTACTTTGGAGCGGCCCTAAACCAAATGGGAATTCAAGAACTTCTCGCTGGAATTATTAAGTGGGGGTCACCATTCACCTCAAAAAATAGCTTTGGTGCTCGGGTCTTTAAAATTTCACATGAATCAAACGGTACTCGCCTAACTTGGCTTCGGGTGACGGGCAGCGAGCTAAAAGTTAAGACGACACTTAACAATGAAAAGGTTGATCAAATCCGCCATTATAACGGCCGCCAATACGAAGTCAAACAAGTGGCTAAGACTGGTGAAATTGTGACAATTGCTGGTCCGCAAAAAACTTTTCCGGGGCAAGGAATCGGTGCTGAAAAGCAGGTCGGACAAGCAACTTTACGACCAGTCCTTAACTATGCGGTTAAGGCGGATGATGATCATGATTTTCAAACGCTACGTAATGCTTGTGAGCAACTAGCTGATGAAGAACCACTTTTGCATTTAACCGTTAATCAAGAATTGAACCAAATAACCCTTCAATTAATGGGGACGGTTCAAGTTGAGGTTATTGAGGCCTTATTACAATCCCGGTTTGGTTTAACGGTTACCTTAAAGCCCGCGGGGATCGTTTATCGGGAAACAATCAACCAAGCGGTAGAAGGTGTTGGTCATTTTGAACCCTTACGTCATTATGCCGAAGCTCATCTCTTGATGGAACCGGGGAAGCCGGGGAGTGGGCTACAAATTACGAGCCAATGCAGAGAAGAAATTTTGCCCCACCAATGGCAAAGTCAAATTCTAGCTGCTCTTCAGGCAAAGGAGCACCGGGGCGTTTTAATTGGGGCGCCGTTGACCGATGTTAAGATTACCCTCGTTGGTGGGAAAGGAAACATTAAGCATACCAGTGGTGGTGACTTTCGGGAGGCAACTTGGCGCGCGGTTCGTCAGGGGTTGATGATGCTTAAACAAGTTGGGCAGACGCAGCTTTTAGAACCTTGGTACCAATTTAGTTTAGTGATTCCGGTTAGTCAGGTTGGCAGAGCCTTAAACGATATTCAAAAAATGGGTGGGCGGCTGAAGCTCCCGACTAATTTACCTAGTGGGGAAGTACCAGTGCGGCTAACTGGTGAGGCACCCGTGGATAAATTACAAGATTACCCAACGATCGTCCGGGGATATACCCATGGCCTAGGACAATTAACGGTTCAGTTTGGTGGCTTTCGGCCAGCTGAAGATCAGACAACAATCATTGAGAACCAAACTTATGATCCGGTTAGTGACTTACCGAATACTCCCGATTCGGTCTTTTGCGCACATGGGGCAGGGTATCCTGTTAAATGGGACCAAGTTCCACAAACGATGCATTGTGATTACTATTGTCCGCAAGTAATGGTTAACTTAGGGCAAAATTAGGGTTGACAATTCAAGAATACGATTATAAGATAATGGCAATCAAATTAGATATCAATTAAAAAGATGAGTAGTTTTGAGGACCTTCATAGCGAGCTGGAATAGTGAAAGCCAGTAAGGATAATCATCACGAAGATGGTCTTGGAGAATTCTAACGGTGAAGTCTTTAGCCGTTAGCGGTCACCACCCGATATCAGTGGTTAAGCATGATTGTGCTTAGTGAGAGAAATTCTGTAAAGGATTTCTAAACCTTGGGTGGTACCACGTTTCAAGAAAACGTCCCGGGAGCTGATAATTTTCAGTTCTTGGGACGTTTTTGGGTTTAAAATTACTCACTTTGGAGAAACCGGTTGACGAATTTGATTTGGTGGACATAAATAAAGTTAATAAATTAAGGAGGAAATGCTTTATGGCAAAAGTTGAAAGTTTTACTTTGGATCACACGAAGGTTAAGGCCCCTTATGTGCGGTTAATCACGGTTGAAAAGGGTCCAAAGGGTGATGAAATTAGTAACTACGATTTGCGGTTGGTTCAACCAAATGAAAATGCGATCCCAACGGCTGGTTTGCATACAATTGAACACCTATTAGCCGGGTTGTTGCGTGATCGTCTAGATGGTGTGATTGATTGTTCACCATTTGGTTGCCGGACTGGTTTCCACTTAATTACTTGGGGTGAACACTCAACGACGGAAGTTGCGAAGGCTTTGAAGTCATCCTTAGCAGAAATTGCTTACCACACTGAATGGAAAGACGTTCAAGGAACCACAATTGAAAGCTGTGGGAACTACCGTGATCATTCGCTCTTCTCTGCTAAGGAATGGTCAAAGAAGATTTTGAGTGAAGGAATTTCTGACCAACCATTTGAACGGCACGTGGTTGACTAAGAGATAGCCCCCTTTTTGACGGCCTAGTTGGGGTAAAGCGGACGTAGGTTGATTCGTAAGGATCATTCTTTCGTTTGAACTTATCTTCAACGGCCGTGGTTTGGAACGAACTAGCCATCGTGCTTGGCGTTTGTGAGCCCATGCAAGACCAAGGAGGATCGTGCCGACTGGAAGGAAGGCAATATTCACTTGGCTACTGCCGCGACCGTAGTTTCTGTGTAATATATACAAAAGAGGTTTGGAGTTTCCAGACCTCTTTTTTGCTATGTGGGAATGATTGCTAAATTCCAATTTTAGGATTATGTCAGTGAGAGATAGATTGCTCTCCTAGCTCGCTTCGACAAAAAAGCCCCCTGTTCGATTGAACAGAGGACGCTTCTGCGTGGTACCACCCCAACTTTAGGCTAGTCTTAGCCCCTTAGGCATACAGGATTTGATCCGATATGCGACACGATAATGGGTGCCACCAGTTAACCTCGAAAAGTTAGCATTTAATTAAAGACCTTTCCGTTTTTTAGTCAAGGAAACTTTTCACCAACCAGTTTCTCGCTGAGCTTAACTAGGAAACTACTAATGCCTTTAAAAGTTTTGTCGAATTGATTGTTGCTATCCTAACAGATCAAAATGAGGTCGTCAATAGTTATATTAGATAAATCTAATTTAATTTTAACTAAGCATTTAAATCAACGTACCAATCATCTTCATTAACGATATGGAAGATATTTTTACATAGGTGGTAGGAAAAAAGGGCGACTACAATTGGGAGGACAAAATACATCCCAGCAACAATTAAAAAGTTGTGAAGGGGACTACCAGATAAGTAAGTAAAGGCATTAATTGGGCCGACAGGGAAACCAAAGCCGGCGTAGGCTGCCCCGTTTTTCATTTGGATAAAAGAATCAATAAAGCCAGCAACGCCACCCGAAATGGCGATTGGGATTAACATTTGCGGATGCTTTAAGAAGTTAGCTAGCATCATTTTGACTGAACCAAAGGCCATTGCAACGACAAGCCCTTTCCCATTAACTTTTGAAACAGCATAGGCAACGGTAAAGAAACAAGCAGTAATCCCAACTGAAGCGGCTCCACCAGCAATTCCAGCAATTTCGAAGGCATAAGCCAAACCAACAGTTGAAAGTGGGGTAGCGATAATCACTGCGAAAGAAAGACCGAGAATGGTACACATTGGTAATGGCTGAAGCTTTGTTACTTGATTTAAAAAGGCCCCAACAGTCGTGGTTACCATGTGGACATACGGATAGGTCCACGTTCCCAAGCCCCCAATTGCACAGGCACCAATAATTGGATCCCAAATAATTGACCAGCTACCAACATACGGCCGAATAATGAAAATCACACTAATTGCAATGGCGGTAACTAAGATGATATTAATTAAGTCCCCCATACCGATTAAAGTGTAGGTGCCATCCTTGGCAGAATAAGCAACCGCTCCGGAACCAATTAAGGTTGCTAGGGCGACACTAGTTTTTTCAATCATTGAAAAGCCAAATTGACCAGCTGCTAGTGCCCCACAAAGGATGGGGACCGCATACATAGCCATGTTGGTAACCATATTTAAGGTTGACCAAAAGGGACCATGGCTAGCCAAGGCTTGGAAAAGGGGACCGACAATTGCGCTTGGGGTAACAGCGACAACAATTGCCATGGCAACAGCTGACATGAGCTTGTTCCAAAAATCAGTGATTGAATATTCACGTAGTTCTTGCATGAAACTTCCTCCAAATAGCTGAGAATATCCTAATTTTAATAAAAAATACCATATGCGTTTAATTTCGCTTACAAAGCATAAATATTTCTGAGTGATTTCAGATTAAGTTTAAATTATAACAAGATTTTAACGGGATTAATTAAGAAAATCAATCGTTTGTGGAACTTTATTTTAACTGCTATTAGTGAATAAAATTACAGAAAACTTGTATTGAATACCCGAGAAGTGTATGATGTTAAATTATAAAACGATTAGATTTTGTGAGGAGGAACTAGTATGGATCAGACCTTTTTAAACCAAGCCTATCAAAATCCAGCGCCAAATCTTTTGGCAGATGTTTGTGAGAAGGCCGCGACAATGGATAACGTGATTGACTTATCGATCGGGGATCCAGATTTACCAACTCCAGTAGCAATTACTGAAGCTGCCTTTAAGGCTGTTAAGGCGGGGGATAGTCATTATACCGCCGCGATGGGGAAGCCTGAGTTACGCGCAGCAATCGCGGATTTTTATACGCAACGCTTTAACCGGCCAACGCAAGCTGATCAAGTGATGGTAACGGTTGGGGCTGAACATGCTTTGTTCCTTGTCTTACAAGCCCTCCTTAATCCAGGGGAAGAAGTAATCGTCTTAGAACCAAGTTTTTCACCGTACGTTGCTCAAGTTAAATTAGCACAAGGGGTACCAGTAGAAGTCGCTACGGACGCAACGAAGGGCTTTGCCTTAGATATTACTGCTCTTAAACAAGCGGTAACCCCGAAGACAAAAGCAATTGTGATTAATTCACCAAATAACCCAACGGGGAATGTATTGACGGTTGCTGAAGCGAAGGCCTTAGCGGAGGTTGCGATTGAAAACAACCTAATGATTTTGAGCGACGAAATTTATGCCGACTACGTTGAACCAGGGGTTGAATTTGTTTCACTGGCAACTTATGCACCAGCAAACACCACAATTGTGAGTGGCTTTTCAAAGAATTTTGCGATGACCGGTTGGCGGATTGGTTACGTAGTTGGTCCAGATTGGCTAGTGGAAGCTGTCGGTAGGGTTAACGATTCAGTTACTTTCTCAGCACCAACACCTTCCCAAGATGCCGCCTTATTTGCCTTAGCTCACTATGATGAGTTAACTAAACCAGTGGTAAATGAGTTTAAGAACCGATTGGCTTATTTAAACCAAGCCTTAGCAAAAGTCAGTTGGCTAAAGCTAATCCCGTCAATGGGGAGCATTTATCTTTTTCCAAGTATTCAGGCAACGGGGATGGATTCTTTGAGTTTTGCTGATAAATTATTGAATGAAGCTGGAATCTTAGTTGTCCCAGGGGTTGCATTTGGTCAATCTGGAGAAGGGTTTGTGCGGATTGCTGCAACTCAAAAGCAAGCTGTTTTAGAAGAAGCCGTAAAACGGATGAAGAAACTGGAGTGGTAGTTATGAAGAAGATTATTATGTACGCCGTTTTAGATGTTGAACAACCTTTTATTGACGCATACGCTAAAGCGCACAACGTTGAAATTAAGTCGGTGGCAGAACGTTTAACTCCAGAAACTGTGGGTTGGGCTAAAGGTTTTGATGGAATTGATATCCAGCAAACGATTCCCTTGGATCCTTTAATTTACCCAACTTTAAAGTCATTTGGAATTAAACAAATTACTGCCCGGATGGTGGGGTTTGATTTTATTGATTTGAAGCTAGCTGAGGAGAATGGATTGACGGTTACCAACGTACCGGCTTATTCACCGCGCGCCATTGCTGAAATGGGCTTAACCCAGGCCCTCCGTCTCGTCCGGAAATTAGGGTACTATGATAAGCGGATGGATCAGCTTGATTTCCGGTGGTCAGGATTGGAAAGTACCGAAATCTACAATTTAACGGTCGGAATCATTGGAGCTGGTCATATTGGCGGGGCAACCGCTCAACTCTACTCTGCTTTAGGCGCTAAAGTTATTGCGGTAGATCCAGTTCACCACGC
This sequence comes from Candidatus Limosilactobacillus faecipullorum, assembly GCA_019118465.1. Taxonomy (GTDB): domain Bacteria; phylum Bacillota; class Bacilli; order Lactobacillales; family Lactobacillaceae; genus Limosilactobacillus; species Limosilactobacillus faecipullorum. The sequence continues at coordinate 6,713 of DWYX01000053.1, read as the reverse complement.
CGAATTAGAACCATATTTAACGTACACGGATCTAGACACGGTTCTTAAAGAAGCGGATATTGTAACGATTCATACGCCACTAAATGATGAAACGGCGGCAATGTTAGATGCCGAAGCTTTCAAGAAGATGAAGCCGTCTGCTTACTTAATTAACATGGCCCGGGGCGGCTTAGTAGTGACTGATGATCTAATTACGGCTTTGCAAAATCATGAGATTGCAGGAGCAGCCTTGGATACCTTGGATGATGAAGGGCAATTCTTTGAAAAACAAGCTCAACCAGAAGAAATTCCGGAAGATTACAAGATTTTACGGGCGATGCCCAATGTCCTTATCTCACCCCATAGTGCCTTCTATACTGATACAGCGATGCGGAACATCGTTGATATGGGACTTGATGATGTGATGCTAATCTTGGATGGTAAGCGGCCTAATTACCCAGTTGGAGGATAAAAATAAGCGGTTAAGTGAAACGGATGGTTTCAGCTTAACCGCTTATTTGATTTCAGAGGGTAAGGGAAGAAGATTGACTTATCTATAAGGACGTCGTAAGTAGTCCGTGATGATAGTTGAAGCTGATATTCTGCCCTCAGTTCTGATATTAAATGTTATCAAACCGGGGTTACTCGACCGATTGTATGTTAGTGGTGGCATAGGCCCTAGATCTAAGTGCTTTCTTTTATGAATATTTAGGTCTTTTAATTTTTGGTGTTGCGATGGGGCTAACTTATTATCGAATTACTAAAAAGTAAATGGATAGGTACTTTGCTTAATTTTGAATAGTCAAGAACGTGGTGCTTATTTTCGTTTGTAGACGTCATTTCGTTTACCTGCCTTAACTACGACAACCGTAAAGACATTATCTTGAATATCTGCAATGATACGGTAGCTACCAACTCGATATCGCCATAAAGTACCCAGTTCTCCTTCGAGAGCTTTACCCCAGACGCGTGGGTTATCGGTGCCTTCAACGTGTTCATCAAGCCAGTTAATGATGCGTTTTTGGACTGTTTTATCAAGACGTTTTTGAAAATCTTTTAATGCTTGCTTGTCAAAAGACCATGTGTATTTCATTAATCAAGCCCCAGTTGTTTTTTCACATCGTCTCTTGATACGGTTTCACCATTAGATGCCCGTAAATTACGTACGGCATCTTGGTAGTCGAGAGTATCTTCTAGTTTTTCTAGAATTGCCTCGCGCATGAATTCAGTTGCTGAAATCCCGTCAAGATCAGCTTGTTTGTGGATCATGGTTAAGACATCGTTGTCAAAACGAATAGTTGTAGATTTAGTAGCTGTTGTCATTTTGATAGCCTCCTCAAATCAATTTACTACCATTATATCACGAAAGAACGCATTTGCATTCTGATTGATTAGATTAGCAACAATCCCCGGCTATTTTTTCTATTAGTCTACGAAGAGCTGTTCGTCAAAGTCGACCAAACCATATTTGTGCTTGTTCACAAATTCGTTGATCTCATCAATGCTATGGAGTGTAACCTGTTTACTGGTTTCCCTTCTTTGTATTTTTTCTCTTTGCTTGCTAGCCAGCTTATGGTTTTTAATCAGCTGATCAAAAGCATCCACGGTCGCTTCTTTAAGTTGTTCGTAGAGCATGTGAGCATGCTGACGAATCAATGCATTTCGCCAATAATGCGGAGTTTAAGGACAAATTTAAGTGATTCAGTGCTGAGCTAGAATAGCTGCCGGTTTTAAATTAATACCATTGAGGCTTATCACCATCACTATCTGGCTTATCTACTCCCAAATCGGCTTGCTTAAACTTGCTTGGATTAATTAGGATCTTGGCAACTAAGTTACCGATTGATTTACGTGAGACTTCGGTACCCTTAAAATTTTCTCCTCGTTTTGTTAATTCATAGTCAATTTCGTCATTATTGGTTAACCAAGCCGGACGGATTATTGTATGGTCTAGCCCAGAAGATGATACAATATCCGCTGCTTTACGATAAGTTCCTAAATAGGTACCTGGCTGATCGGGAGCCCCGAGCATTTGGTGATTCCATTCGCCAAACTTTCCTGGTACCTCATCATAAATACCAATGGAAGAAATCCATACAAGTTTCTTAATATTAGCTTTGATCATACTATATAACAATATTTTGAGCTTGTTTGGCAATATCTTTGCCAGCTAAATTGGCATACACTGCATCGACACCTTCCATGGCAGAAGATAGGTCATTTAGGTTCAAGGTGTCTCCCTTAATCAGCTTTTCTCTGCTCGAATTGGTAATATTGACCCGGTCTGGATGACGGGCAAATAAAACTAATTGGGCATCAGACATTTCTAAAAGCTAGTTGATTGCATGACTAGCAATTTGCCCGCTTGCTCCAAGTACTAAAATTTTCTTCATAGTTAGCGCTTCCTTTCGATTTGTACAGTGTTATTATAAATTGTAATAAATGTTATAAAAAGTAAGCACTTTAAGGTGAGATAGTTACTTGAAAGTAAGTGTTGTGAATTACTGATGATCCAGGGGGAGTTCAGAAATGAAAAAAGTAAGTTACTCTATAATACCGGGATAGATTATGCATTAGATTTAATTGGGGGTAAATGGAAAACAATTATTATCTACTTGCTTTCAATTAAGCCGCGACGCACAGGAGAATTGGTTAAACAACTGCATATTAGTCACAAAGTGTTAAGTGAGGAAATGAAGCAATTAATTAAGATTGGACTGGTAAACCGGAAAAGTTATGCTAGCATCCCACCAAAGGTTGAATATTCCTTAACTGAAAAGGGATACGATCTTTATGCTGTTCTAAGATATTTGACCGTTTGGGGTGAAGAACAGGCAACCAAAAATCCCAAAGTCCAAATCATGTGTACTGATGCAATGTAGCAAGCAGCTAAAGATGGAATTTGCGTCACAGCAAAAGAACGACTCAAGCAAATGCGCAATTATAATTAACAAAAAGCACGCTTTTTACATAAATAATGATGTGGAGGAACTTATAGCTTAGTCCGTTAAAGTAGGATTAATTGTCGTTTGCTTTTGGACAAGGAGCAGCCAAATGGATCAAGGATTATGCAATTAAGAACTTATCGGCCATCTGACTGCCGAAAAGTATACAACACTGTCCACACTATAAATGCGAAAGACTACTCGCTAGAACAACTCAATGCCTGGGCACCCAAGGATTTTGATGAACGACAGTGGGATATGTCTTTTCGCAAACACTATACTATTGTTGCGGAAGATAATAACGAAATCATTGGTTTTGGCGACATAGACCGAAATGGGTACTTGGATCGACTGTATGTACATGCCCTCCATCAAGGTGAAGGAGTTGCTGCAGCAATATGCGATCTGCTAGAGGAATACGTGGACGGGCCTATAATGACAGAATCCTCTATTACGGCACGACCTTTTTTGAAAATAGAGGATACAGGGTGGTCAAGCAGCAGATTGTCGAAAGACGCGGAGTGCAACTGACAAATTATTTGATGGAAAAAAGATAAACTTAAAGGTATCATCGAGAAGAGGATTAGTATGCAAAAGATTAAGTTAATGCTTGAGTTCATACTGCCATCCTTTGCATATTGATAAATGTGGAGTGGCAAGCCAGCTAATCCTTCAGCTAGCACCCGCACGCAGGCATAGACAGCTGTATTTTGCATGGTGGTTCTTTCAGTAACGTTTTGACCAGCGGTAGTGGCACCGAAGAGAAAAGATATGGTGCTGGATAACGAATTTTTAGGTGAAGCTTTGTTGGTGTGAAAGATTTTATTGAGAAAGCTCATGGTATCAACTCCTTTCAGGGCATAATAAAAGCACCAATCTCATAAGAAACTGGTGCTAGATAAGCTAATCTAATTTTGTGGGCAGTAAGGTATTTATGTTCCGACCACCATAAAGAATTCTTAGAACCTTTACAGTTTTTTTGTCTGCATCTGGGTAGTAGAAGATTAAGTACTTTTCTACCGGGAGAAATCTCACTCCCAAGTCATGCCAAGGTTCATTAGGATAAACGGTGTGCCTATTGGGCATGAATGATAAACTACGAACTTCATGGGTAATTTTATCAACGATCCTATCGGCAGCTGTCGGTGCTAACAAAGCAAAACGAATATAGCTGTCAATATCAATTAAATCAGAACGAGCCTCGGCGGCGTAAGAGATAATCCAATTATCCATTACAAATTACGTCTACGCTTTCTTAATTCTGCTTCTACTTCATCAGCGGTATAAGTGTTACCATTTGCAAAATCATTAAATCCTTTTTGAATTTCACGATCAAACTGTTCCTTGGTTAGAGAAGAATAATCTAAAGGAGGACGTCTAGTTGTCACTTCAAATGGGATTCTTTTTTGATTTACGACCTGTTGTAAAAACATACTTAGAGCTGTAGACATTGGAATTTGTAATTGGTCTAGGACTTCTTCAGCTTCTTCTTTTAACTGAGGAGTAACTCGAGTAAAGATACTAGCGGTCTTTTTTTCAGCTGTTGTTGCCATAATAATTTCCTCCTTTTATGCTATTTTAGCATTAAAGATAGCTATTAGCAATCATTTGCAATCGCGAAAGAAGTAAGCCACGACTATCATGGACTGAATCACCGTTGTTACCCTCATTCCGAATGGCTCGGTCAAGGCCCATAATTGTAGCCACAACCCCATCAATCTTTTCGGTTGACTTGGCTTTGTCGGGTTTAATATTTCCGGCGGGGTCAGTCCAAATAAAGATGTTATCCATCATCCAGCGCAGGACTGGTTGGCCACCATGAGTGAGTTTTGGTTGGTGGGATCATATCCTTAAAGTCTTGGCCAAACGGCACGACGGTGAAGGCCATCCTTTTAAGCTTCTGCACCATTTTAATAGCGGTCAAAGACGATCTCTTTGTTCCTAATTCTCCGCAATAAACCCGGTAGTTTGCAAGTAGCCTTGATGCTTTTAAGAAGTGATTACGTCTAACCCTTGAACTACTTACACCTCGAGCAAAGTTAAGGGGGGAGCTCAAATTCATCGCCGGGATTAACTTGCAGTAAGTCCTCATCATTCTTTCTGGGTACTAGCAAAGCCTGACAGAATGAGTTGCCAGGCCTTGCTAGGTTATAAAGTAAATTGTCTTGTAAGCTTAATTTTTATACTAGCATCGTAACACGGGAGCCCCTAAAAACGTCCGCAATATTCTTCACTAAGTAAAATTTTACTTAGTCAATTAGAATTTTTACTCCTTTTGCAAGGTTGTAGATAAAGGAAGTTACTGAAATGACGATTAACAATCCTACTAAAATGACAAAAAAACATCGATTTAAATGAATAACGTCATTATCTGTAATAATACCTAAAATTGCAGTGATTATAACCATTATAAATGATGCTGATTGTGACCAAAATGCCTTTTTTGCGCCATTAGCGACTTCGTGATCGCTCTTAGCAAAAATCCAAACTAGTGCCGGGATAATGACGGGACAAAACAAAACGCTAAAATAGGTGAAAGCTTCAAGTACTCGTGAAGATGTGGTTCTGCTAGTCATATGCTATTCGCCTCCTTAGCTTGTGGATTAAATAATTAATGCTTGCATTTCTATAATCATTGTACAATAACGGTTGGTTTGATAACACTAATTTGATTAAAACGCATACATAGTGATGAATGGTCGATTAAAAAGACCCAGTAGCTAAGAAGCTAATAGGTCAAGCTGACGTTGATTAATTTTTAAGCTCACAAATATTTATGATAATTTTCTGCATAATGTAAGTAGTTTTTAACCAGATAGTTGGATAGAGAGTGGGACCAAAAACTACCATTTGGGGTTGTTCAATAACTAAAGAGAGCCCTTCAGGATATTGAATGCCCTGGTATGGTTGACTTACGCCATTTAAAACATATTTATTGACGGCGATAATATCAGCTTCGGCTAAATAAATCATTCGTCCTTTAGTCGCTCCATCAGCTCTTTATTTTCATCAAGTAGTTCTTTGATCATTTCCATTGTTTCAGAGCTAACTACTTGTTTTTTTCGGAAAGTGATAGTTTGTCCATCAGGAGAGATTGTCTTTTCAAATTCATCTCCGGGATTAACTTGTAATAAATCCTTATCCCTCTTTGTTAAACGTAACCCAAATGAATTCCCCGCTTTAAAAAATTTGGATTTGCCTTTTAATTCTAACATCTAGCTCACCTCGTAATTGCATATTGTACTATTGTTACTACGCAAATCAATGTTTAATTACTATTGAAAAATTTGGTCAAAAGGGATCGGAGTACAAGACATTAATCACTTGTTCCACTGGGTTATTTGATAGTTGATAATTCACCAATTTCGTAGATATTTTCTACTCTAGCGCGAAATTTTCGGGCATATTCGATAGCTTTTTTTAACTTATCATTTGGATTAGGGATAGTATCAAGGAAGTCGTAAAACTTATCAACGTATTTCTTCAAGTGTAGCTTACGTTTTTGAGCTTTTTCCTTGGCACTTTGATATTCAAGAACCTTTTCTACCTTAAAAATCTTGTTTAGGAGTTTTACAACAAAACAATGAGTTAGGGCTCGCTATTATCATTTATGCGAATCCATGCTTATGGGAATTTAAGGTATAATCAAGTTGAGATAGTATGAATCCGTTTTTGTTTAAAAGTTCAAGTTACAAAGTGTAGTAGGTGGTAGAAATGAATGTAAGTTTAGTTAAATTACAATATTTTGTGGATGTGGTTGATGAAGGGACTTTTTCTAAGGCGGCGTTA